>CAYSCF010000152.1:0-15276 GCA_964429305.1 uncultured Sandaracinaceae bacterium | reverse complement strand
CGCGCGGGGGCTGGCAGCTGCCCCAGTCGCCCGGCGTCCAGCCCGTGCGCAGATAACACCACTCGTCTCCCGTGCAGTCGTAGGCGTGCGAACAGACCTCGGTCCCAGCGACCTCGCGGGCTTCGCAAACGCCCCGTGGGCGTCCATCGACGTCGAGGTGGATCCGACAGGCGGCGCCGTCACGACACGAGAGCGCGCCGGCCCGGAGGTCCGCGATCGTGAGCGTCCCCGAGCTCGGTGTGCACGACACGCCGACAGCGCCGGTGCCCGCGAAGGACGCGACGAGCTCCGACGGATGGAACGGCTCTTCCCAACATCCGGCGGCACGCGTCCGCAGATCGGCGAGGAGCGCTCCACCCTGCTCCGGCACGTACGCGAGCCGTGGATCGGTGACCAGCGCGCCCAGCGTTGCATCGCAGCTCGCCGTCTGCGTCGTGTGACAGGTCGTGCCCGAAGTGTGGCAGCAGGTCTGGTCCGCATCGCAGAGGATCTGGGCGACCTGCGCACAGAGCGCGCTCGCCGCGACCGGGGGGCCGGACGGGCCCGGAGCATTGCCGGCGCAGGCGGCGATCGAGCCACCGAGCGCGAGCACGGCGGCAGAACGAATCGGAAGGATGCGCTGCATCCGGTGCCTCTACCATCGCGTGTCAGCAGTTCGGCGCCATACGGCGGCAGAGCGGCGCCATCCGCGTCACGGCTCGCGCAGCTTGCGCCATTCGGCCGGTCCCCGACCGGTCTTCTGCTGGAACAAGAGACGGAGCGCGCGCTCGGAGATGCCCACGCGTGAAGCGATCGTCGTGACCTTGTCGTCGCTCGTCGTCAGCAACGTCTGCGCGCGCCGGAATCGCGCCGCGACGAGCTCGGCGTGGAACGACGTGCCGTGCCGATGCAGCACGCGCTGCAGGGAGCGGCCCGAGAGACGCAGCGCGCGCGCGATGTCGCCGAGGGTGACGTCCAGATTCTCGTTCAGCATGGCGCGGCTCACGCGGAGCTCGCGCGGCACGCCGCGCACGCGCTCGACGATCGCATCGACCTCTTCGCAGAGCCGTGCGCCCTCGTCACCGGCGACGGCGCGGAATGCCGGCAGTGGGTCGTGATCGATTCGATACGGGATCACCCACTGCGCGACCGGAAGCAGACCCGTCAGCAAGAAGCCGATCGGCCCCGGCGCGATGACGTTCGCCTGCAGTCGCATCTGCGCCGCGAGCCGGACCCGATTCGCGACGAGCCAGGAGAAGAGGAGCGCGAGCCCCGCCGGATCGACGCGGACCACGCCGCGCGTGTCGAGCACCATGTCGAAGCGCCCCATCAACTGCGGATACCGATCGAAGATGCGCAGGATCTCGCGCGTGTCGGTCTCGCTCGGCTCGCCCCAGAGCACGGCGCCCCCGAGCGTGGGGCTGGCGCACCAGATGACCGCCGAGCCGACGATCGTGTAGCGCCCGGCGTTCGCCGCGCGGAATCCATCGCCGTCCGTCTCGATCATGCGCAACACGGGGACACGATACCGCGCGTGGCTCGCGTCCGGGACAGCTCGTGGCCTCTCGCTCGAGATCAGCCAGGCTCCTCGTCGGGATCCTCCGCGGCGTTCCCATCGGTGCGGACGTCGCGCGGCTCCGGCCGCACGTCGTCGGCGCGGAGCATGTACTGGATCGCTTGTCGCGTGACGTTCAGCATCCTCGCGGCCTCCGTGCGATTGCCGCGTGAGAGCGCGAGCGCCTCGCGCAAGATCACGTGACGAACGCGGCGCGAGATCGCATCGAGGTCCGTTCGTCCGACGTGCGCGCGCACCGCGACGTCGAAGAGCGGCGGAGGGCTCGCCTCGCTCGAGAGCGCGCGGCGCAGCTGCTCCGTCCCGAAGGGCTTCTCGAGGAACGCGCGCGTGCCGAGCTCGCCCAGCTCGAAGCCATGGTGCATCGCGCCACCACCGCTGCACGCGACCACGTGCGGCAGCGGCCATCGATCCAGCGCCGCGCGTACGATCTCGATCCCGTTGGTGTCCGGCAAGAAGATGTCCGTCAGCACGTAGTCGACCACTGGGCTCGCCAAGGCCGTGATCGCTTGCGCGCCCGTCGCGCACGAGATGACGTGAAAGCCCCACGCGGTGATCTGGCGACGCAGGGTCGCACGTAGGATGGGATCGTCCTCGACGAGCACGAGCGTCGGAGAACGCGTAGCGACCACGGCGCGACACTAGGTCAACCGCGCTCGAAAGCCAATGCGTCATCGTGATTGCTTGTCTCGTGTCACCCCAAGGGTGTCGCGATCACCCCCGAGGGGTGACACCGCGCATCGGAGGCTCCGATCACGCGAGCGCGCGTGGGGCGCAAATACTCTTGCGTGCCTCACCCCGGTCGCAGCGTGGTACCGAGCAATCACCCATGTCGAGCAGCGAAACCGTCTCCATCGGTAGCCACACGTTCCGTCTCCACCCTCCATCCGTCGTCGTGATCCGGTACGTGGGCACGCTCGAGGAGGACCACGCGCAACGCATCACCGATTTGTGCCGGGAGACCGCCAAACGTCCCTTCGCGATCGTGTGCGACACCAAGGAACTGGCCGGCGTCTCGCCTCAAGCGCGGCGCCGCTTCGCCGAAGGATTCAAGGGCGTCCCGCTCGTCGCCGCAGCCTTCGTGCGCGCGTCGCTCCGCACGCGCGCCCTCGGGACGTTCGTGGTGACGGCGATCAACCTGATGCGCGACACGAAGATCGCCACGGGCTTCTTCGACGACGAGACCGCGGCCGAAGCGTGGGCGCTGAACGTCGTCCGCGAGATCGAGTCATGAACCTGGTCCAGCGAGACGGAGCGCGCGCACATGTCCCCATTGGCCGATCGCATTCTCGCGCTGCTCGGAGAATCGGTATCACCCATCAACGCTCATGCGATCTTCCGGCGCGCCCTCGCCGTCAGCGGCCTCGACGCATCCACGCTGGACTTCACCCATCTCCCTCGCTTGCTTCCTGCCCTCGAGACATCGCTCGCTCTCTTCGTCGTGACACCCGGCATCGCACGCTCGGTGATCAGCCGCTTGGAGCCCGCGGCCCTGCCGACATCCAGCCGACCCACCACGTTGCCGCTCGTCACCGAAGAAGACCTCGGGCGTGCCCGCATGCATGCCCGGCAGATCGCGGCCGAGGAGAATGCCAGCTCGTTCGTCGCGCAGAAGATCGCGACCGTGGTGAGCGAGCTCGGACGCAATGCGCTGAAGTATGCGGGCGGCGGCTCGATTCAGCTCTCGATCGTATCCGACCCACGCGCCGTCCGCATCGTCGTGACCGACACCGGCTCCGGAATACCGAATCTCGACACCATCTTGGCCGGCAAGCATCGGAGTCGTACCGGCATGGGGCTCGGGCTGCTCGGGACGCGGCGTCTGTCGAAGCGCTTCGAAGTGAAGACGGGGCCGGAAGGCACTCGGATCCTCGCGGAGGTGCCGTTGTGATCCTCGCGACACATGCTCGCTCGCGGCCACGACCGGGCGAGGTCGAGAACGGGGACGCCGTCGTAGTGCGCCACACGGCTCGATTCTCGCTCGTCGCGGTCGTCGATGCGCTCGGACACGGACCCGTCGCAGCGCAAGTCGCCGGCACCGCCATCGCCGCGCTCACCGCGGCGACGCTGCCTCTCCGTCCCGAAGAGGTGCTCCTCCACGTGCACGAGGCACTTCGTGGGACGCGCGGCGCGGCTGCCACCGTCGTGACGCTCGAGGACGGGGTCATGCGCGGTTGTGGCGTCGGCAACGTCGAAGTGCGCACTCCGGGTCGCGGCTCGCCCGTGCTGCTCTCTCGCGGCGTGCTCGGCAGCTCCTCGGTTCGACTCCGACCCTTCGACGCGACGCTCGGGCGTGGCGAGCGATTCGCGATCTTCACCGACGGGCTGACGCGACGGCTCGATCTCGAGAGCGTGCGAGAGCTGCCCCTGCCCGACGCGTGCGACGCTCTGTTCGCACGGTTCGCGCAAGAGCTCGACGACGCCACGCTGCTCGTCGGCGAGGTGCGCGCATGAACCGCGAGAGCCGGCTCGGCGATCCCATCGAGCTCGTCAACGCACGTCTCGTGCGCGCACCGATCCTGCGCCTCTGGGGCCACGTCGTCGTCCCCGTGCAGGGCGACTTCCGCGACGACGAGGCCGAGACACTCTGCGCTTCGATTCTCCAGCACGTGGAACAGCACGGGGCACGCAGCTTGATCGTCGACATCTCGGGAATCTGGCTGGTGGACAGTCACTTCTGCTCGGTAATCGTACGCATCGCTCGAGGCGCACGTCTCATGGGCGCGCCCACCGTCCTGTCGGGGCTCAGTCCCGAGATCGCCTCGACGATCGAGACGATGGGGCTCGAGCTCGACATCGAGCGGACAGCGCTGAACTTGGAAGAAGCACTGGAGTGGGTGGGCATCGGCGCGACGGGGACGAGCGCCGCGGATCCCCTCGTGGCACTGGGCCGATTCTTCGAGATGACGAGCGTGCCCGCGCAGGAGCGAGAGAGACATGAGTGAGGACGACACGGTCACGATTTCCCGGGAGAGACTGACGCGCATCACGGAGGCGCTCGGAGCCCTCTCCGTCGGCGAGTCCGATCTCGACCGCGTCCGGATTCCCATCCAGGCGCTCGACGAGTTCGCGCCGTTCGAGGAGATGTTCAACGTATTCATCGAAGAGTACGCGGCCGCGCGGCGCGAGAACGAACAGCTGAACGCACAGCGGCTCGACGTGATCGAGCGGCAGCGCGCGGCGATCGCCGATCTCTCGGTGCCGATCCTCGACGTGTGGGACGACATCGTCGCGCTGCCGGTGGTCGGAATGGTGGACACGCAGCGCTCGGTGGAGATGACCGAGCGGCTGCTCCGGCGTGTGGCCGGAGGCGGAGCACGCTGTGTGATCGTCGATCTCACTGGCGTCGACGTCGTCGACACCTCGACGGCCGATCACCTCATCCGGATGATCCGTGCCGCCCAGCTGCTGGGATCGTTCTGCGTCATCACCGGCATCTCCGCGAAGATCGCGTTGACGCTCGGTCAGCTCGACGTCGACATGCGTCGGGTGCTCACGCTGCGGAACCTCAAAGAGGGGTTGTGGGCGTGCTTCCAGCACCTCGAGACGCGCCGCAAGGACCGGGTCCGCGCGCCGACGTGAGCTCGCGCGAATCGTAGAACGATGGGCCGCGTTCGATCGGGGAGGTGAGCCATGACGCGCGTGGGTAACGCTGGTGTGAAGATCGACAGGCTCTCGAGCCCGGCGCCCGGGCCGCCCGAGCGCGCTTCGCTCGAGATTGCCTATCCGTGGCCGCTCCGCTTCGCGAACGACGCAGAGTCTCTCGAGACGGAGACGCGAGAGTGGGTGCTGAAGAACATGCTCGTCTCGCCCGAGCACGCGCGCGCTCGCGTCGATCGCGTCCAGGTAGGGCTGCTGGTGGCGTGGACGTTTCCCGACGTGTCCCACGAAGACCGGAGGCTCGCCTCCGACTTCCTCGCGTGGGTCTTCCTCCAGGACGATCGGCTCGACGAGTCGAGCACGCGTCACGACTCCGGTGTCGTCGCGAGCGTCTTCCGTTCGTACCTCGACGTGGTGACGGGCCGCCCCGTCTCGCCGACCGAGCCCGTGAACGTGCGCGCGCTCGGCGAGCTCGTGTCGCGCTTCGCAGCGCGTGGGAGCGCCGATTGGCTCGCGCGTTTCCGCGCCTCGCTCGAGGGGTTCTGGCTCCACGGCGTCGTCGTCGAGACCGCCCACCGCGAGCGCAAGACGGTGCCGACGCGCGAGCAGTACGGGCGCATGCGCTCCCAGTCGATCGGCGTGCTCCAGGTGCTCGACCTCGCAGAGCTGTTCCGCGGCGACCCGCTCGGGCAGAGCGTGCACGAAGACGACGTCTATCGTGCTCTGCGCTTCGTGGCATCACGGATCATCGCGTACGCGAACGACATCTATTCCTACGAGAAGGAGCGCCGCGCCGGCGATCCCAACAACCTCGTGCACGTGCTCGTCCATCACGATCGGATGACGGTCGCCGACGCGCTCGAGGAGGTGCTGCGCTCGCACGACGAGGAGCTGCTCGCGTTCGATGCGCTCGCGGGTGACCTCCTCGCGCGCCATCCGGACGATCACCGCGCCGTGACCGACTGGATCGGTGATCTTCGCCAGTGGATCGCCGGAGCGCTCGAGTGGACGATGCGCTCGGCGCGGTACGAGTCCGGCCGTGAGCTCGTGCTGACCGCGCGCAGCGCGATGCCGACGCCCGTCTCCGTTCGGCGCCCACGAGACCGGAGCAGACGCATCTCGGGGACCATGCCGCTCTCACCCGTGTTCCGACCGCAGGCGCGACCCGAACGACGGCGAACGCTGGCCGACGCGATCGACTTCCCGTTCTCGGATCTCGACGCGATCCTCGACAGCGGCGGGCTCACCCCCGATGCGGCCGAGAAGCTCGTCGAGAACGTCGTCGGCATCCACGCCCTTCCCTTCGCGCTGTGTCTGAATCTCTGCATCGACGGCGAGGATGTCGTCGCGCCGATGGTGATCGAAGAGCCCTCGGTCGTCGCGGCCGCATCGTATGCTGCCCGCATCGTGCGCGACGCCGGCGGCTTCACGGCCGACGTCGACGAGTCGATCGTCGCCGCGCAGATCCATCTCTCCGGCGTGGGCGACTTCGCATCGGCGAATGCCGCCGTGCTCGGCGCACGCGCATCGCTGCTCTTCCTCGCGAACGAGAGCGTGCCCGGTCTGGTCGCACGAGGCGGCGGCGCCGTCGACGTCGTCGTGCGCGATCTCGGTGATGGTTACGTCGCCGTGCACGTGGAGGTCGACTGTCGCGACGCGATGGGCGCCAACCTCGTGAACACGGTGGCCGAGAACGTGTCGGCACGCATCGCCGAGCTCGCCCGCGGCACCGTCGTGATGCGCATCCTCTCCAACCTCGCCGATCATCGGCGCGTGCGGATGAGCTGCCGCATCCCGCCCGAGCTGCTCGCAGTGCGCGATCTCGACGGCGCGACGGTGCGGGATCGGATCGTGACGGCCTCGGAGATCGCCGCGCGCGATCCCTATCGCGCCGCCACCCACAACAAAGGCATCATGAACGGCATCGACGCCGTGGTGATCGCGACGGGCAACGACTGGCGCGCGGTCGAAGCGGGAGCTCACGCATATGCCGCGCGCGGCGGCAGCTATCGCCCGCTCGCGATCTGGCACCGTGACGAAGCCGGATGTCTGGTCGGCGTGCTCGACATGCCGCTCGCCGTGGGAATCGTCGGAGGCGCGAGCCGCACGCATCGCGCCTCCAAGCTCGCGCTCGAGATCGTGGGCGCACGACGCGCGGGCGATCTCGCAGTGCGCTGCGCGGCGGTCGGCCTCGCGTCGAACCTCGCGGCACTGCGTGCGCTGGTCACCGATGGGATCCAGCGCGGGCACATGGCGCTGCATGCGCGCAGCATCGCGCTCGCGGCGGGCGCGCGAGGCACGGAGGTCGAAGCGACGGCCGCTGCGCTCGGCCGCGCTAGCTCGCACGCCACGCTGGACGCGGCTCGCATCGCGCTCGCGCTCGCGCGCGTTCCTCGCGGCGAGGAGTGATCGTCAGCGACGTCGACCGGGCGGGAGCGCACGACGCGCTCGGATCTCGAGACCGCCCTGCTCGCCGTCGTGCACCTCGACGTCGTCCATCCAGCGCAAGAGCGCCCCGAGGCCGTGGAGCGCGCTCGGATGTCCGGGCTCGCTCCGTATCGTCGACAGCCGCGCCTGCAGCTCACGCGCGGTACCTCGGCCGCGATCGCTCGTACGCAGCACGATGCCCTGTACGTCGCGCTCGACCTCGAGCGTCCCCCCGCCGCCGTGACGCGCCACGTTGGTCGCGAGCTCGCTCGCGCAGGTTCCGATCTCGGCCGCCGCATCCGGATCGAACCCCACCTCGAGCGCGATCCGACGCGCGAAGCTCGCGCACGTGAGCCCGTCGACGACCTTCGCCACGCGAAGGCTGGACGATGGCGCGCGACGGCCGCTCACGCGGGCGTCCCGTCCACGCGGGCATCCGAGTCGGCGTCGGACGGATCGACGAGGCGCATCACCAGGGTGCCGCGATCGAGCTCGATCGTGATGATCTCCGGATCGTCGTGTGCATCGCGCGCGCTCGAGATCTCGATGCGAACGACGACGGCACCGGCGAGGCCGACGAGCGCGGCGTAGTCGACCCAGCGAAGCCGGCGTGCGTGCAGAGGGCTTCGACCACGTCGCCGTGGAGCGCGTCGAGGACGACCTTCACCCTCCCAGTCTCGCCGATCCGAGAAGCGTGTCGATGGTCCGATGAGTTTCGCCGCCGAGTCCCGTCTACTCCTGCATGAACAAGAGACCGTGGCTCGCCGCAGTGCTGAACTTCTTCTTCATGGGCCCTGGCTACGTCTACAACGGACGCCGGATCGGGCTCGGCATCGGCTGGACGCTCGCCGCCATCGCGCTGACCGTGGTGGAGCAAGCGCCCGTGTTCTCGAACGGCACGAGCCTGCAGAGCGCGAGCCCCATCGCGTTCGGGCTCATGTTCGTCGCCGTGCTCGTCGCGAACACATGCTTCGCGATCGACGGCTACCGCGAAGCCAAAGCGCTGAACGCGGCCGCCTGAGCGCCGCTGGCTCGTCGCGTCGCAGCCCGCGACTCTGGTATGCAGGCGCGATGAAGATCGTGCGCGCCTTCTTCCTGCTGCTCCTCGTCAGTGCGCCCGGCTGCGCGTATCAGCTCCCTTCGCTCTCGCCGCGCGTGCACGATCTGCCGCAGCGGCTCTCGGAGGCCGGCCTCTATTCAGACGCCTCGATGACGACGGTGGGCGCCGAGTACGTGCCGTACACGCCCGCGTTCGAGCTGTGGAGCGACGGCGCGAGCAAGCGCCGATGGATGCGACTGCCCGCAGGCGCGCGCATCGACACGACGAACATCGACGACTGGGTGTTCCCCGTCGGCACGCAGCTCTGGAAGGAGTTCTCGGTCGACGGGCGCCGGATCGAGACGCGCCTGCTGACGCGCCTCGATCCGAGCGACGACGGCTGGGTGGGGCTGGCCTACGTGTGGAACGCCGAGCAGACCGATGCGATCGCCACGATCGACGGTGTGAGCGACGCGCTCGGTACCGATCACGACGTACCGCAGGCGCGCGCGTGCATGACCTGTCACGGCGGTCGCGCGTCCGTCGTGCTCGGCGTCTCGGCGATCCAGCTCGCGCATCCGGCCACGCCCGGAGAAGCGAGCCTCGACACGCTCGTCGCCGCCGGCCAGCTCACCGCGCCGCCGAGCGCGCCGATCGTGATGGGCGGAAGCGGCGACGAGATCGCCGCGCTCGGCTACCTGCACGCCAACTGCGCGCCTTGTCACAACGGTGCGCGGCCCGAAGGCCACGACTCGTTCCGCCCGCACGAGCACCTCGACTTCTGGCTGACGACCGCGACGGTCGGCATGCCTGCGAGCACACCGACGGTCGTGTCGGCGATCGAGCCTTTCATCCGTCGTGGTCGCCCGGAAGACAGCCAGATCGTCGAGCGCATGCGCGGCCCCGTCTTCATGCACCGCCGGATGCCACCCATCGCGACCGAGCGCGTCGACGACGCGGGCCTCGCGCTCGTGCGGCGTTGGATCCAGGCGATGCCGCCCGCACATCCAGCGCCTTGAGCGCTGAATCACCGGTTGCGAATCGTGACGATTCGCGAAGGGAGGACCTTCCCGTCCTCCCTCGGCAGCCCGAGTGAATCGGTCTGCCTCACCCTCCTGTCCGCTCGTTGGGGCCCGCGGCGCGCGGCGGAGCGACTCCCGTCAGCCCGTGCGTCTCGATCGACTCGGCCTTCATACGCGCGAACTCGAGCTGCGCCGAGCGCAGCGTCGCCGCGTCGTCGCTGTGGACGACGACGACGAACTTCCCGTCGCGGATCGCCTTCTCGTACGCCTTGGCGTTGCGCTCGTGGATGCCAGCGGCGGTGAGGCCGCTCGCGAGCGCGCCGATGCTGGCCGTGGCGGCGACCGTCGCGATGCCAGCCGCGAGCACGACGGCCATCGGTCCCAAGCCGACCGCCACCGCGGCGATGGCGATCGACACCGGCCCTGCGCCGGCGAGCGCGCCCAACGCCCCGCCCCACTTGGCCCAGTAGCTCGCGATCTCGGCCTCGTGCTTGCGCGATCGATCGAGCTCGGGCGGTGTCTCTTGCGTCAGGCCCGGCCCGAGGATCGAGATGGTGCGGCGATCGACGCCGTCGATGCGCAGCCACTCGACCGCGCTGTCCACCAGCTCACGCGTGGCGAAGACCGCGATCACGCCGTTCGGTTCCGGTCCTTCCATTCGAGCACCTCCGGACGTCGACCTACGCACGCCGCGCCTGAGCTCCACCCTCGCTGCTTCGGAACGGGGAGCTGTGCCGTTCGCTGCGCCAAGATGATCCTTCTGGGCCAAGAACCACTGAACAGACCACTTCGGTCACGGGTCCGATCGTCGTCGCCATCGATCGCACCAATGCCTACGGCGAGCGGTGCATCTCGAGCGCGATCCACACGTACGTGTAGATCGCGCAGACGTCCCCGTCCGGCCAGCGATCGTTGTCGTCGTCGAGCGCATCGATGGTGATCGCCGTGTGCGAATCGAGGGCGAGAGTCTCGCCTCGGCCGGCACGGCCATCGGCGGTGGCGAGCGCGTACGCGATGCGCGCGCGACCACAGTAGCCGCGACCCACCGCGCGACAGTCGGGCTCGCTCGCGATCGGTGCGTACGAGATGCCGGATGCATCGAAGAGATCGCGGCGCCATGCCTCGATCGTAGCGCACGTACGGGCCATGATCGGTGGTAGCACGGCGCCCACGACCTCCTGCGAGGTCTGCGGACGCGACGCGGTCCCGACGGCGGCTGATCGAGACGGGCCTTCGGGAGCACGTTCTGATCGCGCGAGCCCTGGACAACGCAGCCTCGGTGCGCATCTGTGTTGGCTTGGACACCTCGCTCCGCGCCCTGCTCACACCGTTCGAGCCGGAGACGCTCCGGGACGATCCGTCGACCGTCTACGCGCTCGACGTCGAGCTACGGCTCGCGTACGTGAACCCCGCCTGGCATCGGTTCGCCAGAGAGAACGGCGCCGCGTGGGCCGACGACGAGCGCGGGCCGTGGTCGATCGGTGCCAGCGTGATGGACGCGGTGCCTACGGTGCTGCGTCCTTTCTACGACGCGCTGTTCGAGGAGGTGCGTCGCGGCCGCGAGCCCTACGAGCACTCGTACGAGTGCTCCTCGCCCATCACGAAGCGCATGTTCCAGATGCGGGTGTTGCCGTGTGGGAAAGACGGCGTGCTGGTCGTCAACTCGCTCGTCCACGAGATCCGCTACCCGGGCGCGCTCAGTCACGCGATCGAAGCGCTCTATCGCGAGGTCCACGGCTTGATCGTCATCTGCGCCAACTGTCGACGCGTCCGGCGCGCACACGCGTCGCCGGCGGTGTGGGACTGGGTGCCGGCTTACGTCGAACGGATCCCCGACCAGGTCTCCCACGGCCTCTGCGAGATCTGTTCGCACTTCTACTACTTCCCGCAGTGACCGGCGCCCGCGTGGCTACGTCGTCGCGAGCGATCCAGCGGCGCGATCCTTGCGCCACGTTCCGACCGCGAGCAGCACGGTGATGAGCGTCGCGAAGACGCCCGGACCCGCGAAGAAGTACGCCCAGCTCAGCACCGCGTTGCACACGCTGCTCGCGACCAGCATCCAGGCGATGCGCGACACCGCGGGCCACTGCGACGTAGGCACGCGATCGAGCTGCCACGAGATGCCCGCCGAGAGCAGCAGGAACACGGATGCGAGAAGGCCGAAACCGAACCAGAAGCCGTACCAAGTGCACGTCGCGCCGTTGAACACGAAGTGGACGCTGCGCATCGATGCGAACACCGCGTCCGACTCGGCGCCGAGACTCCGCTGCGCGAGCATGCCGCCGGCCGTGTGTCCGGTGCAGTAGAGCAGGAGCAGGTACGTCGCCGAGCGATACGCGCTGAAGTACTTGCTCATCGTTCGTTCCCTTTCTCCAGGTGGAGCTTCAGATTCGTCAGGCTGACGTGCCAGAACGCGCGATAGCCCTCGAGCCATCCGAGAGCGGTCTGCAGCGGACGCGGCTCGAGCTGGTACACGCGCTCGCGCCCGGCGCGCTGCTCGGAGACGAGATGCGCTCCGCGGAGCACGCGCAGATGCTTCGAGATCGCGGGTCGACTCTGATCGAAGTCGGCCGCGAGCGCGTTGACGGGCGTGGGACCGGCGCGCAGTCGATCGAGGATCGCGCGACGCGTGGGATCGGCAATCGCACGGAACACGTCGGATGGCGCCGCCACGCCGCGAGCCTTCGCCTTCATGACGGGCGACCGCATCGTACGTACCCGAGCTCGCGAGCAAGGTCTTTCACGGGTCACCTCCAGATCACGCGGATCGCGCAGTCATGTAAACGACAGGGCACGCGTCGAGTACACATCGCCGCTGCACATCAGCACGACATGGACAACATGTATCCCTGTGGTTACCTATTGTCAATGCGCGACCGACGTTCGTCGCGCCGCGTATGGGCAGACGGCGAGACCTCTCGTCGACCTTCCTTCAGTCGCGTCGATCTGCTGGGCGCTTCTCGTTCTTCGCCGCATACATCGCGGCGTCGGCGTACCGGAGCAGCTCGGGGCCGTCCCGCCCGTCCTCGGGATAACGCGCGACGCCCACGCTCGCCGTGAGCGTGATGGGCACGCCGTCGATCTCGTAGGGCTCGCCGAGCGTGCGCGCGATTCGCGTCGCGAGCGCAGCCACGTTCGACGCGTCTTTCGCCTCGACCATGAGGAACAGGAACTCGTCGCCGCTGCGCCGGCTCACGGTGTCGCCCCCGCGCACCACCGCATCCAGCCGGCGCGCCACGGTGACGAGCACGCGATCGCCCACGTCGTGTCCGAGCGTGTCGTTGATCTTCTTGAACGCGTCGAGGTCGATGAACATCACCGCGAGCCGCCACGTGTGCCGCTCGGCCTGTGCGAGCGCGGTGCTCAGTCGGTCGTGGAAGAGCGTCAGGTTCGGTAAGCCGGTGAGCGCGTCGTGGAGCGCGCTCTGACGCGACGCCTCCGCCTCCGCGCGGCTCTCCGACAGAGCGATCTCGCTCCGACCGAGCTTGGCCTCGAGGTCACGTCGCTCCTCGACCTCTTCGGCCAGCGCGTCGTTCACCGCGACGAGCTCCGCCGATGCCTCCAGCACGTTCGCGTGGATCGCATCGCTCTCGGTCAGCGCCTGCGCGACCTTCACGGCGGGCACCGCACTGCCCGCGAGGCCCGCCTTCACCGACGAGAGATCGACCGCGGCCTGCTCGACCTTGCCCTGGACCTGCTCGCTCTGATCGAGCACGCGATCCAGAGGCGCCGCGGCCTCGGGAGGAACACTCGCCGTTCGCTTCATGCCCGCGTGCAGAGCAAAGCCGAGGCCGCGCCGGAGCGCGGGGATCTTCGCGCGACCGAGACGAAACCGGCCACTCGATGTCGCTCGTCGTCACACCGGGATCGTTCGTTTCGGGTTGTCGTACTAGCCTGCGCGCCATGACGCAGTCGTCGGTCGTCGGTTCGGTCAGCCCGGGGTTCGAGCCCGTCGCGCGCGCTTTCGAGCGTCACTTCGCGGAGGGCGACGAGATCGGCGCGGGCCTCAGCGTCTATCATCGCGGCGAGCGCGTCGTTCATCTGCACGGCGGGATCACGAACCGCGATCGGCGCTCGCCCTGGGCGCACGACACGCGTGCGGTTCTGTTCTCGTGCACGAAGGGCCTCGCTTCGATGGCGCTCGCGCTGCTCGCCGATCGCGGGCTGCTCGACTACGACGCGCCCGTTGCCGCGTACTGGCCCGGCTTCGCGCGCGCCGGCAAGGAGGCCATCCGCGTGCGGACGCTGCTCAACCACCGCGGCGGCCTTCCGGTGCTCGACTCGCCGCTCACGCTCGCGGACTGTACGGGCGATGCGCACCGCGATCGCGTCGTGGAGGCGCTCGAGAAGCAGCGTCCGCTCTGGGCGCCCGAGCAGGGACAGGGCTACCACGCGCTCACGTTCGGCATGTATGCGCGCGAGCTCTTCGAGAGGATCGCGGGCGAGCCCATCGGGCCGTTTCTCTCGCGCGAGCTCTTCGAGCCACTCGGCGCCGACGTCTCGCTGGGGACGCCGGCATCGATCGACGCGCGCGTCGCCACGCTCTATCCGCCCGCGATCGGCGAGCGCCTCGGCGGCATGACGCGCTCGGTGATCCGCCGTGCGATGGGCGGGCCCGGGCCGGTCACCGAAGCGCGCATCGCCGCGACTTTGTTGTCGCGCGACTCGCTTCCGCGCCGCGCGTTCCTCAACCCGAGCACACCGAACGGCATCTCCGGCTACGACGAGCCGAGCGTCTGGCGCGCGAGCCTCGCGTGGGCATCGGCCACCGGCAGCGCCGACGGCCTCGCGCGCGCGTATCTTCCGTTCGCGCTCGGCGGCGAGGCCCTCGGCCGACGCTATCTGAAGGCGAGCACGCTCGCGCCGATCTACGAGCGTCAGGGCTGGTCGAGCCGCGATGCCGTGCTGCAGAAGCCGCTCGGGTGGTCGCAAGGATTCCTGAAGGAAGAGCCACACGTGTTCTCGCCGACGCGCGAGTCGTTCGGGCATCCAGGGATCGGCGGCGCCCTCGGTTGGTGCGATCCCGTGAAGCAGCTGACGATCGGCTACGTGCTCAACCGACTCGACTGGCATGTTCGATCACCGCGCGCGTTGGCGCTCACGCGCGCGCTCTATTCGTGCGAGCCCCTTCGCGGCTGAGCGTCGCGCTCGTCACAGGCGAGCCGCTGGGCGATCCATCGCGCCGAGACGCAGGCGTAGCGTCGCGCGCATGCGCCCGTGCTCCGGCACCGCGAGGCGGTGCTCGCACGTCCCGTCGGCGTGTCGACCGGTGCGCATCGCGATCGGGCTCTCGACGCCGTCGAGCACGAACGCGCCGTCCAGGACGGTGACCCCTGGCTCCGTCGTGCACGTGCCGTGATCCGACCCTGGTGCGCGTCGGATCCGTGCGTAGGCACCGGCGATGGAGAACGTCGCGTTCGTGTTCTGGGTGCTGCTGTTCGTGTCGGTGCCCGCGATCGCGCTGTTTCTCGCGCGCAGGCACGGGATGAAGCGCAAGGCGCAAGCTCCGCACGACCATCGACGCCCGAGGCACTGACGCGCTCGCCGATGTACGAGGGCATGCGTCGCATCGTCGAGCGGTCGCGCAGTATGCGACCGAATCTCGTCGAACCTCCCGCTCGCGCGCGGGCCTCGAC
>CAYSCF010000151.1:0-15397 GCA_964429305.1 uncultured Sandaracinaceae bacterium | reverse complement strand
TGTCGTGATTCGTCACGCGCGTGGTGGCATCGGCGCGACGTTCACCGTCCGCAAGGTCAGCTTCGGCGTCGGCGTCGAGCGCGTCTTCCCGCAGCACTCGCCGCGCATCGAGCGCCTCGAGGTGGTCTCGCGCGGTGACGTGCGTCGCTCGCGCCTCTTCTACCTCCGCGAGCTCGAGGGCAAGGCGGCACGCCTCCGCCAGAGCCGCAGCACCGAGGTCGAAGAGACCCCGGCGGCCGCGCCCGCTCCCGCAGCCAGCTGATCGAACGCGCGCTCACGATCACAGCCGGAGTGGTCCGCGATGCGGACCCGACGCAATTGCGTCGGCCCGGCGAGCCGGGCACTCCTGCAGCGATCACTCGATCTCGAGCGCGCACTCGTCGAACTCGTTCGTGCCCGGCCGGTGGACCCAGACTCTCTGGCCCACCGGCTCGCCGTTCTCGACGCTGACGACCAGGAACGCGCACGGCCACATGAGCTGGTTGCCCTGGGCGAACGTCGCCGCGTCCTCGGCGCTGAAGTAATCGCCGCGCTGGCCCGGCTGAGCCGCATCGCAGTGCGAGTGATAGATGACCTTCACCGGCCGACCGCTGGCAGCGCCGCGCTCGAGCGCCTTGCTCGCTTTGAGCTCGTTCATCTTGAAGTACGTCTTCGAGGTGCGCGGGAAACGCTCCGGGTCGAGCGCGTGATAGCGGTCCGCCTCGTTCACCGCGCGCTCCACTCCGTCCACGAGCGGCCCGTCGCTCACGGGGCCCGACATGAAGCCGCAGCACTCGCTCGGGTACGTCTCCGTCGCGTGCGCCCGAACGGCCTCGAGCGCGTCGCGACGGATGCGAATCGGGCCCTCGATCCACGGCATCTCCGTCATCGCGATCACCCGGTCAGAGCGGGAACGTGCGAGACGGGACGCGCGGGTGCGCCCGTGATCTGCGCGATGGCCTCGGTCGCGGCGAGCGCTCCCGCCAGGAACGCCGCGGCCTCGGCGAGCTCGGGCCTTCCGGCGATGCGCGTGATCTCGTGCTGCGACGCGACGCGGACGGCGATCCCGGCCGCATCGATCCCGACGCCAGCGCGCGAGAGATACGCGAGCGCGACGGCCGAGGCGCGCGAATCGCCTGCGCCCGCGTGGACGCGCGCCGCCTCCAGCTTCGCCTGACCGACCGTGCCGATCTCGGCGAGCGTGTACTGACGCGCGTAGCGCAGAGACGTCATCGACCGCCGGCGATCGCCGGAACGATCTGCAGCGCGTCGCCTGCCTTGAGCGCCGTGTCGAGCCCATCGAGGAAGCGGATGTCCTCCTCCTCGTTGAGGAAGATGTTCACGAAGCGGCGCACGCCCTTGTCGTCGCAGATCCGATCCTTGATCCCCGGGTTGTTCTTCTCGAGGTCGTCGATCGCCGCGCGCACGGTGGCGCCCTCGACCACGACTTCGTCGAGGCCCTTGGTGAAGCTGCGGAGCGGGGTGGGGATGCGAATCTTGATGGTCATGCTCGTTCCTCAGAGCGCGCACGTCGTGGGGACGTAACGCGCCTCGTCGATGGCGCGGATGCTCGCACGAGCCCCGCAGAGTGGACAGTCCGGCCGCGCGTGCGCACGGCGCTGGCGGAGGGTTCCGGCGAGCGCATCGTGGTGATGGAGCGTGCCGCCGATCGACTCGCCGCCGACGGCACGGATCAAGAGCGATGCGGCGAGCGCGCCGACGACGCCGACGACCGAGCCGACCACGCCGGCGGTGGCGCACGTCTCGACGCGATCGCTCGGGATGTCCTCGAAGAGGCAACGCAGGCACGCGCCTCCGCCCGGGCTCGAGGCGAGCGCCCAGCCGGCCCAACGAACGACGCCGGCCTGGACGAGGGTGCGGCCCACGATACGCGCCGCGTCGGCCGCGAGGAACTTCGTCGCGAGGTTGTCGGCGCCCTCGAACACCAGCTCGTGATCGCGCGTGAGCGCGAGCGCATCGTCGGGCGTGAAGCGGCCTTCGATCGTCTGCACCTCGATCGCCTTGCCGGCCGCGCGCGCTTCCTCGAGCACACGCTCGCGCGCGACCTCGAGCTTGGCTCGCCCGACGTCCTCGTCGCGATAGAGGAGCTGCCGGTGCAGGTTCGTCTCGTCGACCACGTCGTCGTCGATGATCGTGATTCGGGCATCGATGCTCCGCGCGAGGATCGTGAGCACCGGCGAAGCGAGCCCACCTGCGCCGATGACGAGCAGCCTGGTCATGCGCAGCCCACGCTCAGATCACGTACACGTAGCGATTGGGAGGCTTGCGGCGGAAGCCGAGCGCCTCGCCGCGCTCGCAGAGCGACTCGATCGTGACCTCGTCGAAGCACGCCTCGATGCGTCGCGACACCAGCGCGAACGCCTCTTCCGCGACCGCCCGGCTCGTCGCATCGCCCTCGGAGGCGTCGTCCGTGCCGGCCTCGCCCTTCGGCGCGAGCTCGATCGGGCCCTCGAGCGCTCGCACGATGTCGCCCAGCCGAATCTCGGCGGCGGGCTTGGCCAGCTGGTAGCCCCCGCGCGGGCCACGGCGCGACGCCACCAGGCCTGCACGCTTCAGATCCTGGAAGATCTGCTCCAGGAATCGGGCCGGGATCGCCTGTCTCTCGGCGATCTCTTTGATCTGCGTCGCGCGGCCATCGTTGTGGAACGCGATGTCGAAGATCGCGCACACGCCGTAGCGGCCTTTGTTCGAGAGTTTCACCGGCGCCCCGCGACGAACATCGCCTCTTCTATGTTTTCCTACATCGGCGGTGTCAACAATCACCGTCGCCGTTGCCTGCCGCTCCAGCAAAAGTGTACTCTGCGCATCAGTCGGGGGTCTCGTGAAGGTCTGCGACGTCTGCGGGGGCCGATACAAAGACAAGGGGAATCCCCGCGTCTGCCCGTTCGACGGCACGCCACTGCGCGATCTGCCGGACCCGATGCTCGGCCGCGCGATCGGTGGGCACTACGTCGTGACGCAGAAAATCGGCGCCGGCGGCTTCGGCACCGTGTTCCGCGCGCGCCACGAGGTGCTCGGCCGGGACGTCGCGATCAAGTTCCTCAATCCGGAGCTCGCGGCCGACGCGACCAATCGCAGCCGCTTCTTGCGCGAGGCGAAGGCCGCCAACCGGATCGATCACGAGCACATCATCGACATCACGGACTACGGCGAGACCGAGGACGGGATGGTCTATCTCGTCATGGAGCTGCTCGAGGGGCGGCCCCTCGCCGCCGAGCTCGCGAACGGTCCCATCGCGTTGTCGCGCGTGGTCGACATCACGATGCAGATCGCATCCGCGCTCGCGCGCGCGCACGAGCTCGACGTCATCCACCGCGACATCAAGCCGGACAACATCTACCTGGTCGATGGCCAGGGCCGGCGCGACTACGTGAAGCTGCTCGACTTCGGTCTGGCGCACATGAAGGGCGAGCTGCGGCTCACGGCGACGGGCGCGGTGTT
Source organism: uncultured Sandaracinaceae bacterium (assembly GCA_964429305.1). Taxonomy (GTDB): domain Bacteria; phylum Myxococcota_A; class Polyangia; order Polyangiales; family Sandaracinaceae; genus JBBSAT01. Next base: position 11,956 of record CAYSCF010000151.1, on the reverse strand, counting down.
CGGTACGCCGGAGTACATGGCGCCGGAGCAAGCGCGGGGCGCGCCGCTGACGTACGCGGCCGATCTCTACGCCGTCGGCTGCGTCGTGTTCCAGATGCTCACGGGCGCGCTGCCTTTCACCGGATCGACGCCGGACCTCATCCTCAAGCACATGCGCGAGCCGCCTCCGCTCGCGAGCAGCCGCGCGCGCGGCATCCCCGAGTCGCTCGATCAGCTCGTCCGCAAGCTGATGGACAAGGATCCGAAGAAGCGGCATCGCGACGCGCACCACCTCGTCGAAGACCTGCGAAAGATCGCCGAGACGCTTCCGTCGCCGTCGTCGCGCGCGTCGACGACGGGTCGTCACGACACCATCCCTTCGGTGCCGCCTGCGTCCGGGATCATCGGGCGCGCGGATGGAGCGATCTCTTCGCCGCATCTCGGCGGCGGCGCTCAGCTGCCGGCGACGTGGGACGATCGGCTCCGCTTCTTCACCGATCTCGCGCGTCGCGCGCACGGCAACGCGATCCCTGGCTGGCTCACGCAGTCGATCGACGAGCTCGGGCGGCGCATCGCCGATGCACGCTCGCTCGAGCGTGATCTCGCCGCGCTCGGTGCTGCGACGTCGGCGCGTGAGCAGGAGCTGCGCAACGTTCGCCTCCGCCTGGGCCGAGCGATCGACGAGCTGAGCCGCGATGAGTCGCTCGCCAACGGCGAGATCGACGACTACTTCCGACAGCTCGCCGACGCCCGACAGCGCCACGCGAGCGCCGAGGCGCCGCTGAGCCGCGCGCTCAATCTGATCCGCGGCGGCAAGGCGATCGTCGATCACGAGGTCGCGGCCGAGCTGCGCAACGCCGGGCTGCTCGCCGCCGGCTGGCTCGAGGCCGAGCAGCTGGTGCTCGCGCTCACCGAGCGTCTGCGCCTGCGCGAGCGCGAGCGCGACGATCTCCGGTTCCAGGTCTCGCAGATGAAAGGCCGCCTCGGCGGGATGAACGCCGCCGAGGACGTCGAGCTGGGTGCGATGCGCGCGCACAACACGGACCTCGATCGGCGTCACAACACGCTCTCCGACGAGGTCGCGCAGCGAGCCGCCGCGATCATGCAGCACTTCGCTGGGTTTCCCGAGCTGCGCGATCTCGTGCGCGACGGCCGGGTGGCCTCTTCGCGCTGACACGTTCGGGCGGTGATTGAATCCCGCGTGACGCCGATGCGTCTGTGTTACGGTTTTCGACGGGGGATCCCGCGCGGTTCGGAACTCGGCGGGCGCTCCGTTTCGGTCACGGCATGAAGCTCGTCTCGTACGCTCTCGCGCTCGCTCTCTCGCTCGCGGCACCCTCTCTGGTCGCGGCGCAGGAGCTGTCTGCGGAGGACTACCAGACGGCATTCACGCAGCTGACGGGCCCCGACGCGGCAGCGCGCGCAGCGGCTGCGACCACGCTGGGCCGCCACGGGCGTGCGCACCGCGCCGATACCGTCCCGGTGTTGCGCCAGCTCCTACGCGAGGACCCGCAGTGGGAGGTCCGCGCGGCGGCCGGGCAAGCGCTCGGGCGTCTGGCAGCGCGCGACGCCGTTCCGGATCTCGTTCGTGCGCTGCGTGATCCGGTCGTCGACGTGCGTGTCGTCGCTGCTGCTGCGATCTGGCGACTGCCCGATCCCGCCGCGGTGCCCGCATTGATCGAGCTGCTCGCCGATCCCGATCACATGGCGCGCGACCAAGCCGCCGTCGCGCTCGGCGTGATCCGCGACACGCGATCGACCGCGGCGCTGGCTGGCTTGCTCCACGATCCCGACGCGACCGTGCGGCTCGACGTGGTCCGATCGCTCGGCCGTGTGCGGGATGCTGCCGCCCTCGAGCCTCTCGAGGCCTTCGTGCGCGAGAGCGGTCGCGATGCCGAGGAGCGCGCCGAAGCGGTCAGCGCGATCGCCGGGCTCGACACGCCTGCGCGCATGGACGCCCTCGGGCGGCTGCTCGATCACTCGGATCGCGGCGTCCGCCAGCATGCGGCGGAGGCGCTCGGACAGATCGGCGACGCGCTCGTGCTACCGACGCTTCGCCATCGCGTGGGCATCGAGCGCGTACCGCAGGTACGGACCGCTCTGAACGCCGCGATCCACGAGATCGAAGCGCGCATCGCGCCTCATTGATCGTCAGGTGAATCGTGCGTCAGGTGACGTCGACGACGATCGCGGTGATGTTGTCGCGGCCGCCGCGCGTGTTCGCGACCTCGATGAGCGCCTTGGCGACGATGTCGACCGGGCCCTCCATGATGCCGCCGATCTCTTCGTCGACGAGGTAGCCGTGCAGGCCGTCGGAGCAGATCAAGAAGCGGTCGCCCGACGCGACCTCGAACGTGTTGGTGTCGACCTGCACGTAGTCGCGGCTGCCGACGGCGCGCGTGATGACGTTCTTGTGCGGTGAGCGCTCGGCCTCGGCCGCCGAGATGATCCCTTGCTTGAGCTGCCACGCGACGAGCGTGTGATCTTCCGTGAGCCGCTCGGTCGCCGGCCCTCGCACGCGATACACGCGGCTGTCGCCGACCTGCGCGACGACGCCGAGCTCCTCGCAGAGCAAGAGAGCCGAGAGGGTCGTTCCCATGCCGCGCTGCTCGGGCTCGTTCTCCGCGATGGCGAACACCATGTAGGTGGCCGCCTGGATCGCCGCCTCGAGCGTGCGCGAGAGCCGGCGGAGCGTCTCGGGGGATCGATCGCCGCTCGCCACGGCCTGCGCGATGGCACGGTCACGACGGACCATTGCGATGACGGTGTCGACGGCCTCGCGGCTCGCGACCTCGCCCGCCGCGTGACCGCCCATCCCATCGGCCACGACGTAGAGCCCGAGCTCCTCGTCCAGACCGAACGCGTCCTCGTTGGACACGCGTCGTCGACCGATGTCGGTTACGCCGGAGGCGATACGCTTCACGATCCCGATCCCACGCTGATTCCGAATCGTACTTGTGCGTTGTGTCGCATCGCAAGCGCGATGGCATGGTCAGCGCTCGGTGCGCCCGCGTACCATGACGCCTTCGGAGGTCGTCGTGCGCACTTCTCGCTTGCTGGGCCTGCTCGTCGTGGCTCTCGGTTGTGGCTCGCCCCCGAGCGACGTCCCCGACTCCGGAGGCCCTGATTCAGGCCCCGTCGCAGACGCCGGGCACGATGGTGGCCCGGCCGTTCCCGCCTCCACGGCGCACTGTACCTACGAGCAGCAGCCCGCCACGGCGCATGCAGGCGGGACGGTCTCCGATGCCCCGATCTACGCCGGGATCGGCGAGTCCGTGCTGCACGTCCCGATCGGCGTGACGATGGGCGGATACGCCGACAAGGCGGAAGGAACGGGAACCGGGCCGAGCCACGGCTTCATCGACAACCGTCGCACCGAGATCGCGGGAGCGTTCGGGCCGTCGATCGGGATCGAGACGTGGCCGCGCGCACGCGCGCTGGCGATCTCGACCGGCTGCACCGCGACGCCGACGGATCTCGGCACCTGCGAAGACACCGTGCTCTTGCTCAAGGCCGACATCGCCATCGGCTACCAGGGGCTCGAGTACGCCGTGGAGGAGCGCCTCGGCGCCGATTTCTCGGGGCGCGTGGTCATCGCGACGAGCCACTCGCACTCGTCCTTCGCGAACTACACGGCGCATGCGGGCATGCAGGTCGGGTTCGGCCCGTTCCGGCGCTCGGTCTTCGATGCCATCGTCGCCGATCTCGAGGCCGTCGCGCGTCATGCGCTCACGACACGCCTGCCGGCGCGCATCGGCTTCGCCCACGACGGGAGCTTCGACCTCGACGATCGCGTCAACCGCGATCGCCGCACCGAGAACGACATGCTCGCGGGCGGACCGCGCGACGACCACGACCTCTTCGTCATCCGCGTCGACACGTACGATCCCACGATGCCGTCGGAGCCGTCCGTGCCGCTCGCCGTACTGCCGGTGTTCGGCATGCACGGGACGATTCAGGGCGCGAACAACGTGCTCGTCTCGACCGACGCCCCGGGCGGCGTGGAGCGCGTCCTCGAAGAGCACTTCGATCGACCGGTGCTCGTGATGCACCTGCAGGGCGCGGGCGGTGACGTCTCGCCTGCGGGCTTCGACGGCGGTACGCAGTGCGCGACGGGCGCGCTGCTCTGCAACGACTACATGCGCGCCGAGTCCGTCGGATGGAACGCGCTCGACGCGATCGTGACCGCGTGGACCAGCGCGGGCACGAGCATGATGGAGCACGCGCCCATGGAGATGGTGACGCGCTCGATCGATCGCGGGCCCGACTGGACGCGCTTCACGATCCGCGGCGGCGAGCTCTCGTACGCGCCGTGGGACGGCTTCACGCCGGCGGATCGGAACGTGGTCGATGCGACGGGCGCCCTCATCTCGCCCATCGACGAGTTTAACGCCCCCGAGGGCGCCGCGCTCTGTGGTGGATCGACGGCTCCGTATCTGCCGACCGCACAGATCCCCGGCACGCGCGGCCTGACCGACTATCCGTACGCGTCGTGCAACCGCATCGAGGCGATCCAGCACCTTCTCTCGTCGGTGCTCAGCATCGATCTCGGATCCCACGCGCCCATCTGCGACACGACGCGCACGACCATCAGCGCGATCCGCATCGGCGACTGGTACATGAGCGTGCTGCCCGGCGAGCCCCTCACGCTCTCGGTCGATCGCATGCGCGCGCTCGTGTCGTCCACGGTGCCGGCCGATCACCACATCGTCGTGGGCTACGCACACGACAACAACGGCTACATCCTCTTGCCCGAGGACTGGATCCGCGGCGGCTACGAGCCGACGATCACGTTCTGGGGCCCGCTCGACGGCGAGATGTTGCTCGAGCAGACGGCGCAGCTCTTTCCGCTGCTCACGACGCCCGCACGCGAGGACGCGGCGACGGGCCTCACGCACGTGCAGGTGCCGGCCGCAGTCGACGAGGGCACGCACCGCGACGCATCGCCGATGGCGGGAACGGTCCCGGCGAGCGTGCCCGCGTATCTCGCGACGGGCCTCTTGCCGGCGATGCCGACGAGCATGCAGCCAGCCGCGTCGATCCGGCGTCTCGAGAGCGTGTTCTTCAGCTGGATCGGCGCCGACCCGCTCGACGGAACGCCCGAGGTGTCGATGGAGATGAGGCAGAGCGACGGAACGTTCGCGCCGCTGACCCGGCACAGCGGCCGCGTCGTGAGTGACGGGGACTTCCTGCTCTCGTGGACGCCCGATCCGCTCAACCACGACGCGAGCTTCTCGCCGCGCACGCACTACTGGACCGTGCAGTGGCAGGCCGTGCCGGCGCTCGGACAGGTCGGCTTCGAAGGCACCGACGCGCGCGCGCGACTGCCGCTCGGAACGTATCGGATCGTCGTCGTCGGGCCGAGCTACTCGCTCCACTCGAGCGAGTTCACGGTCACGGCCGGCAACGTCGAGATCACGAGGACGGGCGGCACGGGCACGAACGTCGAGGTCACGGCCGGCTATCACGCCCCCACCGGCTACCGCATGATCGATCCCGGCACGGGCGCGACGCCCCTCGCGCCGATCCGCGGCGGCACGGTCGATGTCGGGATCACGAACGGCACCGGCACGACGACGATGCACGGCGTCGCGGTCGACATGAACGGCCACGTCTCGTTCGACGCGGGCGCGGGCGCGACGGCGATCACGATCACGGACGCGTACGGCAACACGGGCTCGCTCACGCTGTGAGAGCCCGGAGAACCTCGTGATGGACACGCAAGCCGACGAGAGCCGCCGAGCGATCCTCGCGCGTCGCGCGCGCTTCGTACGGCTGGCGATCGCGGGCGTCACCGTCGCTACGACGGCCACCGCGTGTGCGTGTCTGAGTCCGCTCGCTCCCGACGCCGCATCGTCGTCGGACGCGGGAACGGACACGGGCGAGGACGCCCGGCGATGACGTCGCGACGCTCGCTGGCCGTCGAGCTGACGAGCGCGTGCAACCAGAAGTGCACGTATTGCTACAACGCATGGCGTGAGGACGACGGTCGCGGTGTCGGCGCCCTGCCGACACCCCAGCTCACGCGCTTGCTCGATCGTGTACTGACCGAGACGACGTTCGATCACGTGACGTTCACCGGTGGCGAGCCACTCTCGCGTCGCGATCTCTTCGAGGTGCTCGACGTGTGCGTGCGGCGCGCGACGCGATTCCAGATCATCTCGAACGGGGGGCTCGTCACCGAGGCCATCGCGCAGCGGCTCGCGTCGTACGCGCCGCTCGGCGTCCAGGTGACGCTCGATGGCGCGAGCGCAGAGCTCCACGACGCCCACGTCGGTGGCGAAGGGCACTTCGAGCGTGCATTGCGTGGGATTCGGCTGCTGCGCGAGGCAAGCGTTCGCGTGGTGGGCTGCATCGTCGTCACGCGGCAGAACGCGGCGAGCGTCGGTGACATCCTGGATCTGTTCGCGTCGCTCGGCGTCACGAGCATCTCGTTCTCCCGCTTCTCGCCGGCGGGCTATTCGGTGCGCCACGCGGCCGAGCTCTTGCCGTCGCGCTCCGACGTCGTTCGAGCGCTGGCGGACGCCGAGGCCCGCGCCGTTCGTCACGGGCTGAGCATCGCGTCCACCATGCCGATTCCGCCGTGCGTGGTCGATCACGAGGACTATCCGCACGTCCGCTTCGGCTCGTGCCCGATCGGGACGGACGCGCAGGAGCTCGCGCTGGGGCCGCGCGGTGAGCTGCGGAACTGCACGCTGCACGAGGAGCCCGTCGGCGACGCGCGCACCGAATCGTTCGACGCGCTCGTGGGATCGGCCGCCGTGCAGCGCTATCGCGACGTGACGCCCGAGTTCTGCGCACCATGTCTCCACGCGCCGACGTGCCTCGGCGGCTGCGGCGCCGCGGCGCTCGCCATGACGGGCGTGCGCGGCCTCGATCCGTTCGTCGCGCAGCACGTCGACGACGCGTTCGCGGCGCGTCTGCGATCGGCGCGCGCCGACCTCGTCCCCGCCAGTCGCCTCGTGCGTTCGTGACGCGGGTCCTCTTGCTCTGGCCGGGCAGCGTCGGTTCGTCGAGCGGCAATTTCGGCGTCCCCCAGCTCGTCGGCCTCGCTTCGTACGTTCGAGCGCGCGCGAACGTCGAGGTGCACATCCGCGACATCGTCGGCGAGCGCGCGCTCCCGACGGGCTTCTCCATCGAGCGCTGTTTTCTGGGTGACGATGGCGACGGCTACGACGTCGTCGGCATCTCCGTCTACTCGTCGTTCGATTGGCTCTTCTGCGAGGAGCTCGCTCGGCGGGCGCGTCTGCTGCTTCCGAATGCGGTGATCGTCGCCGGCGGCTACCACGCGAGCGCGCGGCCCACCGAGCTCGTCTACGACGGATCGCCCTTCGACGTGTGCGTGGTCGGCGAGGGCGAGATTCCGCTCACGCGCGTCGTCGAGTCCGTGATCGGCGGCGCGCCCCTTCGCGGCGAGATCCTGGGATCCGAGCCGATCGAGGATCTCGACACGCTGCCCGAGACGGACTGGACCCTTCTCGATCGCTATCGCGGCATCGCGCGCAGCATCACCTCGCAGGCGCAGGTCTATCTCTCGCGTGGATGCCCGTTCGATTGCGCGTTCTGCATGGAGCGCGCGAAACGCGACGTCCGCTGGCGCGCGTTCTCGGTCGAGCGCGCCGTCGAAGAAGTGATGCGCCTGCACGCGTGGCTCGATCTGCGCGGCTGGACGCTCTACGTCGCCGATGCGCTCTTCGGCATGAAGACGTCGTGGCGTCGCGCGTTCCTCGCGGAGCTCGCGCGGCGTGATCTGCCGGTCGACACGATCTGGCTGCTGATCCGCGTCGATCTCGTCGACGACGAGGATCTCGATCTGTTCCGCGAGGCGAATTGCGGGCTCGGCTTCGGTCTCGAGTCGGGCGACCCCGCGCAGCTCGCGATCATCCGCAAGGCCGGGCGACTCGATACGTATCTCGATCGCATGAAGGATATCGCGGCGTGGGCGTGCGAGCGCAACGTCCCCTGGGGCGCGAACGTGATCGTCGGTCATCCCGGCGAGACGCGCGCATCGATGGAGACGTCCGCAGCGTACCTGCGCTCGCTCTTCCTCGATGCACCGAGCACGACGGGGTTTCTTTCCGTCGACGCGTTCCGGCTCTACCCCGGATCACCGCTCGATCAGGAGCGCGCGGCGTGGGAGGCGCGCTACGGCACGCGATTCCGTCGGCCGAGCTGGTGGCACGAAGGCGATCCCGCATTCCTGGCCGAGTGGGTCGATCCTTCGAGCGATCTCGACTACCTCACGCGCGAGTCGCTGCAGGACCGACTCTTCACGCCGATCCTCGAGGCGCTCGAGCCGCGCTTCTCGTACCGCGGCCCGGCGCGCGACTACTTCGTGCGCACGATCCGGGAGCAGGTGGGCTTCACGCGCGGGCGCTTCTCGATGCTCGATCGCTACTTCGCGTGGAGCGCGTGGACCGGTCGTCGCGAGGTGGCCGCGCGCGAGCTCGCGGCGCATCCCGATCTCGCGGCGCTCGCACGCACCGAGCGCGCTCGTGCGGTCGAGCCTGTGGCCGCATCGGTTCCTCTCGATCCTGCGTCACGCATCCTCGCCGCGCTGCGAGAGGTCCCTCGCGAGCGTTTCGTGCCGCTCGACGCGATCGAAGCGAGCACACGCGACGAGGTCATCCCGATCGGAGACGGCAAGCTCGCGACCGTGTCGGCCATGCATGCGTACGCGCGCACGTTCTCGCTGGCCGGCATCCGAGAGGGCATGCGCGTGCTCGATCTCGGATCGGGCAGCGGCTACGGAACCGCGCTGCTCTCGTTTCTCGTCGGCCCCACGGGCAGCGTGCGCGGCGTCGAGGTCGATCCGTTCCTCGTCGAGGCGAGCCGGCGCGCCCTCGCCGATCTGCCGAACGTGGCGATCGCGCTCGGCAGCGCGCTCGAGGACGACGTGTGGTCGGGCGCGTACGACGCCGTGGTCGTCGGCTTCGCGTTGCCCGCGCTGCCCGAGACGGCGCTCTTGGCACGTGGCTGCGTCGTCGTCGCGCCGGTCGAAGGGCAGGGTGGTCAGCGGCTCGTGCGCATCCGCGTGGGCGCGCCCGACGAGATCACCTGGCACGAGCGCGTTCGCTACGTCGTCGCGCGCACGAGCGTCGCGGTGCGCGACGCGCCTCGGCCAGAGACCACCGTCCGCAGCCTCCGGGTGATCAGAGACTGAGCGCGGCGAGCACGCGCGCGCGATCGAACGGCGCTGCGTCGCGAACGGCGGCGGGCAGGATCGGCGTGAGCGAGCCGAGATCCCGCGAGGCGAGCCAGCGAGCATGCGCGTCACGCAGCGTCGTGGAGGCGAGCGCGCGCGCGACCGAGCGGAGCGCCGTCCACTCGCGGGCGAGGTAGTCGCCACGCGCGCTCACGACGGCGTGCTCGTGCAGCGCGACGACGGCGGACACGTCGGGGTCGATCGCGTTCCACGCGGCAGGCGCGCCGACCATCACGAGGTCCGCGAAGCCGCGTCCGTGCGCGCCGAGGGACCACGCGACGTCCACGCGCGTCGGCCGCATCGCGGCAGGTACCTTCTCGAGCGCAGCCGCGATCGCAGCGCACGTGTCTCGCAGTGCGGGCTCCGCAGTGAGTCGCCAGATCTCGAACGCGTTGGCTGCCAGCGCGAGATCGGCGCGCAGCCACTCGATCGACGTGGGCGCCGCACGTTGCAGCACGGCCAGCGCCTCCGCATCGTCCGTCGACGTCAGTGACGCGAGGTCCACCAGCGCGTGGCGCGCGAACGCTTCCGTCGTCGCATGCAGACGCGGCAGCCACTGCAATGCCATCGCAGCGTCGGCGGCATCCGCCTCGGCGCCGATGGCCGGTCCGTCGGCGGCGAGGGGCTTGCGGGCTTGCGCCGGGAGCGTCGCGGCGCACCACGCGACGTAGTCCGGCTCGAAGAGCGAAGCGACGTGACGCAGCGGGACGTGCGCGAGACCGTGGAGCGCGAGCGCCGCGAACGACGTCACCGGCGCGACGCGGGTCACGGCGCGTCGGGCTCGCCGGTGTCGGGGCCCGCATCGCGCGGGGGCCTTCCGCCATCCGTCGGGCTCAGACACGGGTGCGCGCAGGCGGTCGTCACGGCGGCCGCGGCGCCGGCTACGGCGAGCGCGATCCAGCGCCTCCGTCGCGCGAGGATGGCCGCGCGATCGGCGTCTTCTTCGTCGCTCACGGCGTGTTCGTGTCGGTGGGCGCGTCGGTGCCCGCATCGTGCGGCGGTGGGCCGGCATCGTGCGAAGGCGACAGACAAGCGCACGCGCACGCGGTCGTCGCTGCAGTCACGCCGGCAACGGCGAGCGCGATCCAGCGCTGTCTCCGCAGCAGGATCGCATCGCGGTCCGGATCGTCCGACGGCTCGCCCATCGGCCCATGATAGCGCGAAATCAGTACAGGAACGTCGCGCTGATTGTCGTGTCGAGCGCGCGCATCTTGTCGACCAGCGCCGCGCTGGCCTTCTGATCGTCCTCGAGATCCATCAGCAGGTAGCCGATGTTCGGATCGGTCGCGAGCACCTGCGCGACGACGTTTGCATCGGCCTCGGAGACGATGCGGTTCACGTCGCGCAAGACGCCGGGCACGTTCTTGTGGACGTGCGCGATGCGATGCACGCCCGGCCGGCGCGGCATCTCCGCGTGCGGGAAGCTGACCGAGCCGGTCGTGGTCCCGTGCTGCAGGAACTTGAGCAGCGAGCCGGAGACCTCGTGCCCGATCGCGACCTGCGCCTCGCTCGTGCTGCCGCCGATGTGCGGCGTGAGGATCACGTTCGGCAGCTTCATGAGCTCGCTCCGGAACGGATCGGTGTTGCCCTCGGGCTCCACGGGGAACACGTCGACCGCCGCGCCGCCGACGTGGCCCGACTGGATCGCCGCAGCGAGCGCGGGGATCACCACGACGGTGCCGCGGCTCGCGTTGAGCAAGCACGCGCCCTTCTTCATCTTCGCGAGCTGCGCCTCTCCAATCATGTCCTTCGTCTCGCGCGTCTCCGGCACGTGGAGCGTCACGAAGTCCGCCTCGGCGAGCAGCGCGTCGAGGCTCGGCGCCGAGCGGTTGTTGCCCATCGGCAGGCGTGCGGCGATGTCGCGGAAGATCACGTGCATGCCCATCGACTCCGCGAGCACGCCGATCTGTCGGCCGATGTGCCCGTAGCCGACGATGCCCAGCGTCTTGCCGCGCACTTCGTTGCTGCCGACGGCGCTCTTGGTCCAGATGCCCTCGTGCATCTCGCGGTTCCGGTCGCCGAGGCGCCGGCTGAGCATGACGATCTCGGCGAGGATCATCTCGGCGACGCTGCGCGTGTTCGAGAAGGGCGCGTTGAAGACCGGGATGCCGGCCTTGGTCGCCTCGTCGAGCGCGATCTGGTTCGTGCCGATGCAGAACGCACCGAAGACGCGGACGCTGTCCTTCGCCGCATCGATCACGTTCTTCGTGATCTGCGACTTGCTGCGGATGCCGACCGCGACGGCGCCGCGGACCTTCGCGATCAGCTCGGCCTCGGGCAGCGCCTTGGTCAGCAGCTCGACCTCGAAGCCTTCGGCCTCGAAGCTCTCCTTGGCGCCCTGGTGGATGTTCTCGAGGAGGAGGATGCGGCCGTGCGTCATGACGCGCGCGTCATAGCCACTGGTGCCTCACGCGGCCAGCGTTCAGAACACGGGAAGTTCACGCAGCGCGCGGAGCGACGACTGTCGACGGCATGTCGGCCGCGATCGGCGCGATGTCGAGCTCGGGCACGGTCACGCGGACGTTCGAGTCGAGCTGCTCGCGCAGGATCTCGGCTAGCGCGCGCTGCGCCAGCTCACCGCGGGCATCCGAGGCTGCCAGCACGAGGCTGCCGCCGCCGCCCGACGAGACGCTCTGCGCCGCGCTGCGAGCCAAATCGGCGCGCGCTGCGATGCGCGCGAAGTCGTGGACCACACCCGCGACGATCACGACGCGCTGAAGCTTGGCGTCGGACACCGCCGGCCGGACGCGGGAGAGGAAGCGCGACAGGGTC
>CAYSCF010000150.1:14617-15605 GCA_964429305.1 uncultured Sandaracinaceae bacterium | reverse complement strand
GACGATCGCCGCGTCACGAACGTCGATCCAGCTTTCCCAGTCGTACAGGGTTGGGGTGAGGGTCCGACGCGTCCTGCGCCGTCAGCCCGGCGTCACGGTGCAACGCCCCGCGGAGCAGCGCGCCGCGATCCCGGTGAACGTGGGCACGCACGGCGGACAGTCGGCGCGCGGATCGCAGATCAGCGCCGCGAGCGCGCCACGCGCCGGGTTGAACGCGATGGCCTCGCCGAAGCCGATCGCGCCGCATGCGCAGCACACCCTGGGCGCCAGCGTGCAGTCCGCGTCGGTCGCGCACTCGGTCAGCGCATCGAGGTGCAGATCGCGCGCGAGGCAGTTGCCCGCATCACACGTCGCGACGAGATAAGGGTCCGGCATCGCCGCGCAGTCGGGGCAGGCGAAGGGGCCTCCGCCGCAGACCGCGTCGCGCCAGCTGTTCGTCTGGCCGTCGAGCACCGCGATCATGTCGCTGCTGGTCGCCACGCCACACGTACCGCAGCACGTGACGGGCACGACGGTGCAGTCGGTCGGCGAGGCGCACGCCGCGCTCGTGCGGCAGGTGCCACACGAGGTCTGCTCGATCGTCCCCGCGCCGCACGCGTAGCCGCCGCCCGTGCGGCAGAGCGGCTCGGCCGAGCTACCGCAGCACGTCGGACCGCCACCGGCGACGAGCGTGCGGCAGTACGCGATCGGCGGCGCATCGCAGGGCAAGGCGCCGACGTCGATCCTGGGGCCACCACCGCGATCGACGTCCATCGCGATCACCACGCCGTCGTTCGCAATCCCGGCGTCGTCGGCCGAGTGCGTCTCGCTGCACGCGACGAGCATCACGAAGGCGAGCGCGAGCGTTCGGCGATTCCCCATGTCTCGAGCGCAGCGCGTCAGCCGCCGCGGGCCTCGAGCTCGATCGCGACGGGCTCGGTCGTCTCCGGATCCGTCGGGACCTCGTCGTCGTCGAAACCGGGCCACAGACCGTCGAACATCTGACGGC
>CAYSCF010000150.1:0-14607 GCA_964429305.1 uncultured Sandaracinaceae bacterium | reverse complement strand
CCTGTCGAGCACGGGCAGCACCGGATAGAGCGCGAGCGCGGCCTCCGTGAGCGTCGCGCTCTGCGCGAGATCGTCCGGCGCCGTGACGCGGCGCCCCTCGCGCCGGCAGAAGCGATGACCGCGGCGATCGGCACGGCGACACATGCGCGGCCAGGCGCGATCGAGGTTGCCGTAGCGCGCGCGCCCGCCGGGCCCCGCCCAGTCGACCCACTGCGTCTCGCTCGAGCGGACGTCCACGTGGACGAACGTGCTGCGCGGGTAATAACCGCAGCCCGTATCGACGAGCGTGCGGCAGTAGTCCCAGAGCGTGCGCATCGGAACGCCGCGCACGCGGATGTCGGTCGCCTGCCCGCGTGTGTGGCGCGAGCTCTCGCGCGTGTATCCGCCCGCTTCGCGTCGACCGCTGATGATCGTGATGTCGGCGCCACCGAAGTGATCGGCGATGGTCGCGAGCAAGAGCACGAGGCGCGGATGCGGCAGAAGAGCATCGTCGTCGTCGTGCGCGCGCATCAGCTCGGAGAGCGCACGCACGCCTTCGATCGTCACGTGGCGATCGCCATCGACGAGCGGCACGCGCCGCGACTCTTCGCGCCGATGCAGCGTGACGACGCCCGGCTCGGTGGGCGGCCCGAAGTCGTGCGGCACCGCGCTGGCCGCGTCGTACCCAGGAAGAAGCAGCCGCTGCCCCACGCGCAACGTGGACGTCGCGCGCAGATGATTCAGTCGCCGCAGCTCCTCGGCGTCGCAGCCGTGATCGTGCGCGATCTCGGAGAGCGTCTGCCCCGCACGCACGTACGCGGTATGCGCCGACGGCACCGTCAGCGTATGCCCAGGCCGCAGCATCGTGGTGGGCTGAATCCCGCTCGCGAGCGCGAGGTCCCACACGTCCACGTGATAGTGCCGCGCGACCGACGCGAGCGTCTGCCCGCTGCGCACCACGTGCTCGCGCTGCGCGGCGACCGGGCTCGCCAGCAGCGAGAGCAACGTGATCGGTAGGAGCCAGCGAAACATGCGCGGGGGCAGAGTGTTCGCGGCTCCCGACGCGAGATCAAGCCGCACGGTCGTGCCCCGGGAGCCGAGCTCCGAGTCGAGCTTGCAAGCGTGGCGATGCTACGGTGAGGGCCCCCAACGACTGATGCGCAGGACGACACCATGAGAGCGCATCGCGTCCTGTTCGCTCTGCTCTTGGCGTGCGGCTCCGATCCCGCGCCGCCGACCACGACGGCTCCGCCCACGACGACGGCGCCGCCCCCGATCGCGCCACCGACGACCGCGCCGCCATCGAGCATCGCCGCTCCGCCGGCATCCCGTGTCGCGCCCGCACCGCTCGATGCCGCGCAGCGCGCCGCCGCGCGTGAAGCCATCCGCGCAGGACGGGCGGCGGTCGCTGCCTCGCAATTCGCGGATGCGCTCGCCGCCTTCCAGCGCGCCGTCGCGATCGATCGGTCCAATCGCCGCTTGCGCTGTGAGGCGGGCTACGTCGCCCATCTCGCCGGCGACGATGCCGCCGCCGAGACGCTGATCGACGCTGCGCTCGCCGGCATGCCGGACATCGACTCGATGCCCGCCGATCTCCGCGTGCCCTACGCGCAGTGCCTCTACAACGCAGGACTCGTGTACGAGGCCACGAGCGATCCCGACGACGCACGCGACGCATTCACCCGCTCGCTCGCCCTGCGTCCGAACGCCACCGTGCGGGCTCGTCTCGATGCGCTGCCCGCGCGCGATGCGCGGCCCTCGCTCGTACTGCACGCGTCGATGACGAATGACGAGCTGCGCACCGCCATCGGCACCCGCCTGACGTGCCCCGACGCCGACTAGGTCGAGCCCGACGCGGACGCGGGCCCGGACGTGTTCCCCATCGCGCTCGACGAAGGCGTGACGGCGCCCGGCGTGAGCGTCTCGCTCTTCGCGCTCACCGTGGACGGGTGCGACACGTCGTACGACGATCGGGTGCTCGTCGTGCGCGCGGGTGATCGCATCGCTGCGTTCGTCGCGCTCTCCGTGGTGATGGGCGGCGGCACCGAGAACGATGGCCAGATCACGACCACGTCGGTGCGCGATCTCGTCCCCGGCGGCCTTCCGGAGATCCTCCTCACGGTGGACACCGAGTACGGCGACTCCGACGGCGAAGGATGCATCTCGTACGAGGAACGCTCGACTCGCGCGGTCGTGTGCACGCTCGAGCCGACGATCGCGTGTGCGCAGATCATGACGGCGCGCACGGTCGACGAGTCGTGCGACGCGGAGTGCCTCGCCGAGGGCGGCGAGCGCTGTGGCCACGACCATCATCCCGCCGCGGGCGAGCACACCCGGCGGCCGCTCGCAGCGAGCCTCACGTTCGCGGACGGTCAGGCGGTCGTGACCGTGACGGCAGACACCGAGCACATGCTGTCTCTCGGCCAGGCCGGCACCCACGACCTCGCCACGCTGATCCGCGTGTCTCCGCTCGGTCCTCTCTGACCGCTCCACGTGCGATGCTCGACACCACGATGAGAGCCCATCGCATCCTCTTCGCCCTGCTCGTCGCCTGCGGCTCCCCTACCCCGCAAGACGACGCCGGCAGCGACGCAGGCATCGACGCGCCGCCCGACGCGTGGGTCGATCCCTGCGCGAGCGTGACGCAAGCCTCGATCGAGACCGTCGCGATGCTCTCGCACGGCCGCTACTCACCGGCCGTCGCGCGCTTGCACGATGGTCGCGTGCTGATCGCGGGCGGCTTCGACTTCACGACGCTCATGACGCCGACCGCCGAGATCTACGATCCGATCACGCGCACGCTCTCGCCGACGGGCTCGCTCGGCATCGGCCGCAACTTCGCGACCGCGACGGTCGTCGACGGCGGCGTGCTCGTCATCGGCGGCTTCGACAACAGGACCGGCTCGGTGGGCACGATCGAGCGCTACGACGAGGCGAGCGGGACGTTCATCGCATCGAGCATCACGCTCGCGTTCGGCCGCGAGGCGCACACCGCGACGCTCCTGCCCGACGGCCGCGTGATGCTCGCCGGCGGCCTGCAGGCGCACGGCCTGCACTTCCAGGGCTCGATCGAGATCTACGACCCAGCCACCGACACCGTCCACACGGCGCTCTCGTCGCTGGTCCCGCCGCGCGGCTTCCACGACGCCGCATGGATCGAGAGCGCGAGCGCGGTGCTGGTGGTCGGCGGCGACTCGGGCGGCACGACCGCCGAGCTCTCCGCAGGTGTGCTCTGGACTCCCGCGGGCGACGCGCTCGCAGACGCCGGCATGCGCGCCCACCGCGCCAAAGCCGTCGCGATGGCGTTGTTGCCCGACGGCCGCGCGGTGGTGACCGGCGGCGCGAACGCGACCGACGGATCGATCTCGGACGTCGACGTGTGGGATCCGGCGACGCACACGATGACGCCCGCCGCACCGATGGTGACGCGAAGAATGGCCCACACGCTCACGCCGCTCGGTGACGGTCGGTTGATCGCGGTCGGCGGCTGGAGCGACAGCGAGATGGCGCCCGGCGGCGGTCCCGAAGCGACGCCGAGCATCGAAGTGCGCGCGACGGACGGAACTTGGTCGCGGCTGGCGGTGGATCTCGCGGTCGCGAGGTTGGATCACCGCGTGGTGGCGATCGACGCATGCCACGTCGTCGTGATCGGCGGGCAGCACGCCGCGACGGGAGCGAGCCCGAGCGCGCCCAGGGAAGTGGAGCTGGTCACGATCCCCAGGTGAGACGGAGCTCGGAGCCCTCGCCCGCTTCGGCGGGAGAGGGTTGGGTGAGGGTCAGTCGGGCACGCTCGACGTACAGAGCATGAATCCATGAGCAATAGGATCACGGCTGCCAACGGCTCGACCCAGGACATCGCCAAGGATTGGAAGCGGCGTCTGGCCGAGCTCAATCTCCGCGACAGTAGAGATAGTCGGTCTCGCTCTCCGTCCGGCACACGCTCCCGATGCACTGGCCCACGCACCTCGGCACCGTGAAGAGGCTGCAGTGCGCACCATCCGAGTAGTGGCGCCGCTCTATCGTCCTGCGATGTCGAGCACGACCGTCGCGCCGACGGCGACCGCCGGGCGCGGCACGATCGCGGTGCCGATCGCGAGGTACTCGATCACGTGGCTCTCCCAGCCATAGTTCTTCTCGGCGACCGTGACGCCGACGACGCCCTCGGCGCCGAGGTCCTTCGCTTCCAGCTGCATGCGCTCCATCGCGATCTCGCGCGCGTCGTAGAGCGCCTGCGTGAACGCGGTCATCTCGGTGTTCGTGCCCATCGTGCGCCACGCCTGACGCATCGACTGGTGCGCCACGTGATAGACGCAGCTGCCCATCACCAGGCCCGCCGGCGCGTAGCCGAGCCCGCGCAGCACGGCGAAGTCCTGGCCCGAGAGATCGCTCGTGAAGGGCTTGCCTTGTTTCGTGAGGTAGCTCTGTCCGTCGGTAGCCTTGACCGCGGTGCCGAACGCGACGAACTCGGCGAGGTTCTCTCCGAACTCGTAGCGGTTGATGTCGAGGCGCACGCCGACGACGCCGTCGGCGCCGAGCGCGGCCGCTTCTTCTTCGAGCCGCGTCATCGCGAGCTCGCGCGCCTGGTACATCGCCTGCGACAGGACGGTCATCTCCTGGCTCACGGCCCACGTCGTGGCCTGATAGCCGACGTGATAGATCGAAGAGCCGACGACGAGCCCGAGCGGATCGAAGCCCGCCTTCTTCACGAGCGCGAACTCGCTGACGCTCAGATCGCTGGTGAAGAGCCGCCCGCGATTGTCGTCGCCCCGCAGCGCGTGCAGCCGCGCCTTGGCGTGCTCGGACATGACGACCGGCTGTTGCTGCAGAGCCGCGGCGGGAGGGTCCTTCGAGAAGAGCGACATCGCGTGATGCTCGCCGATGCGCGGCTCCGCCGCCAGAGCCTCGGAGGCGAGATTGACGCTGGCGCATCTCGCATGCGACAGGCCATCGATGCGGCGCAAGAACGGGAGCCTCGCGCTCGCGATGTGTGCCTCTGCCTTTTTTCGTCGGCCATCCTTGACGCTCGCGAGCGCGTGCGCATCGCTGCCTTCAGGCACGGATGCCGGAAAGGAACCAGGACATGCGTTGGGAATGCTGCGAGTGTGGAGCGTGCGTGAACGAGGCTCGGCCGCCGAGTGTCTGCCCCTCGTGCGGGATCGCCGGCGGTGTTCTGATGCTCGGCGGCCCCGATCCAGACGAGGTCGAGGGCGGCAGCTTCGACTGGACGCGGCTGGGCCTGGAGGCCGAGCGACCCCAGGACGCGCGGTGGCAGCCATGAGCAAGGCGCGCGGGCGAACCCATCTGCGCCGGGAGGTACGCACGGCGCTCGAGCTCGGGATCGTCGCGCTCGCGCCGCCAGCGATCCTCGAGCCTCTCGCGATCGCCGCCGGGCTGCTGGAGGCGATCGACGAGCTGGCGGCCGAGACGGGGCCCGTCGCGGAGTTCGCGGAGTCCGCCGAGAAGCGCGCGATGGCCGCGCTCGATCGATGGAGCGCCTGGCGCCCGAATCGAATCCCCGACCCAGCCTGACATGCGACGACGCGCGCGACCCACGTCGGTGGCCCGCGCGCGCATCCATCGGAGAGCCCAGCGCTAGACGAGCGATCGTGAGCCCGCGAACCACCGTTCGCGCATCGTCACGATTCGCGACCGGTGGCTCAGCTCGCGACGCGGCTCGCTGATCTCCTGGCCTGGAGCCTCTCGCGCAGTCGGCGGCGCGCCGTGCCGAGACGCGTCCACGAGACATCGTCGTCGTCGTCCGACGCCAGCACGAAGACGCCGACCGACGAGCCGCACGCCCGGCACGCGGTCGGAGGATGAGAACCCATCACGTAGTCACCACACTCGCTGCATTCCCAACGCACCTGCTCCTCCTTTCTTCTTCACGCTTTCTTCCGCACCCATCAGCCGCGATGCGCCATCGCAGGCAGCGCGCTCGCGACGCGAATCCCGGTGACGAACTGGACGTCGCACCCCACGACATCGAGGCGGCGAATCCCGAAGAAGCCCGCGATCGTGGCGAGCCAGCGGGGCACGACGAGCGCCCGCGCGCCCGCCTCCGTGAGCGCTGCAGCCCAGTCGCGCGCACCTGCGTGGCTCGTCGCATCGAGCAGCGCGCCGGAGCCGACCTGCCCGGCCCCGACGACGTCCGCGACCTTCGCGGCCAGATCGTCCAGCGTCGCGAACGGCACCCGCGAGAGGTCCGAGGGCACGAGCACGAGGCTCGTGGAGGTGGAGCTCGGCAGCTCGACGAGCCCGCCGGATCGAACGATCGTGTAGGGCACGCCGCGGCGCCGCAGCCCGGCGACGACCGGATCTTCGTGGCTGCGCGCGGTCGCGAACAACACGGCTCCGCCCCAGAGCTCCACCGCCCGAACGGCCTCGGCGAGGGCGGCGCGCGCATCCCCCAGACCTTCGGCGACGACGATGACGCGATCCCCGTGCGGTGGACGTTCGTCGGGCTCCAGTGGCGCACCCGAGACCTCGATCCCACGAGCCAAGAGCTCCCGCACGAGGACGCCGCAGAGGACGACGTCACCGCTCAGCTGGACCATGCGTTACCTCCTTCGTCTTCTCCGCTCCCGGCGCCGCCGGGGTTTTCGCGCCACCGGTAAACCAGCGATCGAAGACGTCAAGACCCCGATCGAAGCGACCGCGTCGAGCGAGGTCGCGGCAGCTCGAACGGGGGATTCAACCGACCCTGGTTGGCTGGCGAGAGCGCCGGTATCGGCGGCTGATGCGTCGGGAACCGTCATCCCTTCCCGAAACGAGAAATCTCGTTTCCAGAAGGGAATTCCCTTCCCGAAACCTCCCGCTCCAGTTTCCGGAAGGGAATTCCCTTCAGAATTTCCGGCAAACCAAATTCGCCAAGGGAATTCCCTTCCCGAAACCCGGCCCTCCGATTTCCTGGACGGAATTTCCTTCCTGAACCGGTTCCTCTCGTTCGCCGGACGGAATCGCCTCCGGGCTCGATCTTTTTTCGTCGAACCGAGCAACGCCCGAAACGGCCGTCCGATGACGGGGTATCCGCCGGCAATCACGCTCGGGACGGAGGCTCCACAGAGGAAGAGGTGTTCCCATGCCCATTCAATTCGGTTCCTACGATGACTCGGTTCGCGCGACGCAGGAGACGGCTCCGGTGCTCGCAGCGCAGCTCTCGACCAACGCGCCCCCGGACGCGGACGCGAAGGAGAAGAAGGCGCTCCACGACATCGAGCTGGAGGCGGCGCAGATCGCGCGTGACGTCTCGGCGCGAGAGCGGGCGGCCCCTGCAGCGGTTCGGCCGTTCTGGCTCGAGAACAACGGCGCATGGACGGGCGCGCACGACGTGGCGGCGGCCAAGGCGCGGCTCGATCCGGAGACGCCGACCGGCGCGGATGCGCAGCTCCTGATGACGAGCATCTTCGCGGACGGCGTGCCCACCACGCAGATGGACGCGCTGCAGTCGTACGGCGTCTCGATCCGCATGCTCGCGCGCATCCACGACGAGAAGCTCGAGAAGGCGGTCCTCCACGTCGTGGGCAAGGAGCTCTACGAGCTCATCCAGTCGACGACGTCGGCGCTCGGTGAGGCGCTCGGCGCGGGCGAGACGCGCGCTCCGTCGGTGCCGAGCAGCACGGCGATCCAGGACGGGCTCACGCGCTTCGGTCGCAAGGTCGGCGCGTACTGTCGCCTGCTCTCGGCGAAGGTGGTCGACGACGACGAGGAGTCGGAGCGGCGCTTCCTCGATGCGGTCGCACCGATCGATGCCCTCCGGGCGAGCTTGCGCGGCTCGAGCAGCGGCGATGCTGAGGACACGACCACGACGACGCCGGCGAGCCCTGCGACGCCGCCGAAGGAAGGAGGCAACGGGTCGGGCAGCTGATGCGCACGCGTGAAGGACACGCTGCGTTCCTATCCAGAACGGCCGAGGAGAGAGGATCTCCTCGGCCGTTCTTCGTCGCGCGCGGTCAGAACGTGATCGTCGTCGCGCCGCGCGCGCTGCAAGCGGACGAGGTCGGGCAGGGGCCGGCGGGCGACGACTCGTCGTACGTGTAGTCGAGCTGGCGGCTCGAGATGGAGCCGGTGATGCGCTGGTCGCTCACCCAGTGACATTCGTCGTCGTACGAGGTCGTCTCGCAGAGCTCGAGGTGATCGCCGAGCACGCTGCCTCCGAAGACGGCGCCGCTCGGGAAGCGGAGCTGCGCGCCGCCGCCCATGCAGTCCCACGTGAGCACGCCGAGGTCGCCTTCGGTGGCGTGCGTGTCCACGAAGCAGCCGGGCCCGCTGAGCGTGAGCGACGGGAAGCGGACCGTCGCCGAGCAAGGCATCACGCTCGTAGGGGCGCGCGTCGGATCGCATGGAGGTGGGCTCCACGCATCGCCGCGCCATGCGTCGCTGCCCACATCGTGGCCCGCGTCGCTCACCCCGGCCTCGTCGACGTGCGCGCCGGGCAGGCGCGCGTCGGTCGTCGCGACGTCGCGCTCGTGGGCTGCGTAGCAGCCGGTGGCGAGCGCGAGCGTGATCACGAGCCAACGAGTCATTTCGTCAGGCTAACGTTGGTTGGGCGAAATGCCCGAAGAAAGGCCCCATGTAGCCCTCTGTCGCCAGAGGGGCCGCCCGAAGCGGGAGACGGAACCGAGCCCGTCGCCACGCACTCGGCGTCACTCGATCGTGCAGATCGCCGTGCTGCGCTTGATGCGTAGCGCGAGGCACTCGTAGACGCGGAACGGGTAGTCCTGGTCTCGCTCGCCGAGGAACGTGATGCTCAGATCTTCCGTGACGGCGACGTCGAAGTTCTGGTCGCCCGTGCTCAAGAGCACCGCTTTGCCTTCGGGGATCGTCGGGGAGTTGAACACGCCGTCGTCGCAGAGGCGCGCGATCGAGTCGAGCTCTGGCGCGAACTGGCCCTCCCGCTGCTGCACGAGGCGCGCGTAGTCCTGCGCCGAGACCGCGAGCGCGAACGGGCGATGGTGGTTGTCCGCGAGCAGCTTCTCCGTCGCGCGCACGATGTCGCGGTAGGCGTTGCCGTACTTCGCCCAGTCGCTGCGCGGCACCGTCGAGCGGCCCTTCGCATCGAGGAGGCCCTGATGCCCGATCTTCGGATCGCCGTTGAAGATCAGCGTGTCCTCGCGATCGGCGACCGCGTGCGCGGCGCGGATGGCGCGTGAGGCATCGAGCGGCGCGCCGACCTTCTTGGCGAACGCGACGTCGCGCCAGTGCAGGATGAAGTCCTTGTAGAGGATCGGCACGCGCAGCACGAGATCGCTCACGCCGACGACGGGCTTGGGATCGGTGCGGCCCTCGAGATCGATCTCGGCGTCTTCGTCCGCGCCGTAGTGCTCGATCGCGACGGTGGCGATCCCCGCACCGAGCGGGCCGTAGAGCCCGAGCAAGCGGCGGCCCACCAACGTGCGACGCGCCTCGCGCACGATCTCCTGCTGGAGGAACTCGAGCTGCTCGGCACTGAGCGGAATCTTGTCGATCATCGTCTGTCCCCTCGTTTACTTCTAACGTCTCAGTGATCCGACCGACGCGGAGCGTGCCGGCGGCGCGCTCTCGACGCGGAGGCTGCCGACCGTCGCACCGTTGCGCACGCTCGCTGCGATCGATGCCTCGCCGCCGCCGGCGCGCGCGCGATGCAGCGCCGACACCAGGCGCGGATCTTCTTCCTCGAAGAGATGCTCGACGAGCACCTCGAGCGTGCCGACGCCCATCCCTTCGTCACTCATCAAGACCGCGAGCAGCTCTTGGTGCTCGGGCTTGAGCGTCCGCATGTGCCGGACCGCGAGCTCGGTGGCGGGGCCGCGTTGCTTGTCGGGCTTCTCGTTCGCCATGCGACGTGTCTACGTTCGTTCTACGCGGTGAAGCAAGCGCGAACGTCTATCAGGGTGGCAAGCGTGCGCCGCAACATTGCGGAGGCACGAGAGCCGCGGCGACGCGTCGGGGCTTGCGCGGGCGTGGGAGCTCGCTCGCGAGGAGCGAAGCGACGAGACGGAGCGGGGGTGAGAGCAATCCGGCTCTGCCGGTCGCTCGAGGGGGCCGCCCAGCGCCCCTAAGGAATAGAGACGCCGCCGCCGATGGTCGCGGACCACACGCCACCCGTCGACGTCAGCCCGTAGAAGCCGCCGACGTCCGCCACGAGCGACGCGATCAAGAAGCCCGGATCGATCCGCAGGCGCAAGTAGCCGGTCGCCGAGGGCTGCACGATCGTTCCCGGCGCCGTGTTCGCGCCGATGTTCAGCACCGCGATGCCGAAGCGCGCGCCGAGGCGCAGCTCGGGGATCAGGTCGCCTGCGATCTGCACGTCCGCCTGCAAGTCTCCCGTCACCGGCACCGGGCCTGCGCCGATCACCGGCGCCGAGATCGCCGCCGCGCCCTCGAGCGCGATCGTGATGCGATCGATCGGGAACAGGAACGAGATCGGGACGAACAATCCCATGCGCTCGCGCCGATAGCGCCAGGGCGCGAGACCGCCGGCCGTCGCGAGCATCAGATCGTGCGTGAGCACCGTCGCCGTGTACGCCGCGGCGAGGTTCGCGTCCGTCGGGACGTTCTCGCCCGCCGCCGTCGGCGCCGCGACACCGAGACCGAACGAGAAGCGCGTCGTGCCGATCACGGGCGCCCACTCGAACTGCAGCGTCGGGTTCTGCGCTTCCACGCGCTCGACCTGCGCGTCGAACGGCACGTTCATCGTCGTGCTCTCCGCGAAGAGACCCGACACGTGCGAGCTCGAGTACGCGAAGCCCCAGTCGGCGCGCGCGACCGCGTCGCGCATGATGCCGAAGCGCAGGCCCACCTGCGTGAGCAGCATGAACGAGCTGCCCGACGGCGTCGGCCCCGAGAAGATGCGCTCGCTCGCCCACGCCGCGAAGATGTCGGCGATGCCGTCGCTCGCTTCCGCCAGGCGAGCATCGGCGATGCCCGGGGCGAGATCGGGGCCGACCAGCGGATCGACGATCTCTTCTTCGAGCCCTGGCTCACCCAGAGCCTGCGCCTCGACGGCCGGCCCCTGGCTCGTGTCCTGCGCGCGCGCAGACACGCTCACGAAAGCGAGCGCGACCAGGACACAGAGAGCGAGCGTACTGCGCACGAAGACCGACTACTTCTTCGCGGGAGGCTGCATGAGCATCATGCCGAGCGCCATCGCGCGCGACGCATCGCCCGTCAGGCGCAGCCGACCGAGCACCTGCTGCGGCGTGATGTCGCCCTCGCGCATGTCTTCCAGGTCGTCGAAGCTGATCGCCGCGGTGAACTGCGGCTTCTCGGGCGGCGTGTCGATCCCGATGCCGACCTTCACCACCGCGTCTTGCCGATCGTCCGGCAGGTCCTTGATGATGACGTGGAACTCGATCTTCTGACCGGCGAGCAGCTTCTCGGCGCGCGCCGATGCGGAGCGCGCGAACCGCGCGGGCGCCTCCGGCTCGTCCATGCGGCCGGACTCCTCGAGCAGCTTCACCGCTTCTTCTGCCGACGCGCCGCTGAAGCCGAACGCCATGCGCACCGTGTAGCCCTCGGGCCGCGACGTCTGCGCGCGCATCGTGCCGTCTTCGACCACGAGCCACGTCTCGCCCTCGCCCTCGATCACGAGACGCACGGCGCCCTTGCTACCGAGCACGTCGTCGAGCGCTTCCTTCGATCCCGGGCCGGCCTTGGCACGCAGAGCCTCGACGCCCTTGGCGAAATGTCCGGGCAGAACGTTCGTGAAGAAGTCGGTGGCGCTCATGCGCGAGCGGCCTAACGCGAAGCCGCGTTGCCGGCAAGGACTCGCGAAGCCGTTGCCGGAGAAGAGGAAGCCGCGCCAAACTCCCGGCCGATGGGCAAAGCCAAGGTTCTCGTGGTCGACGACGACCGCGCGGTCGGGATGGTGCTCGCAGCCTTGCTGGGGCAAGCGGGCTACGACGCGCAGCACGTTTCTTCCGGCGAACAAGCGCTGGCTGCGCTCGCCGCGCGCCGGCTCGATGCGATCTTGTCGGACGTGCGCATGCCGGGGATGGACGGCCTGGAGCTGCTCGCCGCGGTGAAGAAGCGCGCGCCCGAGGTGCCGGTCATCTTGATCACGGCCCACGGGACGATCCCGCTCGCGGTCGAAGCGATGAAGGCGGGCGCGGCGGAGTTCCTGCTCAAGCCGTTCGATCGCGACGAGGTGCTCTACACGATCGGCAAGGCGCTCGCGGGCGCCGAGACGCGCGCCGATCGGCCGCCCGAGCCGGAGATCATCGACGAGGGGCCGGTGCTCGGATCGTCGACGGCGATGAAGGACGCGATGACGCGCCTCGAGAAGGCCGCGACGACCATGGCGACCGTGCTGCTGCGCGGCGAGAGCGGCACCGGCAAGGAGGTCGCGGCCAACGAGCTGCATCGGCGCAGCAAGCGCACGGGCCCGTTCGTCGCGGTGCACTGCGGCGCGCTGCCGGAGTCGCTGCTCGAGAGCGAGCTCTTCGGCTACGAGAAGGGTGCGTTCACGGGGGCCATCGCGCGCAAGCCGGGGCGCGTCGAGCTCGCGCAGGGAGGCACGTTGTTCCTCGACGAGATCGGCGACGTCTCGTTGTCCGTCCAGGTGAAGCTCTTGCGCTTGATCCAGGAGCGCGAGTTCCAGCGCCTCGGCGCAACGTCACTCGAGAAGGCAGACGTCCGCTTCGTCGCGGCGACGCACCGCGATCTGGAAGCGATGGTGCGAGAGGGGACGTTCCGCGAGGACCTCTTCTATCGCCTGAACGTGGTCCCGATCACGATGCCGCCGCTGCGCGAGCGAAGGCAGGACATCGAGCCGCTCACGAAGCGCTTCGTCGCCGAGCTCGCCGAGCGCAACGGCCGCGCGGGCCTGAAGATCGACGCGGCCGCGATCGCCGCGATGAGCGCGGCCGATTGGCCGGGCAACGTCCGCGAGCTCTCGAACTTCGTGGAGCGCCTGGTCGTGTTCGCGAGCGAGTCGATCGGCGTGGCCGACGTCGAGCGCGAGCTGAGCCAGCGCGGCGCGGGCCCGAGGATCGCAGCAGCGGAGACGAAGGCGGCAGCGGCGGCGCCCGCGGGCGCCTCGCTCGACGCGCAGCGGATCGAGGCCGAGCGCGCCGCGGTGAAGGACGCGCTCTCTCGCGCGCACGGCAACCGCACGCAAGCCGCGCGCTTGCTCGGGGTCTCGCGCCGGACGCTCTACAACAAGCTGACCGAGCTCTCGATCACGGACGCGTAGGGGCTCGTCAGTCTTCCGTGCGCTCGTCGTCTACACTCGGGCGTGCTGATGCGGAGGTGAAGGTGAGCGAGCGGAACCGAACGTTGCGACTTTCGCCGGCCGAGGCCGCGCGCCTCGCGGGGCGCTGTGTCGGCAAGGCCGATCTGGCCGATCGACCGCTCGCACCCGGCATGTTGGCCGTCGGGGACGCGGTCGATCTCCTCGCGCATGTCCCCGATGCCTCGGTCGACTTGGTCTTTGCCGATCCGCCGTACAACCTCGACAAGCGCTTCGGGACGCACGCGGGCCGAGCGATGTCACTCGATGCGTACGAGGCGTGGGTACGGACGTGGATCGAGCCGCTGCGGCGCGTTCTCAAGCCGCACGGATCGCTCTACGTGTGCGGCGATTGGCGCTCGTCCACGGCGCTGCATCGCGTGCTCGATCAGCACTTCGTCGTCCGCAACCGGATCACATGGGAGCGAGAGAAAGGCCGCGGTGCGCGCTCGAACTGGAAGAACGCTTCGGAGGATGTTTGGTTCGCGACCGTGGGAGACGAGTACACGTTCGATGCCGATGCAGTCCGGGTTCGACGGCGAGTCGTCGCACCCTATCGGGACTCCGCGGGCGCGCCGAAGGACTGGCAGGAGAAGAGCGGTCTTCGTTATCGCGACACCGCGCCGTCCAACCTGTGGACCGACCTCACGGTGCCGTTCTGGTCGATGCCCGAGAACACGGAGCATCCGACGCAGAAGCCCGAGAAGCTCCTGGCCAAGGTCATCCTCGCGAGCAGCCGGCCTGGCGACGTGGTCCTCGATCCGTTCGCGGGCTCCGGCACCACCCTCGCGGTGGCGGAGAAGCTCGGCCGTCGCTGGATCGGGATCGAGATCGATCGGGACCACGCGTGCGTCGCGCTCCGCCGGCTCGAGCTAGCGTCGGTGGAGCCGCGCATCCAGGGCTACGCAGACTCCGTATTCTGGGAACGAAACAGTCGTCCCAGTGCATCCGACCCGACAGAGATCGATCATGAGCGGGCTCCCGCGGAGTGAGCGCGAGCGGATCGAGCGCGCGGTCATCGAGGTCGTGAACACGGCTGCGATTGCCGTGCGTAGCCCACGTAGCGTCGGCGACGCCATCCAAGAGCTGCTGAGCAGGGAGCTGAAGACGATCCTCGGTGCCTCGGCCAAGACGTACGCGGGCGCCTTCGCGCGCCGCGCGATGGCCGACCTGGAGTTCGTCGACAACGACGACGTGCGCCACGTCGTCGACGTGAAGACCCATGCCGAGGACGCTGACTTCAGCATGCCCAATCTGGTCTCGGTCGAGCGCCTCGCGAAGCTGTACGAGAACGACCTCGCTTGCTTCGACGTCCTGCTGGTTCGCTACCGCGCAGAGGTCGAACGCGTCAGTGCATACCAGGCGACGTTCGTGCCGATCGAGTGGCTCGACTGGAAGTGCCTCCGCTTGGGGGCGCTGGG
>CAYSCF010000149.1:0-15803 GCA_964429305.1 uncultured Sandaracinaceae bacterium | reverse complement strand
TCTCGCTCCGCGATGTCGCGCGCGAGACCTGCCAGCCACTCGGCGGTCTCGCGAACGCGCTCGATCGAGACGAGACGCGCCGCCTCGATCGTGCGGTCTTCGTAGAGCGGAAGACCTGCGCGCGGCGTGAGCGCCTCGGCGCGTGCGTCGTCGCCGCCCGAGCTCCACATCGCGTCGAAGAGAAGCGCCTGGAGCGCGATCCACGCCGGCCCGATCTCGAAGGCCGCGATGCGCTCCGTGCCGCGTGCGTCCACGATCGAGCGGACCAGCTCGGGGTGCTCGAGCAGCATTCGACGCCGCGTCTCGGAGAGCGGAACGAGCATCACTCGCCGCTCGCGTCGACGCAGGCGAGCGCGAACGGGAAGCCAGAGCACTCGGCCCTTCGCGAGATCACCGTACGAGAGCCCGTCGAACGACTGGCCGACCTCGGGGACCGCGAGGATCCCGCGATCGTCGAGGCTCCGCCGCACCGGAGCCGGCAGCCCCTTGGCGTACTGCGGCCCCCAGAGCTCCGGGTCGGCCTCCACCTGCGCGAAGCGCTCGGGCGCATAGAGCACCACGAAGTCCGCGCCGACGTGTACGGCCGTGCCATCGCCAAGTGAGCCCTCGAGCGCTCGTCGCGCGGTCGCCGGCGACGATGACGGGAGGACGAGGTACGTATCCATGCCCACGACGGCAGTAGCTTGTCACGCGCGCCCGCAAGAGGCTGTCCCCGGCACATCCGGAGGCGATCGAACGCGTGTGACCGTTCCTCTCAGCTGCAGACGAGCTTGCGCATGCCGTCGGGGAAGAGAACTTCCGCACGCTGCGCCGCGACGCTCCGCACGACGCCGACGCCGAGCTTGCTGTGGTCGACGAGCGCACCGGCCTCGAGCACCGCGCGCGGCGAGTACGGAACGGGCGGCGCCTTCGCGCTCGCGACGAGCGACGCGTAGCCTTCCTCGCTCGGCGCGGGCGTGCGCGTGCGCGAGAGCGAGCGGCCTCCGCGCGTCGCGTCGTGGAGCTCGCGGAGCAAGGCGTACGACTGCTTCGCCAAACGTGCGTAGGCTCCGGCGACGACGCCCTCGCTCGGAGCAGGATCGAGGCGCACACCGAGGGCCATGGCGGCCTCGCACACGGCGCGGCGCGCCTTCGTCGTCTTCGCGTCGTCGAGGAGCATGCGGGACGCTGCGATCACCAGATCGCTCGTCGCGCCCGCGAGCATCTCACCGCTGGTCTCGCGGATACGCGCGGCCTTCTGGAGAAAGTAGGCTGCCGTCCACACCCCGTGCACGGGCGCGCCCAGCTCCTCGAAGGTAGCGAGGAGAAGCAAGCGGGCATCGGTGGGGTGTCGCTCGTAGAGCAACGCCCAGCCCTCGTCGGCGGGCAGATCGCCGACCTCGCCGCATGCCCAGATCACGTAGAGGATCTCGCGATCGGTCGGGTCGTCCGGGAGCTCGAAGCCTTCGACGTCGAGGTCGTCGAAGAGGTCGTCGTCGTCCATGATCGCGAAGATACGGGCGAGCGCGCTCGACGTTCCTTCGTGCTCGATCTCGAGGGAGCTCTCGCCCTCTCACGCGTAACACTCCGCCTCACTCGTCGTGCTCTCGCTCCTCCGGGCGGTGCGCAGCAGCCATATCGAGCCCGGAGTGCGTGTCACGGGCGCACGGCCCATCCGCTCGCGTGAGGTCGTCGACCCCGGGAAGTTGTGCGCGTGCCGATGCATGGCATGATCTTCGGCTGCGCCGGGGGCCGGCGCCTTTGGAGGATCTGGAATGAACAAGCGGATGATCTTGGGCTGTCTTCTCTCGGTGAGCGTTGGCTGCGGCGGCGGTGGCGGTGGCATGGACAGCGGTCCGGTCGGCGGCGACGACGCCGGCCCCGACACGAACACCGGGCCAGTCGACAGCGCGGTCTGCGCGAACACGGACGCGGGCATGCAGGTCATGCCGTCCACCGCGCTCACGATTCAGATGGGCACGCCCGTGATGGCGGTGCCGGGCGATCTGACGTGCCTCGGCACGGCCACGCGTCCCGCGGGCGGCGCGGCCACGGCGGGCGTGCTGACCGTCACCGAGTTCCTTCCGCCCTCGGCCCCGACCGCGAGCACGATGGTCGACATCTTCTCGACGAACGTGATCACCGACACCTGCGCGGCGCCGGACTGCATGACGGTGACGACGGACTCGATGGGCCAGGCGATGGCGACGCTGCCCGCCGGCGCTTGGACGGCGTTCCACATCCATCAGAGCGCGGCGACCGCCGAGGTGCTCGCGTACAGCTTTCCGTGGACCTCGACCGCCGGCGGGACGGTCGGCACGAACAGCTTCTCGAGCTCGACCGTCACGCTCGTGAGCACGCTGCTGCAGCGCATGCTGCAGACGACGACGGCCGGCGCGATCTCCGGGCAGGTCAACGACTGCATGGGCCATCACCTCCAGAACGCCGAAGCGCGCGTGTTCCACGGCACGACGCAGATCGTGGACGGCCCGGCCTGTAACCACGCCTCGCCGCGCATCACCGGTCTCGAAGGCACTTCGCTCACGCGCGATGGCCTCACCGGCCCGAGCGGCACGTTCGTCGGCGCCAACGTTCCGGTCGGCGACGACTACCACGTGGAGATCTGGGGCGTCACGACGGCGGGCTCTGCACCGCGCCTCGTCGGCTGCGAAGAAGGTCGCGTCGTCGCGGGCGGCATCACCGTCCTCTCGATCGGACCGCTCCGCAGCGACTACGTCGCGGGCTCGGCCTGCGCGACGGCGGCCGCCGCGGCGCACTGATCCTTCTCCGTACGCGCGAATCGAGGCTCCTGCGGAAACGCAGGAGCCTCTTTTCTTTTCGTTTCCGTCAGCGCCAGAGGCCGGGCATTCTCGCCACAGCGAGGTCGGATGAAGACTGCTCGGGGCACGATGGGCTGTTGGCTCGTGGCTCTCTCGGCGATCGGCGGGTGTCAGACGAGCACCAACGCCGGCGACTCCGGCCCTCGTGTGGACAGCGGTCCCATCCCGCAGCCCGTCGTCGTGACGCTCTCGGGCGCCGCCGATCTCGGATGCGTCGGCAGCGCGACGCTCCCAGCAGGCACGGATCCCGTGAGCGGAACGCTGCACATCTACGAGTTCCTCTCCATGGCGCCGATCACCGCGAACTCGGTCGACGTCTTCTCGGACAACGTCGTCACCGACGCGTGCGACGCGCCCCACTGCCAGACGTACGCGACCGACTCGAGCGGCGACCTCGCGCTCACGCTCACGACGGGGAGCTGGTTCGCGTACCGCTTGGCGCCGAGCGGACAGACGGCGCCCGTGCTCGCGTTCAACCAGCCCTGGCTGACGGCGCCTGGTGAGCTCGACGTCCCGGGCTTCTCGCCGGGAACGATCTCGGAAGTGGGCATGCTCTTCAATCGAACGTTCCAGGCGACGACGCTCGGCTCCATGTCGGGGCGTGCCGTCGACTGCGCAGGAGCTCCGCTCACGAACGTGCTCGCGCGCGTGTTCGTCGGAGACACCGAGGTGGTCACCGGACCGCTCGCCGATCAGACTTCGGCGCGCATCACGGGCCTCGAAGGCACGGCGCCGACGCGCAACGGTTTCACGGGCCAGAGCGGCAACTTCGTCGGTGCGAACATCCCGCCGAGCGACGACTGTCACGTCGAGACGTGGGCCGTCACGAGCGAGGGAGCGGCGCCGACCCTCATCGGATGCGCGGAGGCGCACGTGGTGGTCGGCGGCATCACACTCTCGATCGTCGGCGGCCTGCGCAGCGACTACGCGCCCGGCTCGCGTTGCGCGATCGCCGCGGCTGCTGCCGGCCACTGAGCTAAGCGAGGAGCTCCTTCGCGGCGCGCTCGCCGCTCGCGATCGCATCGGGGATGCCGACGCCGAAGAGCGCGTTGCCGGCGAGCGCGACGTTCGGTGAGCTGGCCATCGCCTCGTCGATCGCCTTCGCACGCTGGACGTGGCCGACGGCATAGCGCGGCATCGCGTTCGAGTAGCGCATCACCTTCGTGAACAGCGGCTCCGCGTGCACGCCGAGCAGCTCCGCGAAGTCACGACGCGCGCTGCGCTCGAGCGAGGCGTCGCTCCGCTCGTCGACCTCGTGCTCGTCGATCGCGCCGACGAACGCGCGCAGCAGCACGAGATCGTCCGGCACCCTGCCCGGCCACTTCTCGCTCGCGAACGTCGCGGCCATCACGCGTCGGCGCTCGACCACCGGCGTGACGTAGCCGTACGCGTCGAGCGGATGCGCGACGTCGGACCGACGCCACGCGAACGTGACGGTCGCGACGCTGCCGTGCGCGATCGATGCGAGCCCACGCGACGCGACGGGCACGAGCGACGACAGGAGCGGCGCCGCGCGCGGTCCCGGCAGCGCGATGACGATGGCATCGGCCGTCTCCTCGATGCCCTCGCCCAGCACGGCGAACCGTCCTCCGCGACGCTCGATGTGTGTCGCGCGCGCGCCGAGCGTGATCTTTCCATCGATCGATCCCGCGAGCGCATCGATCAGCACCTGCATGCCCCGATCGAACGCGAAGAACATCCCGTAGCGCGCGCCGCTCGCCTGCTCGCGCGGCGGCGCGGAGGCGAGCGCCTTGCCGACACTGCCTTGCTCGCGCTCCATCTTGAGGAAGCGTGGCATCGTCGCGGCGAGGCCGAGCAGCTCCGCGTCCGCACCGTAGATGCCCGAAGCGAGCGGCTGTGCGAGACGCTCGAGACCTTCCCAACCGACACGACGTCGCGCGAACGCGGCGAGCGTCTCGTCGTCGTGCGGCTCGCTCGGCGCCCAGCTCTCGAGCGCGGCGCGGATGCGGCCGCGGGCATCGAGCACGGGGGAGCGCAGCACGGGTGTCGCGCGACCGGGCGCGACCAGCGACCACGACTCGGGGATGCGCTCGAGACGACCGCGCGCGACGACGAACGCGCCGTGACGATCCGTGCGCGTCTTGATCACGCGATCCTCGAGCCCGAGCTCTTCGACCAAGGCGCGCGCAGAGGGCTTCTCGCCGAGAATGGAGTCCGGACCGAGCTCCACGAACATCTCGCGGCCGTCGATCGGCACGCGCACGGTGCGCAGCCAGCCGCCCGGCGCACCGCTCGCTTCGAGCACACGGACGTCGTTGCCTTCGAGCGCGAGACGGCGCGCCGCCACGAGGCCGCTCAGCCCCGCACCGACGACGACGACGCGCCGCGGAGTCATCGCGCGCTCTTCTCGTGCACGTAGTCGACGAGCGCGCGCGCGGTGGCGATGTCGGCGCTCGGCAGGATCCCGTGACCGAGGTTGAAGACGTGCCCGCGTCGGCCCTTGGCCGCGGCGAGCACCGCATCGACCTTGCGCCAGAGCGTCTCTTTCGATCCGAGCAGCGCGATCGACTCGAGGTTGCCCTGCACCGCGACATCGCCGAGGACATCCCACGTCACGCCGAGATCGGTGCGCGCATCGATGCCGATGACGTCGCCGCCCGCCGCCTTCATCGCGGGATAGAGCGCCGGATTGCCGGTCCCGAAGTGGATCACCGGCACGCGGCCTTTGATCGCGTCGAGCGCGCGCTTGGTGTGCGGCTGCACGTAGCGCACGTAGTCCTCCACGCTGAGGGTGCCGACCCAGCTGTCGAAGAGCTGCACGCACTCGGCGCCGGCATCGATCTGCGCGTTCAGATAACGCCCGATCGCATCGGCGAGCTTCGTCATCAGCGCCGAGAACGCGCCCTCGTCGGCGTACATGAGCTTCTTGGTGTGGAGGTACTCGCGCGAGCCGCCGCCCTCGATCGCGTACGACGCGAGCGTGAAAGGCGCGCCCGAGAAGCCGATCAGCGGCACCTTTCCGGCGAGGTCCTTCTTCGTCGTCTTGATCGCGTCCATCACGTAGGCGAGCGAGCCGGCCGCATCGATCTCGCCGTTCACGCGATCCACGTCCGCCCGCTCGCGCACCGGCTTGCCGATCTTCGGTCCGTCGTCCTTGGTGAACTCGAAGCCGATGCCGAGCGGCTCGAGCACCACGAGGATGTCCGAGAACACGATCGCCGCGTCGACGCCGAGATCGCTGACCGCGCGCTGCGCGACCTCCGAGCAGAGCGCGGGCGAGCGACAGAGCTCCATGAACGAGACCTTCTCGCGGATCGCGCGATAGGAGGGCTGATAGCGGCCCGCCTGACGCATGAGCCAGATCGGTGTGTAGGGAGTCGGCTTCTTCGCGCAGGCATCCAGGAACACGCTCATCACCGGGTCTCCTTCACGCGATTCTCATGGCCACACGACCAATGCCGCTTGGTGTATGGCGCCGTCGACCACGCCAGCGCCCAAGCCCAGCTGGCCGAGGTCGTTCTGTCCCCAACACCAAGTCTGCGCGTTCGTGTCGATGGCGCAGCCGTGGGACGACGTCAGCCACGCGACGGACACTTGCGGCAGATTGGGGATGGCGGTCGGGATGCTCGCTCCGAACGAGCCGTAGCCCTGGCCCCAACAGTAGAGGTGATGGTCGGTCGCGTCGACGAAACAGAGGTCGTTCGCGTAGCTCACGGGCGTGAGGCTCTCGATCGGATGGGTCCCCGTGTCCAGCCGCGTCGGCGGACAGTTGGCCATGCCGCATGGGTTGCCGCCCGGCATCGGGTCGCCCTCGCCCCAGCAATAGATCTGGCCGTTCGCCAGCATGCAGGAGTGGGTGCGCCCCATCGCGAGGCCGCTCACCATGCCGGCGTCTTCCGACACGCCCGCGTCGGCCGGCATGACGAGCGGCGTGGGAGCGACCCACGCGTCCGTGCGACCGGGCGCCGACTCTCCGTGCGTGTTCGAGCCCCAACACACGACGCCTCCACCGGTCGCGATGCCGCACCCGTGGGTCTCACCCGCGGCCACCGAGCGGATGTCCGCCCAGCCGGTCCCGAGCGCGACGGCTTGGCTTTCCGATGCGGCGGAGCCGGGCAAGTTCAGGACGTTGCCGTCGTTGTCGCCCCACCCGTACCACTGCTGCGTCACGAGCTCGGACACGATCGCGCTCGCGCCGAACACCGTGAACGTGTCGGTGGCCGAGAACGGATGGCCCGGGCTCAGAAGCACCGGGCGCCCGATCTCGCCCGTCGCCACGCCCGTCCCGAGCGGCGCCTCGTAGTCCTGCGTCCCCCAGCACACCATCAGGCCGGTCGTATGCGTCGTGTAGCAGCCGCCTTGGGTCGAGAGCAGCACGCGCTCGACGTCGTTCGCGTCTGCGGGTGTCGTCGTGTCGCCGACGCGTACGTGCGCGGGGATCGGGCAACCGCCGGTGGTGCAGAGCGAGGTGTCGCCGTTGCGCCCGAGCGTCCGGAGCTCTCCCCAACACCAGAGATGCCCGTCGTCGGAGTGAGGGAGCGCGCTGCGCACGCACGAGTGGCCATCGGCGACGACCACGTCGAGCGCCGTCTCGCACGGCGCATGGCCGGTCGCGCTCGGTGTGCAGGGGCCGGCATCGGTGTTCGTGTCCGAGGCATCGTCGCCCGCGTCGAAGCTCTGCATGGAGGCATCCACGCCCGCGTCGTCGACGCCCGCGTCGTCGACGCCCGTATCACTCAGCCCCGCGTCTTGTCCGTCCGTCCGCACGCAGCGTGCGCGGTGATCATCGGTCGGAACACAGCTCGAGCCCATCGGGCATTCCGCGACGGCCTCGCAGAGATTCACGCACGTTCGACCGAAGCACGCGAGCGGCGCGTCGCAGCTGGTCGGTGTGCAATCGGGATCGTCGATCAGGGTGCAGGAGCCGATGCCGTTCTGATCGAGCAGACACGTCGCGCCCAGCGGACAGTCGCGCTGCGCGACGCACGCGACGCGGCAGCGGCCGAAACGACACGCCAGCGGAGAAGCGCACTCGCTCTCGCGTGTGCACGTCGTGCCGATCGCTGCGCCCGACTGGCAAGCGCAGAGGGCGAGAGCGAACGCGAGGACGGTGCGGCTCACCCGCGCATCGTATCGCGAGGTCAGAACGAGCGCCCGGTCGCGTCGCAGAGAAACGCGATGACGGGCGCGACCTGCCGGAAGCCGCGCTCGATGTCCTTCAGCAACGTCGCGCTCGTGAGCGATGCGTCGCTCAGCGTGGCCGACACGCCGAAGTCGCGACGCTTGAGGTCCTCGGCGTGGACGTGCTCGGGGTCGTAGCCCTTCGGCACCTTCTTCAGCGAGTCGCCCGACATCATGCAGGTCTTGCCGAGCTTCGTCTTGCTCTTGGCGCGCGCCCAGCCCTTCGGATCGCTCGCGATCGCATCGCGGATCTTCGCGAGCTGCGGCGAGGCCGGATGCCAGATGCCGCCACCGACACGCGAGTCGCCGGGCCCGAGGCGCATGAAGAAGCCCGGCGCCGACTCTTCGCCGCCGGCGTCGTGATGCCCATCGTGATGGAAGTGGAGGAAGAGGTGCGTCTTGTACGGGCTCTTGTCCTTGCTGAAGCGCGTGTCGCGGTAGATGCGCGAGAGCGAGCCGCCGTTCGGTCGCGGATCGACGACGAAGTGCTTGCTGATCTTGCCGAGCACCGGCTCGAGATCCGCGACGAGCGCGAGGCCCGGATCGCGCAGCCCCTGCTCGTAGCGCGCCTTGTTCTTCTCGAACCACTTCTTCTCGTTGTGCTTCTTCAGCTCTTCGAGGAACCGCATGCCGTCGCGCGTGAAGTAGGTCGTCACGACGCGATGATGCCAAAGGCGCGTGGCGACCGCACGCGGCACGGGTATGCTGCCCGGCCGATGTACGGCGAGATGGAAAGTCCGAGAGCGGCGCAGTCGGGCCGCGTCCCTCCCCACGCGCTCGACGCCGAGCGCGCGGTGCTCGGTGGGGTTCTGCTCGAGAACAGTGCGCTCAACACGGTCCTGCAGATCCTGACGGCCGAGGACTTCTACAGCCGCGGCAACGCGCTCGTGTTCGAGGGCATGGCGGAGCTCTTCCGCAAGGGTCTGCCGGTCGACACCGTCACGCTGCGCAGCTGGCTCGTCGATCGCGGCGGGCTGCAGAAGGCAGGCGGCGACGAGCACCTGCTCTCGCTCACGAACACGGTTCCGACGGTCGCGAACATCGAAGAGCACGCGAAGATCGTGAAAGAGAAGGCGACCATCCGTCGCCTCATCACCGCGTGCCACGAGATCGCGGCGACCGGCTACGGCGACTACGGCGAGGCGGCCGAGTACCTCGACACCGCCGAGAAGCGCGTGTTCGAGGTCGGCAAGGAGCGCACCTCTTCTCCGTACGAGCACGTCAAGATCGTCATCGATCGCGCGATCGGCCGGTTGGCCGCGGCGATCGAGAAGGGCGAGCGCCTCACGGGCCTGCCCACGGGGCTC
The DNA here is from genome assembly GCA_964429305.1 of uncultured Sandaracinaceae bacterium. Lineage (GTDB taxonomy): Bacteria > Myxococcota_A > Polyangia > Polyangiales > Sandaracinaceae > JBBSAT01. The sequence goes on along the minus strand of CAYSCF010000149.1, from coordinate 6,535 downwards.
GACAAGCTCGACGAGATGACGGCCGGCCTCAAGGGCGGCGAGCTCATCATCATCGCGGGCCGTCCCGGCATGGGAAAGACCGCGTTCGCGCTGAACGTCGCGATGCACGCGTGTCAGAAGCGCGGCGTGCCGGTCGCGGTGTTCTCGCTCGAGATGCGCAAAGAAGAGCTCGTCGCTCGTATGCTCACAGGCGAAGCGCGCGTCGACGGCGCGAACCTGCGCACGGGCCAGCTCTCGACGAGCGACTGGACGAAGCTCATCCACGCGGCCGGACCGATCAGCGAGCTGCCGCTGTACATCGACGACACGGCGGCGCTCAGCGTGATGGAGCTGCGCGGCAAGGCGCGGCGTCTACGCAGCGAGCACGGGCTCGGACTGGTGGTCGTCGACTACCTCCAGCTCATGCGCTCGGGCAGCAAGAACGACTCGCGCGAGCAAGAGATCTCGGAGATCAGCCGCTCGCTCAAGGCGCTCAGCAAAGAGCTCGACGTCCCGGTCATCGCGCTCTCGCAGCTCAACCGCGGCGTCGAGACGCGCCCCGGAAAGGACAAGCGGCCGCAGCTGGCCGATCTGCGCGAGTCCGGCGCCATCGAGCAGGACGCCGACGTGATCATGTTCGTGTACCGCCCCGAGGTGTATGCGAGCGACGAAGAGCGTCAGAACTTGCGCGGCCTCGCCGAGATCATCGTGGGCAAGCAGCGAAGCGGCCCGACCGGCATCGTGCGGTGCAAGTTCTTCCACGAGTACACGCGGTTCGAGAACCTGCTCGACGACGAATACGAGGGCTACGCGCGCGACGACGGCTGAGTGAGCCGGCGATCACTGACACGCTGCGTTCACGCAGACGTCGTGGGTCGCCGTCGGGTCGAGCCCGTCCGGCACGGACGCGAAGACCTCCATCGCCATCCGCGAGTCGCAGACCTGTCCCGCGAGACCTGCGCCGGTGCACTCGGAGTCGCCGCTGCAGCGCACGGCGCACGCCCGCGTGAAGAGGTCGCACGTGAGCGGCGTGCGGTGATCGGGCGCGAGCGCCGCGGCGCACGTGTCGACGGCCGCGCCGGGATTGCAGAACGTGCCGATCGTGACCGCGGTCCCGGTGCCTTCGATCGCCTCGTCGCACACGAAGCGCAGCTCGGCGCCCGTCACGAGCGTGAGGCCTTGGATCGACACACGCTGCGAGCCGCCACCGCTCGCCGGACAGTCCGCCGCCACGCTCGTGCCCGTGCTGCCGTCGTCGTAGAACCAGCCGGGCGTGCCTCCCGCGAGCTCCGTGCGCGAGAGCTGATGGATGCGACAGACCTCGCGCGTCACGAGATCGCCGCCGACGCGGACCGTCTCCATCGCCTCGAGCGTGTAAGCGTCGTGGCTCGGCAGCAGCGCGCAGTGCGAGCGATCGTCGTCCGTCGATCCGATCGGCGCGAGCACTTCGTCGACGCGGCACGTCACGCGGCCCGAGGCGTCGGTGCCGAGCGGACGCGGCAGGCACGTTCCGCGGAACGCTTCGCCGACACGCTGGATGATCTCGTCGAGTGACGACTCGAACGAGGCGTCGCAGATCGATCCGATGGTCGTGCCGGCGCCCGCCGCGGCGAGCCCGCGCGCCACCTCGATCGCGCGCCGACCGGGGTACGCTCCGTCGGTCTGGAACGGGCCGCGACACGATGCGATCAGGCGGTCTTCGTAGGCAGGATCGATGCGCTCCTCCATCTCGGGCAGCGCGAGCAGCTCGTCCGGCGTCATGTGCGAATGGACGGCCTCGGGCGGCACACCTACGATGGCGCCGAAGACGAGGTGCCCCGGACGCTGGCGCAGCGCGAGCAGGCCCTGGACGTAGCGCTCGACCGGTGTGAGCGAGTCCGGGAAGTAGAAGCCGCGCTGCGCGAGGTTGCCGCTGCGGTAGGTCGGGTCGTCGGGCACGAAGAGACGTGGATCGATCGTGGAGCTGTCGTTCTCGTCGGAGATCAGGATGATGGCGAGCACGGAGTCGGCGCGGACGAAGCCTCCGTTCGCGTCGCCGTCGCCGCCGTGCCCGCTGCCGTCGATGAAGCTCGGCGCTGCGTAGCCCGGAATGGTCCACACCTGCGGCGTGCTCGGCGAGAGCGCCTTCAGCATCGACTCGAGCGGCTGTTCTTCGGCGCAGCCGGTGACCCCGAGGTTGGCGGCGCAGCCGACGTCGCTGGCGAAGGTGGCCGCGTCGTCGCCCTGAGTGAACGCGAGGACGGGACCTCGCTGCGTCGTCGCGCAGCGCGTGCTGCCGACGCGGAGCAGGCCGTCGTCTCCGTCGCCGGTCGCACACGAGGACACGCCCGTCGCGGCGGCGACGCCCATGTCGCTGCTCACGATGCCGACGTGGATCGAGCGCGCGGGATGGAAGTCGATCGTTCCGTCGAGACCGCTGTCGCCCGTCGCGAGGATGCGCACCAGACGTGGGATCTGACCGATGAGCTCGCTCTGCTCTTCTTGCATCGAGCCGGAGTCGTCGACGACGAAGAGCAGATCCACGTTCTCGAGATTCTCGATCTCGATCGTGTCTGCGACGCGCGCGCGCTCGCACGGAGCGATGGCGCGCAGCGAGCGCTCGAAGCAGCCCGAGAGCAAGACGAGACCTACCGCCACCACGGCCTGCGTGGGGCGGAACGAACGACGGTGCATGGAGCCTCCTGCCGCGCGCGGCGGCGCGCGTTCCACGGCGATCGATCCTGAGTGGCCACGCCTTCGACGTTCCGTCGGGCCTTTCGCTCAACTTCGCGCGCGAGCGCCCGAGAAGAGGCGATGACGCCATCGACAACGCCCGTCCTCACTGACACCCTCGTTCCGATGTCCCGCGCTCTCGCGCTCGCTCTGATGCTCGCGCTCGTCGGCTGCGCCGCCGCGCCGCCCGAAGAAGCGAGCATCGAGGCGCTCACCGTCTGCCACACGACCACGGTCGAAGGCATCGACGTCGCGGAGTACCAGGGCGCGGTCGACTGGAACATGGTCCACGCCTCGGGCCGCGAGTTCGGCATCGCGCGCATCGCCGACGGAAACCACATCGACACCACGTTCGCGGCGAACTGGTCCGGCATGCAGGCGGCCGGGATGGTCCGCGGCGCGTACTACTTCTTCCGTCCGACGCTCGATGCACAGACGCAGGCGCAGCACATCTCGGACGCGGTCGGCGTGCTCGGCGACGGAGATCTGCCGGTCACGATCGACGTCGAGTGCATGTGCCCGTACTCGACGCCCGGCCACACGTGCGTGGTCGGCGGCGCGGGATGCGCGACGGCCGACGAAGCCGCGATGGTGCTCGAAGATCTCGTCACGCGCGTCGCGAGCATCACGGGCAAGCAGCCGATGATCTACACGAGCGCTCGCGTGTGGGACGGCTCGCAGTATCTGTCGAGCGCCGCGATGGAGCCGTCGAGCGCGCTCTGGGTGCCAGGCTACATCCACGGCTGCGTCGCGGTCGCGAGCAGCTGGAACGACTGGCAGTTCTGGCAGTACTCGGACGGGAACTGCACGGGCTGCGTCACCGGCATCGTGCCCGGTGTATCGACCGGATCCGACTGCGATCGCAACGTGTGGAACGGGACGGTGGAGAGCCTGCGCGCGTTCGCGAGCGGCGACGGAACGCTCGGTCACGACGGGGGAATGATGATCGATGCGGGAAGCGACGCGGGCACGTCGCCCGACGCGTTCGTCGCGCCCGCGGATGCGCACGCGGTCGGCGACGTCGGCCCGACCGTCGCGGTGCTGCGGCCCGATGGATCGGTGGGCGCGCACATGGTCTCGAGCGGCTGCGGGTGCCGCGTCTCGCACGCGACTCGTCCGCCCTTCTCGCTCTCGCTCGCGCTCCTGCTCGCGCTAGGCCGCGTCTTCGAACGAAGGTCGCGACGGGCGTCCCAGAAGAAGCTCGCGAAGCGCCTCGACGTCGCGTAGCTCGTAGAACACGGGCGGCACCGCATCGCGCGCTGGCAAGAGCCCGGTGAGCGCGCCCGAGTCCCCGAGCGCGCGCGCCTCCTTGCCGTCGAGGATGAAGAACGCGTGCGTCACGCCGAAGAGGCCCGGGCGCGATGCGATGTCGAACACGCGCCCGCGATCGAGCGAGAGCTCGGTGCGACCGCGGCGGATCAGCACGCGTCGATCGGTGACGAGATACTCGGTGTCGCGCCCCTCCGCGCGCGCGCGCACGACGCCCCACCACACGAGCACGCCCCCGACGAGCGCGAGCAAGAAGAACGTCGCCCCCATCGCGCAGAAGAGCAGCGTCCAGATCAGCGACCCCGGCGCGAGACCGACGGCCTCGAGCCCGAGCAGCACGCGACCGGCGGCGCCTAGATACGTCACGCCCACACCGATGATCACGACACCCAGCGCCGCGGTCGCGAGGTCGCGCGCGCCGAGGAGCGAGCCCTCGGGACCTGCGCCCCACATCACCTTCTCGCCGAGATCGAGCCGCTCCGCGAGCGGGATCTGCGAGTCGCTCGACGCGTCGCCGAGCTCTCCGTCGCGCGCGATCGCGAGCACCGCATCGGGCGAGCGCACGTCGTGGAACATCACGCGCTGGCTGCGCGCGAGCGGGCCGAACGGCACTGCCCGCACGATCTCGAGGTTGCCGACGCCCGGCGTGCTGCGATGCCAGTGGATGCGCGCGAACGAGATCGCGTCGCGCTCCACCGATCGCGTCGAGCGACCGCGTCGCCAGATGACGCGACGATCGGTGATCACGAACTCGCACGGATCGAGCACGTAGCGAGGCGCGAGGATCGAGCCGACGCCGAGCACGATCGAGTAGCAGACGACGAGCGCGCTCTGTTGCCAGCCCGGCAGATCCGCGACGGCCAGCAGCGTCGCGAACAAGAGCGCGATGCCACCGACCGCGAGCGCGATCGCCGGCGTGACGACCCAGAATCCATCGCGCGGCACGTCGCGCTCGGGACGGCCCGACCAGATCACCTGCTCGCTGGGCAGAAGCCTCAGCGCCGCGCGATCCACGTTCGGAGCCGACGCCATGTTCATGGGAAGCGTAACCCGCTTTCTCGCTCGGAGCCCACGCGGGCTGCTAGAGCACGACCATGAGACAACCGGCCGCGCGCGTCGTTCCCGCCGCCCTGCTCTCGTTGCTGGGATGCGGTGGCGCGCCGCCGGCCGTCCCCGCGACGATGGCGCACGCGATCGATCAGCGGAGCGCACCGATGGCGATCACTGCGCACGTCGATGCTCTCCCGCCCGGCGTGACGAGCGAGAACGGCGCGTGCGTCCCGGCGCCCTCGGACCCGTGCAACGCGCGCGACGACGACTGCGACGGGCGCATCGACGAGGGCTGCGGCTGGGACAGCGGGCCGGTGCAGATCACGCTCGCGTGGGACAGCGGAGCCGACCTCGATCTCTACGTGACGGAGCCCTCGGGCTTCACGATCAGCTATCTCGATCGCACGTCACCGAGCGGCGGCACGCTCGATCACGATGCGCGAGGCGCGTGCATCCCTGGCGGCCAGGCGATCGAGAACGTGCACTGGACCGCAGCGCCGCCGACCGGCGCCTATCGGGTCGACGTGCACTACTGGGGCGACTGCGGCGTCGCGGGCTCGACGCCGGCGCACGTGACCGTCGCGGTCGGGGGCCAGGTCATCGGCACGTACGACCTGCAGCTCGAGCTCGGTCAGCGGCGCGCGACGCTCGCGTTCACGATCTGACCTTCAGAGTCCGAGCGGGAGCGTGTGCGTGATCGTGATCGCGCGCGGCGGCGCAGGCGCGAAGTGCAGGTTCGCAATCCGCGACGAGAGACACGGCAGCGCCGGGCCCGCGGGAACGCCGCTCGGCAGGCTCGCGCTCGCGAGCGAGAGCGTTCCGTCGGGGCGAAGCGTCATGCGCAGCGACGCATCGCCCGTCGTGCCGGGCGCGGCCGACGAGAGACACGAGATCATCGCCGAGCGATCGTTCTCGATCGCCGCGCGCACGGGGCCCTCGAATGCCGACAGATCGCCCGTCGCGGGCGGGGCCGGCGGCGGAACGCGCGGCGCGCGGGGCACGCGATGGCGCACCGCGAGCGTCGAGCGCAGCGGTCGATCCAGGGGACGCGCCGCGAGCGCGGTCAACGCGCGACGGAGCACGAGCTCGGCACATTGCGTCACGGCGACGTCGTGACGTGGCGCGCCGATGTCGAGGCCGAGCGCGTGCGCGAGCGAGATGCTCGCCGTGACGTGGATCGTGCCGCTCACGCCGGAGGCGGCCATGCACTGTTCGAGCTCGCCGCTCGTACCCGCGAGCGCCGCGTGCAGTGTCGGCGCATCCAACGGCGGGTCCGCCATGATCCGGCGGCGGGCCGCGCCCGCGCCCACGCCTCCGCCGCCCGGCGCGATCGCGTCCGCGGCGGGACCCGCCGCACCGCCAGCGCTCGTCGCCTCCCCGAGTCGGGGCGGCGCGCGGTGGGCGAGCGCAGCCGCCGGGACGACCAGGACGAGCGCGAGGACGAGGACGGCGAGTCGATGCATATCCAGCTTGGAGTCTGCGCCGAAGTCGGACCTTGGACTACCGGCAGTCCGCGTCGCGGCGA
>CAYSCF010000148.1:0-15841 GCA_964429305.1 uncultured Sandaracinaceae bacterium | reverse complement strand
CTCCAGACCGTGCGCGCGCTCGACATCGATCCGGATCGCGTGAACCCGAACGGCGGCGCGATCGCGCTCGGTCATCCGCTCGGCGCGACGGGCGCGATGCTGCTCGGCACGGCGCTCGACGAGCTCGAGCGGACAGGCGGACGCATCGGCGTCGTGACGATGTGCATCGGTGGCGGCCAGGGCATCGCCACCGTCATCGAGCGTCTCTGATCAGGGCATCGGCGCGCCGGCGTCCGGCGCGTCGTGATCGCCATCGTGATGGTGGTCACCGTCGTGGTGCTCGCCCTCCTCGTGGTGCTCTTCGCCGGTCGCGATCTCCATGACGCGGTGGAACGAGTCGTGGAGATGGGAGAGGCGCTCCTCGACGGCGGGCCCCTGTCCGCTGCACTCGGTCTGGAGCGCATCGGCCGACACCACGAGATCGATCGTCGCGCTCCGCCATGCCTCGGCATCGATCGACGCAGGAAGTGTCGCGCTCTGCACGGCGAGCGAACGATCGCGCAGCGCGCTCGCGTGATCGCACGCGGCCGTCGCTCGGACGACGCCCGGCTCGGCGTGGAACACCGGCGCGATCTCGTCGTGCAGCGCGGTCACCTCGGCGATGTGCGGGTGGTGATCTTCGTGCTCGCCACCGCTCGAGGCGCCGGCGCCCGAACTGCTGGAGCCGGAACCGCCGCACGCCGTCAGGCCCGCCAACGCACACACGCACAAGAGAGAAACGATCTTCGACATGGGCCCACCCTACGCGCGAAGCGTCGCGCTGCAATGTGTCAGGACGCGACAGTGGCGACGGGCCTCGTCGTGCGCGCGAGCAGGAGAACGATCTCAGGGAATGGCCGCGGGGATCGCGGCGAGGCCGCGGGCTGCGCTCGCGCGGACGCGCTCGCTCGGATCGTTCGTGCCACGCTCGAACATCGCGCGCGCTCCTTCCCTCTCGCCGCTCGAGAGCAGCAGCCAACCGAGCATCACCGACGCCTCGGGTGCGCGCACCGATCGCGGATACGTCCTGACGAAGGACTCGAGCGCCACGCGCGCTTCCGTCGTGCGCTCGGCGCGCGACCACGCGACGGCGCGCCAGAAGCTCGCATCCTCCGCGAGTGGGTCGCGAGGCGCGCGAGCGAGCACTTCTCCGAATGCCGTCGCCGCCGCGAGCGGGTCTCCGTCGTGGAGCGCGCTCCAGCCCGTCTCGAACCCGCTCGCGGCGGTCCACGACGGTGCGCGGCTGCGGGTCTCGTCGATCGACGGCGGCGCGGGCGCACGCGGGCGCGAGGCGCGAACGGACGCGGTCTCGTCGATCGGCGCCGCGTTCTCCACCTCGCTCGCGTCCTCGACCGTACGGGCCCATCGCTCGCCCGCGTGCACCAGCGTCGGCGCACTGCCCTCGAGCCGCACCTCGACCGCACCGTGCAGAACGTCGACCGACTCGAGCCGATCATCCTGCGCTGCGACCTCGAACGCGGTGCCGCGCACTTCGACCTCGGCGTCACCGACGACCACACGAAACCGCTCGCCCGGCGACAGGGGCGTCACGGACACCGTGATCGCGCCCTCTACCAGCCGCACGATCTCGTCCGGCGCGTCGGAGAGCAGCGTGAAGTGCGCGCCAGCCGACGCACGGACGGCGCCGTGCGTGCGCGCGACCGTGGTGGGCGGCTCGGAGAGCGCGAGCGCTTCGGAACGGGGCGTCGCCGTCGCCGCGGGCGCGAATCGATCGACAGCGAGCATCGCGACCATCGCGACCGCGACGGCCACGGCGAGCCCCGCGACCACGATCGGCGTGCGAGAAGCGCGTGGCCCGGCGCTGCGTCGCGCGGCTTCGAGCAGGCGCGCACGCCGTTGCTCCGTCCGTGCGGGGTCGACGGGGCCGAGATCGATCTCGCGGCCGGCGTCGACGATACGCTCGAGCGCCTCGAGCTCGCGCGTGCACTCCGCGCATCGCTCCACGTGCGCGCGCAGGCTCGCATCGAGCTCGCTCGGACGAACGCCGATCACGCGCGCGACTTGTGAGCAAGTTCGCGTGGTCATCGCACGCTCCCCAGACGCTCGCGCAGCGCGCGACGCGCCTCGTGTCGCCGCCGGTAGACGGAGCCTTCGGGGATGCCGACCGCTGCCGCGACCTCCGCGCCCGAGAGCTCCTCGAGATCACAGAGCACGAACACCACACGCAGATCGTGGGGCAGGCTCGCGATGGCCTCGGCCACTGCGCTGCGTAGCTCGTTCGCTTGAAGCGTCGCATCGGGCGGCGCCACTGGCTCCTGCGTCAGGCGCGTGATCGCATCGGCCAGCGCGAGCCGACGGCCGCGCGATCGCAGCGAGTGACGGACCACGTTCGACGCGATCCCGAGCAGCCACGTCTTGACGGTCGAGGCGCCGCGGAAGCGGGGCGCGGCCGAGTGTGCGGCCAAGAACGTGTCGTGTACGAGATCGTCGACCTCACCCGAGCCGCGGCTGCTCAGGCGTGCGACGAATCGAGCGACCGCCTCGTGATGTCGGTCGTAGAGCGCACCGAGCGCCGCGAGATCCCCGACGCCGCAGGCCGCGACCAACGCTTCGTCGCCGAGCGTGATCGGCTCCGTCCCCGACGACCGATGCAGGCGGATGACGCGCGCGCTCACCGTCGCGCCGCCCTTCGTGATGCCCAGGTCACGTCCCTGAGTGCCCGGCCGTGCCGGAAATCTTCGCAGCGAGCCGTCATCGCAGATCGGCCCTCAAACCCAGCAGAACGGAGCCGAGCACGACCGGATCCGGATCGAACGAAGCGCCCTCGGTCATCCAGCTCGACTGTCGAGCCAAGGGGGACCAGCTGACGGCGATGCGTAGCTCGAGCGAGAGCCAGTCCACGAGCGCGACCGCACCCGCGAACGAGCCGCTCACCATCGCACGTAGACCGTCGACGACCACGGTGCGCGTGCCGTCGAGCACGACCATGTCCATCCACCCGAGCCCGAGCGCGATCGCAGGCGCGAGCGTGATGAACGCGACGGGCGTGAACGGCAGCGAGAGCTCCAGGTCGCCGCCGAGGTAGGTGCGGCTGCCTCCTTCGGACACGGTTCCGTCGCTGAGCCCTCCGTCCGACAGATAGCGCGCGTTCGCGCCGATGCATGCAGGGCCCGCACGTACGCACGCGCCGATCTGTGCGCCGAACCAGCTCGATCCTTCGTCGCCGAGCGCGAAGATGCCGTGCGCCGAGAGCGTGACGAGCGTCGAGGGGGGCGCGGGATCCGGCGCGACGGTGGGCGGCGCCGAAGCCTCGGACGTCGCGGTCGCGCCCGGCGCGGTCGGAAGCGAGGGCGGCTCGAGCAGATCGAGACGCGTCGCCTCGGTCCACGACTCGACCAGCATCGCGGCGGTCGTCACGCGATCGACGTCCCGGCTCGCGTTCGAGCCGTCCGGCGCCCGCAGCTGGAGGCGCACCGCGCCGTGGGCCGTGCGCGTCACCGTCAGAGACGAGGACTCCGCGGCCGCGCAGCGCGGATCGTCGATGGTGACCCCTCGCTCGGCGAGCGCCTCGCGCATCGCGGGGACGAGAGTCGGATCTCCGTCGATGCGGACCGAGAGCTCGCACTGGGCCATCGCTGGGGCCACCATTGCCATCCACACGACGATCGAGACGGGCACCCAGCGCATGTCGCTCGCTCCACGATAGCCCCCGGCTCCGGCGAGCAGGGCGAAGATTTCGGCTCGGGCCGGGCACTCAGATGCGTGTCTGCGCGCACGCCATCGCCGAGCCGCGGCACGGGATCGCTCGTCGGTCCGGACCGACTCGCAGGAATCGCACTCATGCGCGCTCTCTTTCTCTCGCTCGTGCCCTTGCTCGTCGCCATCTCGGCATGCTCGACGCCGCGCGGCGAGGCGCCAGACACCGGCGTGGCGGCAAGCGGCTTCCGCTGTCTCGATTGCCTGTCGAGCGCGGACTGCGGCGACGACCAGTGCATCCAGTACGCGCTCGACGTCGCGTGCGCGCCCTCGTGCGAGGGCGGCTGTGCCGCGGGATCGAGCTGTCAGGCGTACACGACGGTGTCCGGCGATCAGGTGATGGTCTGCGTGCCCGACGTTCCGCAGTGTGGCGCGGAGCCCGACGTCGATGCGGGACCGACCGAGGTCGACGCGGGCACCGGCATCGATGCGGCCATGCCGCAGACATGCGGCAACCTCACTGGGCCGAGCGCCAGCGCCTGCTGCAGCTCGTGCTCGACCGGCGGAACGTGCGCGACGAACGGCTGCTACGGCGGCTGGTGGTGCAACACCGCGAGCTGCCGCTGCCAGCCGGCACCGACGAGCTGCGGCGAGAGCGATGCGGGAGTGGCGCCCGTCGATGCCGGTCCACCTCCGACGGGCAACGTGGGCCCGAGCGGAGGCACGGTCTCGAGCCTCTTCTTCGCGGTGCTCGGTGACTCGCGCCCCGCCGTCGAGACGGACACGACGTCCGGCTATCCGACGACGATCGTCCAGCAGCTCTACACGGATCTCGAGGCGCTCTCACCGCACCCGGAGTTCGCGCTGGTCACCGGCGACTACTGCTTCGCCGGCCCACACGGCCCCGGGGCGCACGCACAGATGGGGCTCTATCTCGGCGCGCGCGCGGCGTACTCCGGCACCGTGTTCTTCGCGATGGGCAACCACGAGTGCACCGGCCAGACGAGCAGCAACTGCGGCGCGAGCGGTGCCGACGGCCTGACGAACAACTACCGCTCGTTCCTCTCGGACATGCTCGCGCCGATCGGACAGACCGCGCCGTACTACCAGTTGCGAATCGACGCGACGGACGGTCGCTGGACCTCGAAGGTGATCTTCGCCGCGCCGAACGCATGGGACGCGACGCAGGATGCGTGGCTGCGCAACGCGCTCACGACGCCGACGACGTACACGTTCGTCGTCTATCACGAGCCGGCCGACACCTCGTCGGGCCCGCCGGGGCTCGCGCCGATCAACGCGATCCTCGCGGCGTCGTCCGTCACGCTCCGCATCACCGGGCACTCGCACACCTACTATCACCGCCGCGGCACGAACGAAGTCACGATCGGCCTCGGCGGCGCGCCGCCCGCGGGCAGCTACGACTACGGCTATCTCACCGTGCAGCAGCTCGGCTCGGGTGACATCGAGGTGCGCGAGCTCGACTACATGGGCGGCACGCTCAACGACACGTTCCGCGTCCATCCCGACGGGAGCAGCGCGCCATGAGGCGCTGGATGTTCGTGAGCTTGCTCGCCGCGTGCGGCTCGCCGTCGCCGCGAGAGCCTCCCGCACCGATCACGCTCGCCGCTGCGCACGGAGCCGCCGAGCACATCGACGGCGAGCTCGACGATCCTGCATGGCGTGAGGCCGAAGTCTCGAGCCGCTTCGTGGACGCGCGGAGCGGCGAGGCGGTCACACCGTACACGGAGGCACGCGCCCTCTGCGATCGCGACGCGCTGACGCTCTCCATCTACGCGGCCGACGAGGATCTCGTCTCGAGCGATCGCGTCGGCGCGATCCTGCACGTCCCCGGTGGCGGAACTTTCGTGCTCGACGTCGATCCATCGGCAACGGTGCGATGGCACGTGCCATCAGCCAGCGCAGGAACCGTTCCCGACGGCGTGACGGTCGAGGTCGACGCAGATGCGACGCTCGACGTCGACGATCTCGAGGACGAGGAGTGGGTCACCGAGATGCGCATCCCGTGGCGCGCGCTCGGCGTCGACGGACCGGTCGACGTCCGCGCGAACTTCTTCCGCCGCGATCAGCCGCGTGAGAGCCTCGTGCGGTCGCTCGCGTGGACGCCATGGCGCGATCAGCCGACCGCGAGCCTCGAGACGCTCGGCGTCATCCACTGCGCGCCGCGCGAGACCACGTGAACGACAAGCTCCCCAAGATCACCCTCGCTTTCTGGATCACGAAGATCGCGGCCACGACGCTCGGCGAGACCGCCGGTGATCTCCTCGCGCAGACGATGAATGTCGGCTACGCTACGAGCACGCTGATCCTCGTCGCGATCTTCCTCGTCACGCTCGCAGCCCAGCTCGCGGTCACGAAGCACCATCCGTGGCTCTACTGGACGGTGATCGTCTCGACGAGCACGGCCGGTACGACGATGAGCGATTACCTCGATCGCACGCTCGGGCTCGGGTACGCGACCGGCGCGGCGATCCTCGTGACGCTGCTCGTCGCGGTGCTCGTCGCCTGGCGTCTCTCGACCGGCTCGCTCTCGGTCGATCGCGTCACGACGCGCAAGGCCGAGATCTTCTATTGGATCGCGATCCTCGTCTCGAACACGTTGGGCACGGCGCTCGGCGACTTCCTCGCGGACGACTCGGGCCTCGGCTTCGGCATCGTCGCGCTCCTGCTCGCCGCGGTGATCGGCGTGATCGTGCTCCTCTACTTCTTCACGAAGATCTCGCGCGTCGCGCTCTTTTGGTGCGCGTTCGTGCTGACGCGCCCGCTCGGCGCGACCGGCGGCGACTTCCTCACCAAGTCGCACGAGCGCGGCGGCCTCGATCTCGGGACGCTGAACGCCTCGCTCGTGCTGCTCGCGATCCTCGTCCTCGCGATCGTCTGGCAGATGCGAGCGCGTCCGACCGCGAGCTAGGGTCGCTCGCCCATGCCGGGGCACGCCACGATGAGCGTGTGGCCCTCTTCGCAGATCCCCGTGATGCAGAGCGCCATCTCGCCGCACATGCGGTCGGGATTGCAGTCTGCGTTCGTCACGCACGGCATGCCGCCCATGCGATCGGGCGGCGGATCAGTGCGCGGGCAGCCCGCGACGAGCGTCGATCCGAGCAGCAAGATCGCCAGCGATGCGCGCTTCACCCCACGAAGGTAGCGGGCTCACGCGAGCGCGTCGAGCGCCGCGGGCAGGCGCGCGCGGAGGATCTTCTTCCAGCCCTGCCCCATCACGAAGCTCACGAGCACGAGCTTCCAGCCCTCGAAGCCGATGTGCTCCATCACGAGGCGTGTTCCGCCGGGCGCATCGTGGAGCGTGAAGCGCAGCACGGTGTCGAGATCGGCGAACACGCCGCGCCCGAGCGATTGGACGCGCTCCGACTCGATCCCCGCGCATGCGATCGGCTTGTCGCCACGGGCGTGGCCTCGATACGAATAAGCGACGCGCTCGCCCTCCACGATCTCGGTGACGACGCAGTGGGTGACGCCGTCCCATCCGCGCTGCGGCTTCATCCGGAACGTGAACGCACGACCGAGCTCGGGCGCGAAGTCCGTCGGCATGAGCCAGCGCCCGAGCACGTCGGGATCGCTCAGCGCGCGCCACACCCGCTCGCGCGGATGCGGCAAGACGCGCTCGATGCGGACGTCACGCCGCAAGCGAGCCGTGACCCGCGTCAGCGCGATCGAGCACGGTCGGAAGCCGCACGTTCATCATCTTCTTCCAGCCCGGGCCCATCATGAAGCGCGCGAGCATCCAGCCGCCGATGCCGCGGAAGCCCGAGTGCTCGAACATCAGCTTCGTGCCCTTGCCGTCCGCGATCAGCTCGTATCGCACGGTCATCGGCGGGCGGTTCTCGTCGCCGACCCACGTGTACGCGAGCACGCGCTCCGGCTCGCACGCGATGACCTCGCACTCGACGAAGCCGCGCCATCCCGGCTGGGGCTTGGCGCGCAGCACGAACTTCGCGCCGACCTTCGCCTCGAAGTCGTCGGTCTTCATCAGCCACTCGCTCACGGCGGCGCGATCGGTGAGCGCGCGCCACACGCGCTGGGGAGAGTGCGGATAGGTTCGCTCGATCTTGATCGTCGTCACGGTTCGCTTCCTTCCTCGTCGAGATACTTGCCGAGCGCATCGAGCTTCTCGTTCCAGAAGCGCTCGTAGTGAGAGATCCATTTCTGCACGCGCTTGAGCGGCGCGGGCCGCAGCATGTAGATGCGTTGACGCCCTTCGCTCCGGACCCGCACGAGGCCCGAGCCACGCAGAATCGCCAGATGCTGCGAGATGGCCGATTGCGACGCGGCGAAAGGCGCCGCGATATCGCCGGCGGTCTGCTCGCCATTCGCGAGGCGATGCAGGATCGCGCGCCGCGTGGGATCCGCGATGGCGAGGAACACGTCGGCTTCGGCAGTGCGTCGATGCACGACCAACGTATTAGCGATTGCTAATGTATTGTCAAGCGACGAGGGCGCGTCCGTGCTCCTCGGCATCCCATGCTCAGCGGATGGGGTCGTTGGAACGGGTGCGATAGGTGGCCGTTCGCCGGCCGACGGCTCGCAACACGCGCAATGCGCGGTCCGGGTCGGGGCATTCCAAACGCAGTGTCGCGCTGGCCCAGCGGCGCGTGCCCTCGATCACGAGCGTTCGACCTTCGACCTCCATCGCGGTCACGCGCAGCCAGTAGCCGACCTTCGTCGGATCGTCGTCTCGGAAGAGCAGCTGTATCGGCGTTCCGCGGCTCCGGACGAGAAATGCTTCGGAGCCCGTGACACGCAAGCCGGCGGTCATACGCGACCACCGGTACGAGAGCGGAGCTCTCCAGGTCGAGTGCAGACCGATGCCATCCTGGCTGAACCGCAGATCCGAGCGAACGCAGCCTCGATGAGACGTTCGTCCTGGCGGATGCGGGCGAACGAGTACGCGACCGTTCCGATCAGGAACAACGCCACGACGTGCTCGGCGTGCATGTCGTACAACGCGCCGGGCGCGCCAGCATTCCGCCGCTCTGCTCGTTCAGACGAGCGAGCGGACCTTGAGCTCGGCGAGCTGCTCGGGGAGCACCGTGCCCGGCGCGCCCGTCATCAGATCGGAGCCCTTGCCCGTCTTCGGGAACGCGATCACGTCGCGCAGGCTCTCGCTCTCGGTGAGCAGCATGCACAGGCGATCGAGCCCGAGCGCGATGCCGCCGTGCGGGGGAGCGCCGTGGCGCAGGCCGCTCAGCAAGAAGCCGAACTTCTCCTGCGCGGTCGCGTCGTCGATGCCGAGCGTCGCGAACACGCGCTTCTGTACCTCGGGATCGTGCAGGCGGATCGAGCCGCCGCCGAGCTCGACGCCGTTGAGCACGAGGTCGTAGCGGTAGCAGAGCACCTTGCCCGGATCCTTCTCGAGATCCCCGAGCGAGCCGTCGTGCGGGCGCGTGAACGGGTGGTGGGCCGCGACCCACTGGCCGGGCTTCTCTCCGCGCTCGAAGAGCGGCGGCTCGACGACCCACAGGAAGTTCCAGTCGCCCGTCGGATTCGCTTCGTTCTTGGCGCCCACTTGCGGGATGAGCCCGAGCTTCTTGCCGAGGTGCAGGCGCAGGTTCGCCATCACCGTGTGGACCATCGTCTCGGGGCCGAACTGGAAGAAGACGAGGTCGCCTTCCTTCACGCCGCACGCGGCGTTCACCGCCGCGACGAATTCCTTGGTCGCGGTCTTGGCCATCGGCGACTGCTGCCACTCGCCGCTCGGGCCGATCTTCGCGCGCGCGAGGCCCTTGGCGCCCATCTGCTTCACGTAGGCCTCGAGCTTGTCGAGCTCGGCGCGAGAGAGCGATCCGGCCTGCGCCGCCGGCACGACCATCGCCTTCACGATCTCTTCCGGCAGGTCCATTCGGTACGCGCCGCTCGCGAACTTCTCCGCGATGGGCGTGAGCATCGCGACCCCGCCGCCGCCGTTCTCCACGACGATGCGCGTGAGATCGACGTGCGGCATCGCGAAGCGCAGGTCGGGCTTGTCGTTGCCGTACTGGGCCATCGAGTGCTCGAACTGCATGCGCGGGAAGTGCTTGCCGTCCTTCTCCGGGTAGCGCTTCGTCAGATCGACGCCGAGCACTTCCTTCCACAGGCGGATCACGAGCTTCTCGATGATGCCGAAGATGTCGTCCTGGTTGACGAAGCTCATCTCGACGTCGATCTGCGTGAACTCGGGCTGGCGATCGCCGCGGAGGTCCTCGTCGCGGAAGCACTTCACGATCTGGATGTAGCGATCGAAGCCGCTGACCATGAGCAGCTGCTTGAAGAGCTGCGGCGACTCCGCGAGCGCGTAGAACGAGCCCGGGCTCAGACGCGCGGGCACCAGGAAGTTTCGAGCGCCGCCGGGCGTGTACTTCACGAAGATGGGCGTCTCGACCTCGACGAAGCCGTGGTCCACGAAGTGGTTGCGCGTGTGATGGTAGATCTTGCTGCGCGTCAGGATGTTCTTCTGCAGACGCGGACGACGAAGGTCGAGGTAGCGATGCTCGAGCCGCTTCTCCTCGTTGGTGTCAATGTCGTCCTCGATCGGGAAGACGGGCGTCTCGGACTTGTTGAAGACGAACGCTTCGGTCGCGACGACCTCGACCGCGCCGGTCGGCATCTTCGGGTTCCGCATGTCGCCGCGATCGGTGACGGTGCCGCGCACGGCGAGCACCCACTCGCTCCGCGCCTGATCGGCGATGGCGAACGCGTCAGCCGCGCCGCGCTCGAAGAGCACCTGAGCGATGCCCTCGCGGTCGCGGAGGTCGATGAAGATGCCCTTGCCGTGATCACGGCGCGCGTGGACCCAGCCGAAGAGGACGACCTCTTTGCCGATGTCGGTCTCGCGGAGCGCGCCCGCGTAGTGAGTTCGCTTGAGCTCGTCGATGAAACGCATGAGGACGCGTTTCCTAGCACGTCGTACGCTCGCGTGGTGCGCACGGGATCGCTGCTCTTCGCGCTGATTCTCGCGGGGTGCTCCTGCGAAAGCGGAGCGCATGCGCCCGATGCGGGCCGTCCGCCGCCGAGCCCTCCCGCGCCGCTCGATGCCCAACAGCGGGTCGTGCGCGAGTGGCTGCGGGCGCAAGCGATCAGCGAGACGCACTTCGCAGCGCCCGTGCTCTACGCGTGGCTGAGCGACATCGACGCCGATGCGGTGCGCGCGGGCACGAGCGTAGTCGATACGTCGGAGGCCAGCGCGCTCGATGCGGCGCTCGACGCCGATCGCTCGGACGTGGCGACCCATCTGCTCGAGCCAGCGCGCGACGGACGGCGCATCGCATGGCCGACCGCATGGGCGACGCGGCTCGGACAGGCGGGGAATCATCTCGCGCGCATCGAGCTCCGGCCGGAGTCGCTGCTGGTCGTGTACGACACTCGCACGAGCCCGCCCGAGATCCACTTCGCGACCGAGCACGGCGTCGCGGCGCCGTTCGAGGAGGCATCGCAAGTGCCGGCGCTCTGGGCCGCGGTGCTCTGGATTCGCCCGCGCAAGCGCGAGTACTTCCTGATCAACGCGGAGATGATCGGACGCGTGTCCATGGGCACGCCGGAGATCGCCGCCGAGCTCCGTGTCGAGCGCGAGCGACTCACGCGTCTCGCGCACGATCTGCCTCTCGAAGCGGGACCGATCGCCGCCGACGTGGTGTCACGCGCTTGGGCCTCGTTGCCGGGCGTGGACGCGCCGACGAGCGAGCTCTTCGCGTCCGTGCTCACGGCGAGCGATCGCTACGTGCTCGGCCGCCGAACGCTGATGGAGCTGGTCGCGCAGCTACACGATCAGAGCGCGCCGTTCGATTGGCAGACGTCGCTGCCGAGCGAGCCGCGCCCCCACTTCTTCGATCGTTGAGCGGGGGTCACTCCACACCATCGCAAGTGCCCGAGATCACGCCGCTCCGGCGGCAGGATGCGCATTTCGTCACGAAGCGCAGCATTCGCCGCGATTCCAGGCCGATCCGCGATTGGGTGACGAAATGCACATCCACCCGCCAGACCGCTTTGGATCCGGACGCTTGCGTAGGTGTGGAGTGACCCCGATCAGAGAGCGCTGCTGCCGACGTGGAAGACGTCGGGGCTCGACGCGATCGCGGCGAGCACGGTCTCTTCCGGCTCGCCGACGATCTCGATGCGCACGAGCGCGGCCTGGCCACCGGAGAAGACGATGTTCTCCATGCCCTGCACGTTGTGGCGAGCCTCGCTCAGGATGCCGAGGACGCGCGCGAGAACGCCCACGCGATCGGCGTGGCGCACCGCGATCACGTGCGTCGCGGCAGATTTCTTCGCGAGGTTGACGCAGTTCGGGATCGGCTCGGCGTTGCGATACGCGGCGACGATGCGAACGACCTCTTCGCCGACGGCCTCTTCCGCTTCGTCCGTGCTCGCTCCGATGTGGCACGTGCCGTAGACGCCCGGCAGATCCACGATCGTGTCCTCGAACACGCCCTTCGCTGCGCTCGGCTCCTTCGCGAACACGTCGAGGCCCGCCCGGATGCCGCGGGTGCGCACCGCGTCCGCGAGCGCGTCCTGGTCGACGACCTCACCGCGCGAGGTGTTGATGAAATACGCGCCCGGCTTCATCGCGCCGAACACCGACGCGCCGATGCGCTTGCTCGTCTCGGGCGTGAACGGAAGATGGACGCTGACGGCGTCGGCGTTCGCGACCGCCGCCTCGGCCGTCGGCGCGCGCTCGATGCCGTGCGCCTCGGCTTCGCCCGGATGGAAGATCGACCATCCGACGACCTTCATGCCGAAGGCCTTCGCGCGGATGGTCACCTCCTTGCCGATCGCGCCGAAACCGAGGATCGCCAGCGTGCGACCACGGAGCCCGCGCGCCTCGCCGAACGTCTTCTTGTCCCACTGGTGCGCGCGCAGCGACGCGACGTTGTCGGCGATGCGACGATCGATGTTCACCAGGTGACCGATGGCGAGCTCTGCGACGGCGATCGCGTTCTTGCCCGGACAGTTCGCGACGTAGATGCCGCGCTCGGAGCACGCCGCGAGATCGATCGTGTTCACGCCCGCACCGGCACGGATGACGAGTGAGAGCGCCTTGCCCGCGGCGATCTGGGCTGCCGTCACCTTCGTGCTGCGCACGATGACGATTGCGGGATCGAGCTCGGCGATCTTCGCGGTCAGCGAGTCGCCGTCGAGCTTGGGGTCGACCTCGACGCGCGCGCCGAGATCCTGGAGACGGCCGGGGACGAAGGACGAGAGCTTGTCGGCGACGAGGACGCGCATGATGCGCAGCCTATCAAAGCCGCGCGCCGTTCAGGGCGTGGTGTGGAAGAACGACGACGAGGTCACCGCGAGCGCCTGGGGAATCGAGACCGTCGTCGGGTCGGCACGCCAGTTCGATTGCACGAGCAGGTGGTAGTAGCGGTCCGATTGGAGCACGCCGGGCGGCACGACGAACGACGTGCCGACGGCGAGCTCGAACTGGGCGAGCGGAGAGCGACGCGTCGCGCCCGACGCGTTGAGCATGCCTTCGACGATCGTCACCGAGTAACCCGTCGGCGTCGCGAGATGCGCCGGCGCCATCCACGAGATCACGACCGGGGCGCCCACGCTGATCTCGGGCAGCCCCGAGATCGCGATCGTCGAGCCCGTGAGCGCCATCCCGTTCACGGCCGGCATCCGCGGCGGCGCGACGACGGGCGTGAGGGCCGCGGGCGCGTCGTGCTCGTCGAGCTGCTCGTAGGTCTGGACCCACACGAACGACGATGCGGCGGTTGCCGTCGGGATCCGCCAGACCATCGCGTTCTGCATCGAGACGGTGCGCACGACGTCGTCCGGCATGTACGGGTTCGCGTAGTGGAGCGCCGCGAGATTCACCGCCGCGGTTCCGTCGGCCGGCAGAGACACGAGATCGACGGCACCATCGAAGAGGATCTGCCCGCGCTGACGGTTCGGCAGACCCTGGAACACGAGCGAATGTCGGGTCGGCATCCCGGAGACGCCCGCCGGGTCGATCGCCGGACCGACCTCGGCGCGAAGCGCTTCGTACGCCGGCGCGTTCCACATCACCACCGCGGTCTGATCGAGCGGAAGGCTCACGAAGTTGCCGCCGATCACGTGGGCCGCTCCGTCGTCGGGGAGATCGAACACGGGCGCGACGAACTGCTCGGTCAGGTGCGTCGCCGAGAGGCCGGACTCGACGTACGCGGCGACGTGGAACACGCGCAGGCGATCCATCATCGTCGTGCCGAGCACGAGCGGCGTGTGGTTGGCGCTCCACGAGATGGTCTCGCTCAGCGTCGTCGCGCCCGCAGCAGGCGGCGTCGGCAGATCCGCCTGCCCGAACGCCATGAAGGTGCCGTTGTTCGACACCGAGAGCTCGATGAAGTCGCCCGTCTGCCACGCGTCGAGGCCCGTCACGTTCTGCAGCTGCAGCGCGGTGCCGCTCGCGGTCGACGTCTGTGCAGCGGCACGCCCGGCGATGGTCGCGCCCGCATGGATCGATCGGCGATCGGTGACGAGATACGAAGCCGCGGCACGTCGCGCGTAGATCACGCTGCCCTCGGGAACGCCCGCGAAGCCGCGCGTCGTGTCGTCGAGCGTGATCGGGAAGATCGCGTCCGAGAGCGTGGTCGCCGCGGTCTGGTAGCG
Organism: uncultured Sandaracinaceae bacterium; assembly: GCA_964429305.1. Lineage (GTDB taxonomy): Bacteria > Myxococcota_A > Polyangia > Polyangiales > Sandaracinaceae > JBBSAT01. Next base: position 1,606 of record CAYSCF010000148.1, on the reverse strand, counting down.
CAGCTCGATGTTCGCCGTCGTCCAATCGATCGGCACGACGACGCTCTGATCGTCGTCGACGAACGTGTTGGTGCCGCGCACGACCACCAGGTCCGCGTCCACGCCGGAATCGGCCGCTCCGGCGTCCGTCGGGCCCGCATCGAGAGTGGCCGAGTCGAGCACACCCGCGTCCGATCCCCCGTCGAATGCCCCCGCGTGGCAGACGCCCGCACTGCAGCGCTGCCCGGGCGGACAGTCGTCGTCGGTGCTGCACACGAACGCACCGTCGGGGATCGAAGGCACGCAGCCGATGGCGAGAAGAGAGAAGGCGAGCGCGATACGCATCAGAACGTCCCTCGCAGCGAGAGACCGCTCGGACCGAACGAGACCTGCGTCTCGTGCGCGTGGCGGTTGCCGACCGCGAGCCAGATCGCGCCGCCGATCGCGCACGCCACGCCGACGCCGGTGAGCACGCCACCGGCGATGGAGAACGAGGTCGCATCGCCGTACGCGCCGCGGACGTCGGACCAGTGTGCGGGATAGACGCTGTTCATCACCCTGCTCGCGTCGGATGCGGACAGGCCGATGAAGACGAGACCGACGATCGCGACGACGCCACCGGCGACGGTCACGGTGATGCCGCCCTCGTTGATCTCCTGCGGTGGCACCACAGGCTCGGTCGGTGTCGTCGGCGTCGTCGGTTCGGTGTGCTGGGCGAGTGCGGCCTCGAGGATGTGGATGCGCGACTCGATCGCCGCGCGGTTGGCAGCGTCGGGGCGCGCCTCGATGTAGGCGCGATAGGCGTCGAGCGCCTCTTGATCGCGTCGCAACCGCTCCGCGGCGAGCCCGATGTTGTAGAGCAGCTCCTGACGACCCGAGAGCTCGAACGCTTGCCGGAACTCGGTGAGCGCGGCGTCGTAGCGACCGTCCGCGTACGCGATCTCGCCCGCGTCGAAGAGCGCGCGCGCCTCCTGATCGTGCGCGGCCTGTTCGGCGGCCTGATCTTGCGCGTGCGCGAGCGTCGGCATGCAGAGAGCGAGGACGAGAGCCAGGAGTGCGGTCCGCGGCATGGGGCGGAGCGTACCGCGATCACGTTCATCGCACGTCAGCCACCCTCCATCGCGCGAAGGAACGCTTCCGGGCTCTGGCCGAGGAGCGCTCGGAACTCGCGACCGAGATGGGACTGATCGGCGTAGCCCGCCTCCGCCGCCACCCTGGCCCACGAGAACGCTCGGGATCGCGCGAGGCGCAGCGCACGCCGCAGACGAAGGATGGCGAGCGCGCGCTTCGGCGCGACGCCGACGACCTCGGCGAAGATGCGCCCGAGATGCCGAGGCGAGGCGTGCACGAGGTCTGCGAGCGCCTCGACGGTCGTCGCCTCCACGCGATCGGCGGCCTCCATCGCGTCGCGCACGCGCTCGTCGACGCGCGCGAGCGAGAGCACGTGCTCGGCCACGCGCATCGTCTCCACAGCGCGATCGGTGTGGCGCGGCGCGCGGAGGAAATCGGCGTGCGCGCGGCTCTCGATCGCGCCCGCCAGCGCGCGCGCCGAAACGCGGACACCGGGCACGAGACGCACGCCCCACACCTCGGTGCCCGCTCCGAGCAGATGGGTCTCGCGCGTCTC
>CAYSCF010000147.1:0-15875 GCA_964429305.1 uncultured Sandaracinaceae bacterium | reverse complement strand
CCGATGCAGCCGACGACCCACGCGACCGCATTCGACTTCTTGGGCTCCGCCATGGCGGGAGCCTACCCCATCAACGTCGGCGACCTTCGTTCAGATCGTCGGCGTACGAGTACGCCGTGTACGCCGCCACGAAGTGGCAGATCCAGCCGAGCGTGCCGCCCGTACCGATCCACATCCCCGGCGTGATGATCAGCCAGAACAGGCCGCGTAGGAACGCGCCGTTGTAGATCTGGCCGAGGCCAGGGATCACGAACGAGAGAACACCGGCGACGCCTGGGTTCTTGCGCGGCTGGGCCATGGCCCATTGTACGCCCAGGTGGGCGGTTCTATTTCATCGCCTAGGCCGCGACGATGCGCACGTCGCGGGCGGTGGCGACACCGTTGCCGCGCGGGGCCTCGAAGCGGAGCAAGTCGATCAGGCGCTGATCCACGCTGCGGCGATCGGCCACGATCGGCGTGAGCGCGCGAGAGAGCGAGCGCATCGACGGGAATCGGTCCTCCGGGTCGCGGGCGAGCGCCGTCGCGACGACCGAGTCGAACGCATGGTGCAGGTCCTGGCGGATGAGCGCGGCGCGCGGCGCGTCCTCGCGGATGATGCGGCGCAAGAGGTTCGCGACGTTGCTGCCGCTGAACGGCAGGCGGCCCGTGAGCGCCTCGAACATGACGATGCCGAGGCCGAAGATGTCGGCGCGCGCGTCCACTTCCGGATCACCGCTCGCTTGCTCGGGCGAGACGTAGCTCGGCGTGCCGAACACGCGGCCGATCTCGCGCTCGCGCTCGTCCTTGGGCGCGCGAATGGATGCGCACACGCCGAAGTCGAGCAGACGAACGCGCAGCCAGCCGTTCTCGTCCTTGTCCATCAGGATGTGCTCGGGCTTCACGTCGCGGTGCACGTAGCCGTGGCCGTGCGCGGCGTGCAGGATCGAGGCGACGCGCATCGTGATCGCGCCGACGAGATCCGCGCTCAGTGTCCCCGTGCGACGCAAGAGACGCTGCAGGCACTCGCCGTAGACGCGCTCGACGACGAGATACGGAGAGCCGTCCGCGCCGGGGAAGCCCGAGAGGAATCCCTCGTCGAGGATCGGCACCAGGCCCGGGTGACGCACGTTGCGGTACACCTCGAGCTCGCGGCGCAGGCGGCGCGTGAGGTCGGGGTTGTCGACGAAGGTCGGTCGCAGGACCTTGATGACGACCGTCTCGCCGGTGTCGAGCTTCTCGGCGTCGAACACCACGGCCGTGCCGCCGATGCCGAGAACGTCGCCGATCCGGTAGCGACCGTCGAGGATCTTGCCGCGTAGCTCCGAGCGTTCCGTGCCTTGCATCTGATCTGCTCCGCTTGCCCCGGAAGCTCAGCGACCCGGCGGTTGGGGTCAAAAAAACGACGCGCGGCGTGCGGAGAGCGGGGCGGCATGGTTCATTTCGACCTTGGATTCCCGCGTCAGGACGATCGGATCGGTGCTCGTCCTCCTGGCGCTGCTGGGCCTGGTCGGCTGGTGGTGGTCGCAAGAGGAGGCCGTGGCGCGTCCCCGTCACGAGACCGTGGCGACGGCGAGCGCGCCGGCCGAGCACGACGCGCAGGTGGCGGTGCCGCCACCGTCGTCATCGTCTTCGTCATCGGTCTCGTCTTCGTCCACCGGGCGCGTGGTGACGCCGCATGGTCCCGTCGATCCGTGCGGGGACGGCGCGGACGATCCGCCCGTCACGCGCCCTTCGCTCGACGATCTGCTGCAGCTGCGCATCGCCGAGCTCAACGACCGCATGCGCGCGACGCTGAGCTCACCGACCGCCAGCCCTGCGCTGCGGCACGGATGGGAAGCGGCGCTCGATCCGGCGCGCGGCGACGAGGCGCTGCGACTTCTCCTCGGTGCGCCCGATCGCGTCGACGAGGGCTTCGACACGTACGTGGCCGTCTCGATGGTGCTCGCCGCGCGCGCGCTCGGATCGGACGACGATCCCGTGCGCGCGATCCGCATCGCCGACAACGCGTCGCGCGCTGCGCCCGACGACGCGCTGCCCTGCGTGATCGGGGCCATCGCGCACGAGCGGCACGGCGATCACGGCGAGGCGCGACGATCCATCGCGCGCGCGTTCGCGATCGACCCAGAAGATCCGGCCATCGCCTACTCGCTCGCATGGCGCCTGGAGAACGACGCCGACATCGCCGGCGCGCTGCGCGCGTTCGACGCGTATCTGGCCTCCGTACCGGACGATCTCGACATGCAGCGGCGTCGCGCGCGCCTCGCGATCCGCGCCGCATCCTTCACGAGCGCGATCACGTACACGCGCGGCGGCATCACGCTGATCGCGCCCTCGAGCCTCTCGCGGCAGAACGCGACGCACGTGCTCGACGTCGTCGACGCAGGGATCCGTCGCGGCGCATCGTTGCTCGGCGTGCCGGTGAGGGGCGAGCTCGCGATCTTCGTGCATGCCGATCGCGAAGCGATGCATCGCGCGACGTGCGTGCAGGGCTGGGCAGGCGCGGTGTTCGACGGCGCGCTCGAGACCGACGTCGAGACGCTCTCGAGCCCCGCGGGCGATCGCTCGCTCGTCCACGAGTCGTTCCACGCCGCGATCCATCCGGCGGTGCCGAACGTGCCCACGTGGCTCGACGAAGGGCTCGCGCAGTATGCGTCGGGAGAAGAGGGCCCGCCGCACGTGCGCAGCTACGAGCTGATGCTGCGCGAGCACACGTGGATCCCATTCGCATCGATGAACGATGCGTTCCTCGCGATCGACGACTCCACCGATGCAGGTCTCGCGTATCACCAGGCGCTCGCGATGGTGGAGTGGCTCGTCGAGCGTCGTGGCGAGCGCGGGATCCGCGACGCTGCCGCGTGGCTCGTCGCGCACGGCGATCCGTCGCGCGTGCTCGCCGAGGCCGCCCACGGCGAGATCGATGGCGATCAGCTGCTCGCCTTCATACAACGTCACTTGGCGGCGCTGCGCGCGCAGGGACATGCTCCGCCGCCATGAGCTCGGACGAAGTACCGCGCGTCACGATCGCGCAGTTCGAAGAGCTGCTGCGCGCGACGGTGCCGATGGAGGGTGAGCATCCCTACTCGGTGCTCTCGCTCGGCTGGGGCGAGGCCGTGATCCGCATCGACTATCGCGACAACCAGCTGCGCGCGGGAGGCACGCTGAGCGGGCCGACGATGATGACGCTCGCCGACACCGCGCTCTACGCGGCCGTGCTCACGCGCATCGGCTACGAGCCGCTCGCGGTCACGAGCGATCTCAACATCCGATTCCTGCGCAAGCCTGCGCCGAAGCCGCTGATCGGGCGCGCGAACATCTTGCGGCTCGGGCGCAAGCTCGCCGTCGGCACCGTCGAGATCTCGAGCGAAGGCGATCCGGAGGGCGTGCTCGTCGCGCACGCCACCGGGACGTACGCGATCCCGTGAGCGAGATTCCTCCAGAGATCGAAGCGCTCGATCCGACGCCGCCGGCCGAGCGGCGCAAGACGTGGATCCGTCTCGGCATCCTCACGCTCGTCGTGATCGCGAGCGGTGTCGTGGCGCACCTGACCGGCATGACCGAGTACATGACGCGCGAGCACGTGCGCGAGCTCATCGTCGGGCTCGGCCCGCTCGGCGTCGTGGTGTTCGTCGCGCTCTTCGTCGTGGGCGAGCTCGCGCACGTTCCGGGCTGGGTCTTCATCGGCGCATCGATCCTCGCGTACGGCCGCGTGACGGGCGGCATCGTGGGCTATCTGGGCGCGCTCGCCGCGGTCGCGGTCGCGTTCGTCGTCGTGCGCGGCATCGGCGGCCAGGCGCTGAGCGCGATCCGTCGACCCTTCTTCGTGCGCGTGCTCGCCCAGGTCGATCGGCGTCCGATCGCGACCGTCACGGTGCTCCGGATCCTGCTGATCATGACGCCCGCACTGACCTACGCGCTCGCGCTCACACGCATCCGGTTCCGCGACTACATGCTCGGGAGCGCCATCGGGCTCGTGCTCCCGATCACGCTCATGAGCCTGCTCTTCGACTGGCTGCTCTCGTAGGCCACATCCTGGTGGTGCAGGTCCCAGGATGACGAGGCGCTCTGGTGACGCGCGGGGCGCGGTCTTATCTGGAGAGCATGACGACCGAACAAGCTCCCATTCACTCCGGCTTCGGCGCGCGCTCGACCGCGCAGGAGGTCATCGCGGGCCACGATCTGACCGGCTCGATCGCGATCGTGACCGGTGGCCACGGTGGCATCGGGCTCGAGACGACCCGCGCGCTCGCGGGCGCGGGCGCGACCGTGCTCGTCGGATCGCGTGACGTCGCGCGCGCACGTGAGGCGCTCGAGGGGATCCCGCGCGTCGAGATCGATCGGCTCGACCTCTTCGCCCCGGCCAGCGTCGATGCGTTCGCCGCGCGCTTCCTCGCCACCCAGCGGCCACTCCATCGCCTGATCGACAACGCGGGCATCATGGCCGTCCCGCTCGTGCGCGATGCGCGTGGCTACGAGTCGCAGGTCGCGACGAACCACTTCGGCCACTTCCAGCTGACCGCGCGGCTCTGGCCCGCGCTCGTGCGCGCGAACGGTGCGCGCGTCGTCGTGCTCACCTCGCGCGGGCACGTGCGCGGCGCGTTCGACTTCGACGATCCCTTCTTCGTCGCGCGCGCGTACGACAAGTGGAACGCGTACGGCCGATCGAAGACGGCCAATGCCCTCTTCGCGCTCGCGCTCGACGCACGCGGCGCGAAGCAAGGCGTGCGCGCGTTCTCGGTGCATCCGGGTGCGGTCATGACGGATCTCGCACGCGCCGTCTCGAGCGAAGAGCTCGCGAAGCTTCGTCCCGCCGACTGGCGCTCGAGCTACAAGACGCCCGCGCAGGGCGCTGCGACCAGCGTCTGGTGCGCGACGAGCGCGCAGCTCGACGAAAAGGGCGGCGTGTACTGCGAGGACGTGGACGTCTCGGTCGCGGTGCCAGGCGACTTCGAAGGCACCACCGGCGTGCGTCCGTGGGCGCGTGATCCGGCGATCGCCGAGCGTCTCTGGTGGGAGACGGAGCGCTGGTCCGGTGTCCGCTTCAGCGTTGGCTGAAGAGCGCGTCGGCGCGCGCGGTGCTCGTGCCCGGCTGCGGCGCGTAGAACGTCACGCGCAGCTCGCGTCCGTCCGGCTCGACGTGCGTGAGCGAGAGATGATCGAACGTGATCGCACCGGCCTTCGGATGCACGAGCTGCTTCTGGCCCTCGATCCCTTCGGCGACGTCGTGCGCCTCCCAGAAGCGTGCGAAGTCGGGGCTCGCAGCTCGGAGATCGCTCGCGAGCGCGTCGAACGGCGCGCGATCACGCGCCCGCGCGGCGTCGTGTCGGAATCGCGCGACCGACGCGCGCGCCGTCTTCTCCCAGTCGGGCATGAGCGTGCGGCGCGAAGGAACCGTGAAGAGTGTGCGCAGCGCGTTGCGCTCGGCGCTCGGCAGCAACCCGAAGTCGCCGTAGAGGATCGCAGCGGCGCGGTTCCACGCGACGATGTCGGAGCGAATCGTCGTCGCGACCGCGGGATACGGATGCGCATCGAGCACGCGCTGGAGCGCTTCGCTCGCCTCTTTCGCAGCGAGCACGGGCCGCGGTGCAGGCCTTCCGTGCGCCAGCTCGAACAGGTGCGCGCGCTCGGCCGGCGTCATGTGCAGCGCGCGCGCGAGCCGCTCGAGCAGTGGCTCCGACACCTGGATGTCGCGACCTTGCTCGAGCCACGTGTACCAACTGAGGCCCACGTCGGCGAGCTGCGCGACCTCTTCGCGCCGCAGGCCCGGCGTGCGCCGCCGCGCACCGACCTTCAGCCCCACGGCGGCCGGCTTCACGCGCTCGCGTCGGCTCCGGAGAAACTGCGCGAGCTCCTCGCGCGCGCCCTTCATGGGACGACGGCCATCAGAGAAGGACGACGTCGCCGACGTCGAGGACCTCTTGGCCCACGACGGTGCGCGTCTCTTCGTCGCGCTCGGTCGCGAGCTGGTAGAGCTCGCCGAGCAGCGTCGGATACGCCTTGATCGCCTCGGCGAAGCCTTCGCGCGTGAGCTCCATCGCGACGGCGGCCGAGAGCGCGCGCACGGTCGCGGTCGCGGGACGTCGCAGCACGATTCCGATCTCGCCGACGACGTCGCCCGGACCGAGATCGGCGAGCACGAGCGCTTCACCGCTCTCGTCGTTCTTGGTGACGCGCACGGTGCCGCTCGCGATCACGAAGAGGCCTTCGCTCTCGCTGCCCTCCGCGACGAGCGTCTCGCCCTCGGCGAACGTCTTGGTGGTGAAGCGCGCCATGAGCGCCACGCGATCGGCAGGCGGCACCGCGCGCAGGATCAGCGAGTGGCGCACGAGGTTCGCGATCATGCGTGCACGACAGAACTCGCCCAGCTCCTGGCCGATGATCGGCTCGTCGCTGGCGATCGACTCCAGATCGCTCCGGCCGATCACGAGCACTTCGCAGGGCTCGGCGGCGACCACGGCGGCCGCGCGCGGCGCATCGGAGACGAGCGCCATCTCGCCGACGATCGCGCCCGGGCCGAGCACGGCCAGGATCGTGGGCGGCTCGCTCAGCGTCATGCGATCGGCATTCATCGGGACGCGCTCGGCGCGCAGGATGCCGTGCACGACCACGAACGCTTCCGTCCCTTCGGTGGCTTGCTCGATCGCGCGCTCACCGGTGACGAGCGCGCGCACGGTCATCGCACCCAGCAGGCGCGCGAGCGGCTTGGGCGCGAGCGAGCCGAAGAGCGGCAGCTGCGGGATCGAGCCGTCTTCGATCGTGTCCTTGGCCGCGGCGAATTTCGCGATCGCCTTCTCGCCGCGATCGAGCAGCCCTGCTCCCGAGAGCGCGGCGAGCGCAGCGCCGATCGAGGGCGAGCCTGGCAGCGGCGGCGGCGCAGGCGCCACGTCGGCCAGGCGCTTGCTGCCCTTGCCGAACGCCTCCGCGATGCGCTTGCGCAGCTTGCCGCCGTCGGGGACGAGCTTGGACGCGAGCGTCGCCGCCGGAAGATCACCGCGTCGGATCTGGGCATCGACGAGCTTGGCGATCGCATCGACGCTCGGCGCGCGGCCCAACTCTGCGAGCGTGCGTGCGAGCAGCTGCACGGCCTGCAAGGAGAGCGGATCTTCCTCGACGATCGCGATGCCCATGCGCAGCGCGTCCTCGGTCTCGCCTGCGAACGCGTGCGCCCACGCGCGATCCAACTGTGACGGCTCGGTCATCGGGCACGAACCCTAACACGACGACCCACCGCGACCGCGAGCCCGAGCAGCGCGAGCGAGAGGCTCGGCCCATGCGCGCGCCCGGGCGCCGCGCTGCAGTGCGATGCGCTCGGGTCGGGCACGCACTGGCCGCCGCCGTGGTGCATCGCGCCCGGCTGCACCGGGTTGGCTCGGTAGATCTGTCCCGACGGGCACGGTCCACCGATCGCGTCGGCCGACGCGATGGACGAGATGGAGGCGAGCGCGAGCACGAGCGCGAAGACACGCATGGCCTCGAAGCGTATCGGATCACGCTGGCGTTTGGATCCGAGGCAGGTCAGGCCTCGGCACCATGAGTGAGCACGTCGCAGTCATCCTCGGAGGCTCGGGCTTCGTCGGTCGTCGTCTGGTCGCGCTCGCGGCGGGCGAAGACGTCCCCGGTGGCCGTCCCGAGGGATGGCCGCGCTTCGATCGCATCCGCTCGCTCGACGTCGTGCCGCTCGATCCCGCGGTGATCGCCGCCGCGAAGATCCCGGTCGAGTCCCAGATCGTCGACATCACCGATGCGGCCGCAGTGCGTGAGGCGTTGAAGGACGCACGCACCGTCTTTCATCTCGCGTCGGTGGTCGATGTGGGCCTGCGCCCTGGCCCGCGCATCGAGAAGGTGAACGTCGGCGGCACGCGCAACGTCGTTGCGGCGTGCGACGCGAACGGCGTGCGCTCGCTGATCTACACGTCGTCGGAAGACGTTCTCTTGTCGGAGGTGCCCGTCGCGGGCGGCGACGAGTCGTACGCATACCCGGAGAGGCCCATCCATCCGTACGTGGCGACGAAGATCGAAGGAGAGAAGCTCGCGCGCGCGGCGGACGGTCGTGGCGTGCTGCGCACCGTCGCGATCCGTCCGGTGCACGTCTACGGGCCGCATGATCCGCACGCGATCCTCACGAGCTTGCGCGCGTTCAAGGACGGCAGCGTCGCGTTCCTCGTCGGTCACGACCAGGCGCTCTTCGACGTCGTCTACGTCGACAACGTCGCGCACGGGCACCTGCTCGCGGCCGGCGCGCTCGAGCGCGAGCCCGATCGCATCGGCGGCAAGGCGTACTTCGTCGGCGAGAGCAACAAGCCGAACTACTTCGCGTGGCTGCGGCCGTACGCGGCGCGAAAGAACATCCGCATGCCGAGCCGCTACCTCGGCCGCACCGGCACCGCGCTCGCCGCGCGCGTGATGGAGCTCGTGCATCGCGTGACCGGACGCGACGTGCCCTTCCACCGCTTCCATCAGCGCGTGATCGGCGAGAGCTTCTGGTTCTCGAATGCCGCGATTCAGCGCGACCTCGGCTACGCGCCGATCGTCACGCCCGCCGAGGGAGAGCGGCGCACGCTCGCGTGGCTCGACGGGGTGGACGTCTGAGCCGCCGAGGCGCAACGGAAAGGATCCGAAGCTCGAAATTTTGCCGCTGAGGAAGGCAGGAAGGCAGGAACGAACGGCCTAGGATTTTCGCAGCGCGTAGCGGCGCTCGCAGTAGGCGACGTCGTCGACCCAGAGCTTCTTCGCGCGCGCTTCGATCAGCGGTCGCAAGAGCGTCGCGCGCGGCAGCCACGACACGCTCGTGCGCTCGCTCGTGGCGATCGTCGCCTCCACGATCGCGGTGCGGCCCTCGGCGATCGGCGTGGCGTGCGTCTCGACGACGGAGCCGACGCCCTCGCCCGAGATGATCGTCATCACGATCGTGCGCGGATCGGGACAGTCGAAGCGTGCGTCGACCTCCATGCCGACGCGTCCCGCGATGCGATAGACCACGCGGACCGTGACGTGATCGAGGGCCTCTTCGATCACCGACAAGCGCGCGAAGCTGTGGCCGTGGAAGTGCGCGCCGTGCCAGGGATCGAGGCGGTTCGCGATCACGTCCTCGGGCGCGCAGCGTCCTTCGACACGTATCACCGCATCGAGCGCCCGCGCGGGCCGCACGGGAACGAACGGCTCATCGGTCGGCGACTCGCCCGGTGCGAGCAGCGCATCGAAGCGCGCCCACACGAGCACGCCGTCGTCGAACGTCTTCGTCGGCACCCAGTTGCCGTGTTTTCTCTCGGCCGAGAGCGCGAGGCCATGCCATGGGCACACGATGCGGCCCTGAGCATCGACGTGCCCCGTGCTGAGCTCGGCGCCCATGTGCGGGCACGCCTCGGGCGCGAGCGCGGGACCGGACTTGCAGCGCCAGGCCACCAGCTCCTGGCCCGCGATCGTGTAAGCGCCGGGCGTGCGCGAGAACGCGCGCGAGCCATCGACGACGCACCAGCCGCCCGATGGTTTGGCGAGCGCATGCTTCAGGGCGCGCTCGATCTTGCCGGGGTCGGCGCCGATCCAGTCGGGTCGATCGCGCGGCGCCGAGATCTCGCTCGCGGGCGCGCGGCCGATCAAGAGCGGGTGCTCGCTCGTCTCGCTCGCTCGCTCGGGCCTCTTGCTCAGTCGCCCTGACATGGCGCGCGAACATAGGAGATCCGAACCGGTGCGGAACGCGCGTTTCGCGGCGTTCACGGGCTCGATCCGCTACCATCCCGAGGCGATGACCGATCCGGGCACGAGCGAGCGGCCCACCGAGAGCGACGCCGTGCCGCCCGTGGCCGCCCCGCGCACTTCGCGCCCGGGACATCCGACCGAGGTCGCGGGCCGCTACAAGATCCTGCATCGCATCGGCGATGGGGGAATGGGCATCGTCTACAAGGCCGAGCACGTCCTCTCGAAGAAGAAGCTCGCGCTCAAGCTGCTCCACCCACACCTCTCGCACGGCAAGCAAGCGGTCGAGCGGTTCCGACGCGAGGTCAGCGCGGCGGCGGAGATCGATCATCCCGGCATCGTCCAGGTGTTCGACGCCGGCATGGACACCGATGGCACTTTCTACATGGCGATGGAGCTGCTCGAGGGGCACTCGCTCGCCAGCGAGCTCAAGAAGGAGTGGCCGGGCACGCGTCGCTCGATCGAGCTGATCCTCGAGCTCTGCGAGCCGCTCGCGCGTGCGCACAAGAAGGGCTTCATCCACCGCGATCTGAAGCCCGACAACGTGTTCCTCGCGCGTGATCCCGAGACGGGTGCCGAGCGACTGAAGCTGCTCGACTTCGGCCTCGCGCGCGAGATCAGCAAGAAGGGCACGACGGAGAGCGGCGTCACGTTCGGCACGCCCGAGTACATGGCGCCCGAGCAGTCGATGAGCGCGAAGGACGCGGGCACGCCGGCCGACGTATGGTCCGTCGGCGTGATGCTCTACGAGCTGCTGAGCGGCTTTCATCCGTTCACGGGCGAGACGCCGAACGCGATCATGGTGTCGGCGATCAAGGACCCACACGAGCCGCTCGCGCCTCGCGCGCCGCACGTGCCGCCCACGATCTGTGCGGTCGTCGAGAAGGCGCTCGTGAAGAACGTCGCCGAGCGCGTGGCCACCGCGGGCGAGCTCTCGGACCTGCTGCACGCCGCGATCGACGAGAGCCCGCCGCTCGACGACCGCAAGCCGGCCAAGACGCATCGGATGACGGATCTCGCGCCGGAGGACGACAGTCTTCCGCCCGACATGACGGGCATCCCGGCGGCCGACGACGATGCGATCGCCCGCTCGCGTCAGGTCGGGCAGCGCAACCTATCGACCGAGATCGGCCGCGCCATCCCCGGGGACAATCGCGGGAAGTGGAACGTCGCGATCGTCGCGGGTGTGATCTCGCTCGCGGTGGCGGTCGCGCTGGGCGCGTGGTCGTCGATGCGCGAGCACGACGCGGAGATCAATGCGACGCCGCTCGCGACGGACGCCGTGCCGAGCCCACCTCCGCAGACGCAGATCGCGTACGTCGTGCCGCCTCCGCCTTCGACGCTGGCGGCCGAGCCGCCGGTCGTGGACGGCATCGAGCCGCCGATCGAAGAAGCGACTGCGCCGCCCGAGACCGAGGTCGCGGAGACGCCACGCGCGCGCACGCCCTCGGTCGCGCTCACGGCGCTCTCGGAACAGGACGCGAGCCGCGCGCGCGATTGTCTGGCGCACAACGACTTCACGTGCGCGATCGGCATCTACCGAGGCTCGCGCGACCCGCGCGATCTACGACGCGTCGTCGACGCGCTCGACCACGTCGGCCGCCACCGCGAAGCGCTCGGCGCGATGCGCGACTTCGTGCGGCGATTCCCGCGCGCGCCCGAGACGAGCGGCTACCGCGCGCAGCTCGCCGCCGCGGGGATGTGATCACCCTCGTCGCGTTCAGGGGAAGTAGAAGCCGTCGCTCGTGACGTGCTGCACGGCCGTCTCGAGCGCGAGCTCGCGCGCTCGGGCCGATTCCATCTCGGGATGGGCCGAGCCGCAGCGCACGGAGCTCTCGCCGAGACGCGTGCGCACGTCGGCCAGCTCGCCCTCGAGCGTCGTCCTGACCAGCGTGACGTCGATGCTCTCGTGGCGCGCCTGCGCCTGCCGCAGCGATTGCGCGAGCATCGCGATGCGCGCGCGCGCCGCGACGACGTCGGGATAAGAGTCGCCATAGCGCGTGAGCAGCGCCGCGAGCGAGGCGGCGGCGAGCGCGAGATCGATCTGCGTGCGCGAGGCGTCTGTCTGCGCAGAAGCGTGCGAGGCGATCGCGGCGAGCGCACACGTCACGACGAACATCCGTCGCTTCACGTCGCTTCTCCGCGGAGAAACGATCCGATCTCGCTCACGACGCGCTCGAGCTGATCCTGCGTGAGCGCCGGATGGATCGGCAGCGCGAGCACCTCGTTCGCCGCGCGCTCCGACTCGGGGAACGACCCGACGCCGTAGCCGAGACTCGCGAAGCACTCCTGCAGATGGAGCGGAAGCGGGTAGTAGACCTCGCAGCCGATCTTGCGATCGACGAGGTGCTGCTTGAGGCGATCGCGATCACGCGTCCGAACGACGTACTGGTTGTAGACGTGCCCCTCTTCGACCTTCTTCGGCGTGGAGAGCGCGCCCTCGGGCAGATCCTCTTCGAGGAAGAGCAGATCGTAGAGGCCCGCGTTCTTGCGGCGTGCGTCGGTCCACTTCGTCACGTGCGGCAGCTTCACGCGGAGCACCGCGCCCTGCAGGCCATCGAGGCGGAAGTTGCCGCCGATCACCGCGTGGTAGTAGCGCCGCTCGCCGCCGTGCACGCGCAGGATGCGCACGCGCTGGGCGAGATCGTCGTCGTTCGTCGTGACGAGCCCGCCGTCGCCGAACGCGCCGAGGTTCTTGGTCGGATAGAACGAGAACCCTGCGAGCGAGCCGAGCCCGCCGACCGGGCCGAGCGCATGCTGCGCACCGACTGCTTGTGCCGCGTCCTCCACGATCGGCACGGCGAACGCTTCCGAGATCGATCGCAGCGCGCTCATGTCGGCCGGCTGGCCGTAGAGATGCACCGGCATGATCGCGCGCGTGTGCTCGGAGAGCGCGGCACCGACGGCGCTCGCATCGAGGTTGTACGTCACCGGATCGATGTCGACGAAGACCGGCTTGGCGCCGAGCCGCGCGATGCAGCCGGCGGTTGCGAAGAAGCTGAACGGCGAGGTGACGACCTCGTCGCCGGGGCCGATGCCGAGCGCCATCATCGCGACCAGCAGCGCGTCGGTGCCGCTCGAGACGCCGATCGCGTGCTTGACGCCGAGGTAGGCCGCGACCTCGCGCTCGAAGAACTCGACCTCTTGGCCGAGGACGAACGCGTTCTTGGCGAACACGCGATCGAACGCCTGTCGGATCTCGGGCAGGAGCGGCGCGTTCTCGGCCGTCAGGTCGAGCAACGGGATCGGAGCGGCGTCGGCCATCGTCTAGGAGATGGGGCTCAGCGGTGGCGACGTGCCGCGCCGTCGATCGCGCTCGTGAGCGCCACCTGATCGAAGCCCACGAGCACCTGACCGTCGACGTCGAAGGTCGGCAGCGTGCGCTGCGGGTTGAGCGTCGAGAGCGCGGAGATCGCGTCGCGCTGCTGGTCGACGTCGATCTCGTGATACGCGATGCCCTCGCGATCCATCCAGCGATGCGCGGCGCGACAGGCCGAGCACCAGGTCGCCGTGTACATGTCGATCGAGATCGACTGCGAGGCCGTCGCGAGCGTCATCGGCGCGGGCGGGGCATCGTCGACGATCCGCACCGGCGCAGCGCCTTCGGAGGGGATCTCCGCGAGGTCGGTCTCGTCGGCGAGCGTGGGCCGCGCGTGCTGCGCGGGGCCGCTGAACGCGAGGGCGAGCACGCCTCCGCAGAGCACGGCGGCGCCGGCGACGACGATCCAGGTGGTCTTGGACCCACCGGACGGCGGAACGGGCTCCTCCGAGCGCACGACAGAGACGGACTTGGGCTCGCTCACGACGATCGCGAGGGTGACATGTTCCGGCGCGGAACGGTACTGGAGAGCTAAATGCGCATGAGCGCCGTGCCCCAATTCAGGCCGGCGCCGAGGGCCAGATAACAGACCAGCTGGCCCTTCTTCAGCCGGCCGTCGCGGAACATCTCGTCGAGCAGGATCGGGATGGTCCCGGCGCTCGTGTTGCCGTAGCGCGCGATGTTGCTCGGCACCTTCTCTTCCGGCACGCCGAGCGAGTGGCGCACGCTCGCGTTGATGCGGTCGTTGGCCTGGTGCGCGATGAACCAGTCGATCTCTTCGAGCGTGATCTTCGCCTTCTCGCAGACCTCGCGCACCGCCTTCGGCAGAAGCGTGACGGCGCTCTTGAAGAGCTCTTTGCCCTTCATGGTCGGGATGTGCGAGTCGGGCGCCGCCGTCCAGTAGTGGCGCCTCGTGAACATGCCGCCGGGGATCCAGATCTGATCCATCGATCGGCCGTCGCTGTGCGTGGCGACCGCCAGCAGGCCGTGGCCCGCGACGTCGCTCTTGCGCAGGATCAGCGCGCCCGCGCCGTCGCCGAAGAGCACCGCGGTGCCGCGATGCTTCGTCGCGAAGTCGTACTGCTCCTGCGACGTCTTCTTCTCTCCGTCGCCCAGCAGCGCTTCCCAGTCCCAGGGCATGAAGCCGGCGTGGGCCTCGGCGCCGATGAGCAGCACCGTCTTGGCCGCTCCGCTCGCGACGAGCCCGTCGGCGACCTGCATGCCGAACGGCATCGCCGCGCACTGCTGGCGGATGTCGAGCGCAGGCACGCCGGGGATGCCGAGCTTGGCGCCGAGCAGCGCGCCCGATCCCGGAAAGACGTGCTCGGGCGTCATCGTCGCGAAGATCACGTAGTCGATCTCCGCGCGATCGACGTTGGCTCGCTCGAGCGCTTGGCGCGCCGCGATCACGGCCATGTCGCTCACGCCCTCGCCCTCGGCGACGAAGTGCCGCTCCTCGATGCCCGAGCGCGGCTTGATCCACTCGTCGCTCGTCTCCATCACCTTGGCGAGCTCGTCGTTCTTGATCGCGCGCCCCGGCACGTGGCGCCCCGAGCCAACGATGGTGATCCCCGGCATGGAACTCTCCTCGCGGCCGGTCTACCCGCTGACCGCGAAGCCGTCTACCTTCCGCTGGTCATGAAGACCCGCGCTGCCGTCGCTTACGCCGCTGGACAACCGCTCGTCGTCGAAGAGATCGATCTCGACGGCCCCAAGCCCGGCGAAGTGCTCGTCGAGATCAAGGCCACGGGCGTCTGTCACACCGACGAGTTCACGCGCTCGGGCGCCGATCCGGAAGGCCTGTTCCCCGTCGTGTTCGGCCACGAGGGCGCGGGGATCGTGCGCGAGGTCGGCGCGGGCGTGACGAGCGTGACGCCCGGCGACCACGTCGTCTTGCTCTACACGCCCGAGTGTCGTCAGTGCAAATCCTGCCTGAGCCGCAAGACGAACCTGTGCACCGCGATCCGCGCGACGCAGGGCAAGGGCTTGATGCCGGACGGCACGAGCCGCTTCTCGAAGAACGGCAAAGCGATCCATCACTACATGGGCTGCTCGACGTTCTCGAACTTCACCGTGCTGCCCGAGATCGCGGTGGCGAAGGTGCGCAAGGACGCGCCCTTCGAGAAGATCTGTTACGTCGGCTGCGGCGTCACGACGGGCATCGGCGCGGTGCTCTACACGGCGAAGGTCGAAGCGGGCGCGAACGTCGTCGTGTTCGGCCTCGGCGGCATCGGCCTGAACGTGATCCAGGGCGCGCGCATGGCCTCTGCCGACAAGATCATCGGCGTCGACATCAACCCCGCGCGCGAGACGCTCGGCCGCTCGCTCGGCATGACGCACTTCGTGAATCCGAAAGAGCTGAAGGGCGATCTGGTCGGCCATCTCGTCGAGCTCACGGGCGGCGGCGCCGACTATTCGTTCGAGTGCGTCGGCAACACGACGCTCATGCGCCAGGCGCTCGAGTGCTGTCACCGCGGCTGGGGCGTCAGCGTGATCATCGGCGTCGCAGGCGCGGGCCAAGAGATCGCGACACGCCCGTTCCAGCTCGTCACCGGGCGTGTGTGGAAGGGCAGCGCGTTCGGCGGCGCCCGCGGCCGCACCGACGTGCCGAAGATCGTGGACTGGTACGTCGATCAGAAGATCGAGATCGATCGATTGATCACGCACCAGCTCCCGCTCGAGCGCATCAACGAGGCGTTCGATCTGATGCACTCCGGCGAGTCGATCCGCACGGTCGTCACGTTCTGATCTCTACCGGAATGCGCGGCGAGCCGGGCCGACACAATTGTGTCGGGTCCGCTCTGCGGACCACTCCGGTCGAGATCAGATCGGCTCGTACTCGAGCGTCATCACGATGTGCGGGTTGTCGTCCGAGTCGGTGATCGCG
>CAYSCF010000146.1:0-15954 GCA_964429305.1 uncultured Sandaracinaceae bacterium | reverse complement strand
CCGGGCGTGAAGACGGTCTCCGGCGCCGGGCGCGCCGGCCTCGCCCCGCCGCGGATCCTGGCCGCTCGGCCGACGAATCCCCATACTCGATGCGTCGTATGAGCGAAACCACCGCGCGCCTCGAATCGAAGCCCCGGCAAGCTCCTTCGCGGACGCAGCGGGCGCAGGTCGCCGCCGCGACGGCGCGGCCCTACGGCGAGAGCGAGTGGCAGGCCGCGCTCGCCCTCGCGGAGGCCATGATCCCAGGCGGCGAGCACGTCCGGCGCGCGGACGAGGAGACGCTGCTGCGCACGGCCGACCTGCTCGATCACACCTTCCCGCATCTCTCGAAGGTTTGGGGCAAAGGAGCGCTCTTCTTCGATCACCTCGCGATCGCCAGGACCGGCAAGCGCTTCCGCGATCTCGATCACGCCGGACAGGAGGCGATGCTCGCTCGCTGGGAGGCCAACCCCGCGCTGCGCGGTCTGCTCACCGTCTTCTCGACCGGCCTCAAGATGACGCACTTCGACCGGCGCGACGTCTACGAAGGTCTCGGCGGCAAGCTCAACGTCGTGACCAACCTCGAGCCCGTCCGGTGGATGGGGCAGGTGATGGACGCGAGCACCTACGAAGGGGATCGCGACGTCGAGTGCGACGTCGTCGTCGTGGGCACGGGCGCTGGCGGCGCGGTCGTCGGACGCGAGCTCGCCGACAAAGGGCATGCGGTCGTCTTCATCGAAGAAGGCCGCTTCGTCCGTCGGGACGAGTTCACGGGCTCATCCATCAAGACCCATCAAGAGTTCTATCGAGGAGGGTTGTCCACGGGCAACAACCTGTTTCCGATCTTCATGGGAAAGCTCGTGGGCGGCTCCACCGCCGTGAACGGCGGCACGTCGTTCCGCACGCCGCCCTGGGTGATGGATCGCTGGTGCGAAGAGATGCGCACCGACGAGCTCACGAGCGAGCGTATGGAGCCCTACTTCCGCAAGGTCGAAGGAATCCTGCAGGTCGAGCCCGCCAAGCGTCAGTTCGTCGGAAAGATCGCCGACGTCTTCGAGCGCGGCTGCGATGCCCTCGGATACTCGCACTTCACGCTCATGCGCAACGCGCCCGGCTGCGAGGGCTCGGGCTTCTGCGACTTCGGATGTCGTACCGACGCACGCCGCAGCACCAACATCAGCTACATCCCGCCGGCCCTGGAAAAAGGGTCGATGCTCTTCACGAAGCTGCGCGCCGATCGCGTGCTGATCGAGGGCGGGCGCGCGGTCGGCATCGAAGGCGTCGATCCCCACGGCAAGACGATTCGCGTGCGCGGCAAGGCCGTCATCATGGCGGGCGGCGCACTTCCGACGCCGTTCTTCTTGATGAAGCAGGGCCTCTGCGGCGGCAGCGGTCAGCTCGGCAGGAACCTCACGCTGCATCCATCGGGCGGTCTCTCTGCCATCTTCGACGAAGAGATCCGTGGCTGGGAGTCGATCCCGCAGGGCTACGGCTGTGATCAGTTCATCAAGGACGGCATCCTGCTCACGGCGGCGCAGCCCGACGTGAACTACGCGGCGGTCATGTTCCCGTTCGGCGGGGATCGTCTGATGGCGCTCATGGACGGCCTCTCGCACGTCGCGAGCTTCGCCATGCTGATCGCCGATCAAGGCACCGGTCGCGTGTTGATGGACTACGATGGTGCGGCGACGGTCCATTACAATCTGACACCCAAGGACGTGGCTCGTTACAAGCAGGCTTTGATCCACATGAGTCGGATCTGTTGGGCCGCCGGCGCCAAGCGGGTTCTGCCCTCGATCTTCGGCTGGCCGAGCCTCGATTCGCGCAAGGATCAGAAGCGATTCGAGGAGGCACGATTGAGCGCGAGCGACCTCTTGCTGACGAGCTACCACCCGCTCGGCACGTGCAGGATGGGGCACGATCCCAAGAAGAGCGTCGTCGACATGAATCACCAGGCGCACGAGCTGCCGGGGCTCTTCATCGTCGATGGAAGCACCGTGTCGGGACCGCTCGGCGTCAATCCGCAGCTCACGATCATGGCGCTCGCCACGCGCGCCGCCGACAAGATCGACGCGCTGCTCGGCTAGGCGCGGAGCGCGGCGAGCACGTCGGCGCCGGCAGGGATTCGCCCTTCCGCGCGCTCCGGTCGGCCACCGCCCTTGCCACCGGCCCCGGCGGTGATCGCCTTCACGATCGCGCCTGCGTTCTCCGTCGACTCCGGCCCGCGCGCGACGACCAGATGCGTGCCTTCCTCGGATTTCATGGCGACGATCGCGACACGCGATCCTTCGGCGAGCTCCGATGCGACCTTCTGCGCGAGCTCGACACCACCGTCCTCGAGCACGAGCACGACGCGCGTTTCGCCCGAGCGCTTGGCGTCTTCGGCGATCCGCTTGGCGAGCGCGCTGCGGAGTCGTCCTGCCTCGCCCTGCGATGCGACGAGCTCGGCGCGTAGTCGCTCCACGCCCGCGGGCACACCCTCGATCGGGCTGATCAACGATCGCGCGAGCGCGCGCAGCGCATCGTCCTCACCGAAGAGCATCGATCGCGCACGCGCACCGGAGTGGAACGAGACGCGCGTGCCGCCCTTGTACTTCTCGGTCGAGACGACGCGGACGAGCCCGACCTGCGACGTGCGCGCGACGTGCGTGCCGCCGCAGGGCGAGACGTCGAAGCCCGCGATGTCGACGACGCGGATGTTCTCGCTCTGCTTGGGCGCGCGACGCATCGCGAGCGTGGCGAGCTCTTCGGCCGAGGGAAACCACGCGCGTACCGCGACATCGTCGTCGACGAGACGGTTGGCGATCGCCTCGCACTCGGCGACGCGCGCATCGGAGAGGATCTCTTTGACGTCGATCGTGGCGAGCGTCTCGCCGAGGCGCGAGCTCACCGTGTCGGCGCGCGCGACGTCGACGAGCGCGCGCGAGAGCACGTGCTGCGCCGTGTGGAGCGAGGCGAAGAGGCGGCGCCGCGAGCGATCGACCGCGCCGTGCACGCTCGCGTCGATCTCGGGGAGCGCGCCCTCGATCACGTGGTGCACGACGCCCGAATCATCGACCTGCACGTCGAGGATCGCCGCGCCACCGAGCGTGCCGCGATCGGCCATCTGGCCACCCGACTCGGGATAGAACGCACTGCGATCGAGCACGACCGACGCGCGCTCGCCGAGCCTCGCGTGCGCGACGACGCGAGCATCGAAGTCGAAGAGGAACGTATCGGCGTAGTGCAGGCGCTCGGTCACGGTCGATGCTCAGGAGTCGGCGCTCGATGGAACGGCAGGCGCCGGCGCCGGGCCCGTCTCGATCACGACCATGTTCTGCAGCGACACGATCACGATCGCGACCATGAGCACGACCAGGATCAAGAGCAGCCATGTCGCGCTGCGGCCGCCCGCCTCGCGCGAGAAGCGATCGCGGTAGTAGCGGCCTTTGCTGCGTTTGTTGAGGCGCTCTTGCACGCCGCGGAGCAGCGCGGGCTCTTGCTCGTCCGTCTCGGCCTCGGTCGTGTTGGCGATCGCGGCCGTGCCGCGGAACAAGGCGCGGAAGGCCTCGTACTCTTCCTTCAGCTCGGCGCTCTCAACGAGCGCGGCGTCGAACTCCTTCTTCTCGTCGCCCGCGAGCTCGCCCTCCAGCGCAGCGCTGAAGAGATCGCGGATCTCGTCGGCGGTCTTGCTGCTCATGACTTCTCACCTTTACCGCGCGGCTCGCTCGCGCGCTGCACGGCCTTGGCGAGCTGCAGACGCGCACGATGCAGGCGGCTCTTCACCGTGCCCTCGGGCAGGCCCGTGATCTGCTGGATCTCCTCGTAGCTGAGGTTCTCGACGTCGCGCAGCACGACCAGCGCGCGCTGGTCCTCGTCGAGCTCGGAGATCGCGGCGCGCACGATCGCCTCGATCTGGTTCGCCTCCGCCTGTTGATCGGGGCGCGCCACCATCGCCGACGACGACATGCTCGCGCTCTCGAGCGCGTCGTGCTCCGAGAGCTCGTCGAGCTCGCCCTTTTTCCCGCGGGCGCGACGGTCGAGGTACTTGATCCGGTTCTTGCAGTGGTTGGTCGCGACGCGGAACATCCACGTGCTCAGCTTGCTCTCGCCGCGGAAGCTGTCGATCGACTTGAAGACGGTGATGAACACGTCCTGCGCGACGTCCTCCGCCTCGGCGCGATCGCCGAGCATGCGCAAGACCAGACGGAACACGCGCTTCTCGTAGGCCCGAACGAGCTCGTTGAACGCGGCTTCGTCGCGCCGCTTCAGGCGCTCCACCAGCTGTTCTTCGTAGCCTTCGGGCATGGGAACGTGAAAGCCCGCAGCGGCCGCAGCAGCGTGCTCGAGCTCGGAGAGCGAACGGGCACGCTCCACGGCAAGCCCTCCTCGCTCAGGGTGACAACGAGGCGGGCCCGCGGTTCCACGCAATGTACGAGGCCACGACCCTTTCCGACAAGACCGGAACAGGCCACAGTTCGCGCAGCCTCATGAGAGCCTTTTTGTTGGTCGATCACGGCAGCCGCGCGAGCGAGGCGAACGAGAGCCTCGTGAAGATGGCCGAGCTCGTCCGCGAGCGCGTGGGGGAAGGCATCCTCGTCGCGCATGCCCACATGGAGATCGCGTCACCGACGGTCCCCGAAGCGATCGCCGCGCTCGTGGAGAAGGGCGCGAGCAACGTCGTGGTCGTGCCGTACTTCCTCGCGCCGGGGCGTCACTCGCGAAAGGACATCCCGAAGCTCGTCAGCGACGCGGGCGTCGCACACCCGAGCGTGCTCTTCGTCGTGGCCGAGCCGCTCGGACCTCACCCATTGCTGGCCGAGCTCGTGATGCTGCGCGCAGGGGCCTAGCTCTCAGGGGCGCCCTCAGCTGCAGGTGTCGGTCGCGCGGATCGTCGTCACGGAGCCGCTCTGGATCGCCGCGCACGTCGGGCCGGTGAACTCGAGGCGCGAGCCCGTGATCGTGTAGTTGGAAGTCGGCACGACGATGCCGTTCGCGCGCACCACGACGCGGCTCGGACGCGCGGGCGCCGATGCGAGATCGAAGCCGCAATCCGTCGCCGACGCGAGGATGGCGCGCAGCGCACGCTCGAACGCCGGGCCATCGACCGCCTCGTAGTAGTGGAGCGTGCCGCTGCGCGGACGACCCCCAGCGTCGGCCATCGTGTCGAGCGCAGTCTGCAGCGCCGGGATCCCCGACGTGTCGCCGTTGCGATCGGGACCGACGAAGCCGAGCACGAACGTGTCGATGCCCGCCGTGTGCAGCGCCGCGATCGCCGCGACCGTCTGATCCATGACCGTCGCGCCTCCGCAGTTCGGCTCGGGCAGGCCGTCGGTCGCGAGCACGACGAAGCGCGGCAGCGTCGTGGGATGCGACGAGATGTAGGACTGAACGGTTGCGAGCGCCTGCGGCGTGGGCGTGTCGCCGCCGCGCGGATCGGCCGCGACGAGGCGCGCGCTGATGGCCGAGCCCGTGCCGAGCGCGATGCCGATGTCGACCGTCGAAGAGACGGCGCAGCTGTGCAGCTCGTTCGTGCCGTCGAGCAGCGGGAACGTGTAGAGGCCCATCGGCAAGTCGGAGAGCGACGGCAGCACGCTGCCCATCGCGCTCTCGAGCTCGACCCAGCGCGTGTTCGTCGTGCCCGACGCGGGGAAGTCCATGCTGCCCGAGCGATCGACGACGAAGAGCAGCTCGGTGCTCGACGGGATCACGGGCACCGTCTCGTCGTAGCTCGAGCAACAAGCCGGATCGCTGTCGCAGCCGCTGTCGGCGCAGTCGATGAGGCCATCGCAGTCCTCGTCGAGCCCGCCCGTGCAGGCCTCGACGCCAGGCACCACGTCGCCCACGCACGCGCCCCAGCCCGACGCATCGCACGCCTGAGTGCCTGCGGCGCAGATGCCGTGATCGCGCGTGCCCGCAGGCCCGCCGTAGCAAGCGCGCGAGGTGCCGACGGAACAGGTGCAGCCCTCGTCGATCAGGCCGTCGCAGTCTTCGTCGTTCACTCCGTCGCAGGCCTCCACTGCTGGATCGACCTCACCGTCGCACGTGCCGCTCCACATCGAGCCCGTCGCCGTCACCACGCACTGCTCGAGGCCGCCCTGGCACAGACCCGTTCCCTCGCCGGTCGCGGCCGAGTAACAAGGACGGCTCGCGCCCTCGAGACACTCGCAGCCTTGGTCGACGACTCCGTCGCAGTCGTTGTCGATGCCGTCGCAGCGCTCGGCGCTCGGCGCGCCGTCACCGGTGCACGCGTCCCACGTGCCGAAGCTCTCGCCGGACGCGCAGTCCTGCACGCCCCACACGCACGCGCCCACGCCTGCAACCGCCGGGTCGCCGTGGAAGCAGTGCTGCCGCGTGCCCGCAGTGCACGTGCAGCCCTCGTCGATCGTGCCGTCCATGTCTCCGTCGAGACCGTCGCCGCACGGATCGATCGGCCCACCGTCGCGCTGCACGACCGCGGCATCGTCGACGATCGCAGCGTCGGGCGCGTGCGGCCGGTTGCCGCCCGCATTCGAGCCCGCGCAATCGCAACCCGCGGCGTAGAGAGAGACGAGCGCGAGCGCCAGAGACGCTCGCATGGAGAGATTGGACTGCATCGATCCCCAGATGCGGTGAGAGAGGGCGCCGGATGTAGCACTCAGTCGATGTACGCGCCTCGACGGAAGCAACCTTCGATGTGGTCATCGACCATCCCCATCGCCTGCATCAGCGCATGACAGGTGGTGGGGCCTACGAAGCGAAAGCCATGTTTCTTGAGGTCTTTGGCGAGGCGAATCGACGCTGGAGTCGTGCTGTTCGCGCGCAGCTCGGCCATGCGGAAACGCGCAGGCCTTTCCGCTGCCGGCGGAGCGAAGCTCCACAGATAGGCATCGAGCGATCCCTCCTTCGCGATCAGCTCGCTCACCATTCTCGCGTTGTGGATCGCTGCCTCGATCTTGCCGCGATGACGGATGATCCCCGTGTCGCCCAGCAGGCGCTCGACGTCCTTCTCTCCGAAGCGCGCGACCTTCTTCGGATCGAAATCGCGGAACACCTTCCGGAAGCGCGGTCGCTTCTTGAGGATCGTGATCCACGAGAGGCCCGACTGGAATCCCTCGAGCACGAGCTTCTCGAAGAGCCGGTGATCGTCGTGCGTGGGCTTGCCCCACTCCTCGTCGTGATAGCGCTGGTACTCGGCATCGCTGCCCGCCCAGAAGCAGCGAACGATTCCGTCGTCTCCGCGGACGAGACCTTCGGCGAGCTTCTTCGTCATGCGCAGGAACCTTATCGCACGCAGCGCGCGAACGTTGTCACGGTGGAGCGAACGAGGCGCGTGTCGCGCGACGAGAGCAACGGCGACGGCGAGCCGTCGCGCGAGAGGCGGTATGTCGCTCGCGAGCGACGCGAGCGGAGCTCAGGGTGAGGACCATCCGGCTCCGCCGGTGGACCGAGGGACGCGCTCAGCGTCCCTGAAAACGAGTGACGAACGCCAGGTGCAGCTCGCTGCCGGGCTTGCGCAGCTCGCTCGCGCGCCGGCCGGTCTCGATCGCGGTGACCGCGATCACCTCACCTCGCGTCTCGAAACGGACGTTCCATTCTTTGACGCTCATGCGCGCGCCGTTCTGGTCCGTCTTGATGCGTCGGTACGCGTGTGGCTGCGGCCCGAGCGAGAGCGCGGAGAGAATGCGTGCGCGCAGATCGACCCCGTGGCCCGCGAGCCACGCGAGCTGCGCCTCGGCGCGCGGATCGATCACGACCTCCCACGTCGGGCGCGGATCGGCGGGGCGCTCGCCGCCGGGCTTCACGCCGTCGGGCGTCTCCAGCCAGCCCGTCTTCGCGTCGGGGATCGCATCGGTCCACGGCACGTAGGGCTTGATGTCGAGCACCGGCGTCCCGTCGACGAGATCGAGATCTTCGATCTCGAGCACGAGCCCGTGGACGCCGACGAGCCTCACGACGCTGAGGCCGATCGGGTTCGGTCGATGCGGCGCGCGCGTCGCGAGCACGCCGCGCTTCCGCTCGCTGCGCGGCGGCAACACCTTCGGCTTCCAGCCGACGGAGCGATCGAACCAGAAGATCAGCCAGATGTAGTCCCAGCCGACGAGATCTTCGATCGCGTCCTCGAGCGAGAGACCGCTGACCAGCTCGACGCGACCGCGCACGCCCTCGGCCGCGCGCGGTTGTCGTGGCGCTTCGGCGAGCTCGAGGAACGGGCTGCGCACGAAGCCGATCGGCTTCACGACGAGCTCGCTCATCCGTGGCTCGCGATGAGCGCCTCGATCTCTTCGATGTCGCTCGACTCCGGATCGAGCTCGCGCGCGCGGGTGAGATGACTGCGTGCCTCGTCGATCGCGCCGCGGTCCACGGCGGCGCGCGCCGCATCGAGCTCGTCCTTGGCCATGTCCTCGCGCTCTTGTCGCGAGAGCGTCGTCGTCGCCCGTTCGCTCGTGTCGGGCGCGGACCACGCATCCGATCCCGCGTCGCCGATGGCACCCGTGTCGGCGGGGCCCACGTCGCGCGGACGAGAGCGCGGACCTGCGTCGATCACGATCGTGGCGTCGGGCATCGATGCATCCCCATCCACCACGACCGTGCCGAAGATCACGCCGTCGTTTCCGAAGAACGCGACGGCAGCCGAGAGCAACACGAGGCCGAGGACGAGCATGCCCACGAACGCGCCACGCCCGAGACCGGGACGCGCGGGTCGCGCGACGTTCGATCGCTCGCCGGAGACGGGCGCGAGCAGACCGGCATCGACGTAGGCCTGCTCGACGGCCTCCGCGAGCTCCATCGCGCTGCCGAAGCGAGCCTCCGCGTTCTTGTCGAGGCCGCGCATGATGACCGCATCGAGCTGCGGCGGGACGTTCGCCGCGCCGGACTTGCTCGGCATCGCCGGCGTGTCGTGGATCACGGCGTGCGCGACCGAGATCGCATCGTCGCCCGGGAACGCGCGCGCGCCGCTCGCCAGCTCGTAGAGCACGGCGGCGAACGAGAAGAGATCGGTGCGCGGCCCGTACTTGCCCGCCGCGAGCGTCTCGGGCGCCGCGTAACAGGGTGTGCCGAGGAACTGGCCTTCTTTCGTCAGCGCCGCATCGGGCAGGCGCGCGACACCGAAGTCGGCGAGCTTGGCGCGCCCGTCCTCGGCCATGAGGATGTTGTCGGGCTTCACGTCGCGATGGATGATCTCGCGCTCGTGAGCGAGATCGATCGCGTGCGCGATCTGCCGCGCGACATCGACGAGGTCTTCGGGCGAGAGCGGCCCCTTCTCGCGCAAGAGATGCTTGAGCGTGGTGCCTTTGACGTACTCGAGAACGAGGAACGGCCCGCCGGCGGCCGGATCTTCGCCGACGTCGAAGACCTGCACGATCGTCGGGTCGTGCAAGCGTGCCGCGGCGCGCGCCTCGTTGCGGAAACGCTCGAGGAAGCGCTTCTTGGCGTCCTCGGGGAGATCGATCTCCTTGAGCGTCTTGATCGCGACCTCGCGATCGAGCGAGGGATCGCGCCCGAGATGCACCGCACCCATCGCGCCCTGCCCCAGCAGGCGGATGATCTCGTAGCGGCCGATCTTCTCGGGAGTCTTCGTCACGCGCGCACGGGAGATAGCCGCTCGCGCCGGGGTGCGTCCAGCAGGCGACCGAAGCACAATGGAGAGGTGGGCGACGCTGCGAAGCACACGCTGGTCGGGCAGCTACCGGCCCGGTCTTCGCGTGTTCCCGACGTCATCCGACGCATTTCACGGACGCCGCGCGTGCGGACGGCACTCGCGGCCATCTTGGTTGGCACCTCGATCGCGGGTGTCACGGTCTGAACCTTCGTGTTGGCACCGCGGGTGCCCATCGTCGCAGATGCCGCGGCTCCTCCACAACCTCGGAGCGCACCTGCAATCCGGCCCGCGGAACCGCCACGACCGCCCGCCGTCGATCCTCCGCCCACGACGGCCGCACCGGTCGAGAGCCAGCGACCGCGTGCGCGTGCGCTCGCGTCTTCGGTGACCCCCGCCGAGGGGGCGGGCTCGCGACTGCCGTATTGCATCATGAGCGCCGACCACGAGTGCATCGTCGCGCTCTTGGGCGACGGACGGGCGCGCGGCCTCGTCCAGCTGCGTGAGCTCTTCACGGCGCAACGCGCGCTCCACGATCACGTCGGCGCATGTCGTACCGCCGCGAGCCTCCTGCGGGCTCCGGGCCTGCCGGGCGCCCAGATGGAAGCCTACCGGTCGTTTGCGAGCGAGTGCCGAGCGAGCGAGCGCTAGCGTGCTGCAATGCCGAGCGCGGCGCGCAGCTGGGCGGCGGCGACCGCACGGTCCGCATCGGCGATCGCCGCGGAACGAGTCTGGCGGGCGATCGTATGTCCCCGTGCGTCGAGCAGCAGCACGTCGAGCGTCGCTGTTCGCGTCATGCGGTGACCGGTGGCGCGGCCGCTCGCGTCGCGCATCGGGATGCAGGGACCGCGGCCCCACAGGACGTGGACGACGAGGATCTGCCGCGCTCCCGACGAGCGGATGAGCGTGGCCGCGCATGCCGGGTCCTCCGGCCAGCAGTCGGAGTCGTGGAGCACGTGCGGAGACGAGGTCTCGATCTCGCGGCGCAGCGCGCGCACCCAGGCGCGCAGATCGTCCGCATGGCTCGCATCGTCGCGCGCGGTCACGAGCAGCACCTCGCTCTGCGCCGCAGCGATCGAGGGTGTGACGAGGAGCAAGAGAACCAGCGCGACACGGGCCGACATGCGTGTCGGATACGCGCCGAAGTCACCGTCTTGGGTCAAGGAGCGCGAAAACCGATCTTGGCGTGCGTCCCGTCGCAGAAGGGCTTGTTCGAGGAGCCGCCACAGCGACACAGGCGCGTCATCGTCGGCCGATCGATCGTGCGGCCGGTGCCCGAGCAGATCTCGACCGGCCCGCTGAGCACGAGCGGACCATCGACCTGCGGTCGGATCTCGAGCGCGGGGCCGTCGGTGAGCGGCTCGCTCGGCTTGGTCGGTGGCTCGCCCGTCGCGACGAAGGGAATGTCGTGGTGCGAGCTGTCGCAGTAGGGCTTCTTCTTCGAAGCGCCGCAGCGGCAGAGCGTCGCGCGGATGCGATCGGGCTGACCTGCGATGTGGAGCGCGCCGTGGAACGCGTACGGCCCGTTCTCGCGCACGCGGATCACGTTGCGCGGCGGCGGCAGCTCGGGATCGCCGCCGTCGAGCCGCTCGTACGTGATCGCGCCCGACGGGCACGCGCGAGAGACGGCGACGAGATCGTCGACCGGCGCGGCGTCGGGGTGCAGCCACGGGCCCTTCACGTTCGCGAGGAACACGGCCGGCGCGCCCGTCACGCAGTGGCGCGCATGGATGCAGCGCTCGCCCTCGAAGCGGATGACGATCTTCTTGCCGCGAGCCTCTTCGACGCCGTTCGCGATCGTGCTGGTCGCCGCCTCCGTCGGCGCCGCCACGGCGCGAACGGGTTGCTCGACCGCGACGCGCCGCGACTGATCGCGCAGGCGCTTGGCGAGATCGTCCACGATGGCCGCGATGCGCTCGAGCGATCCGTCGATCGGCACCGCGTGCGTGCGGATCGCCACGGCGACGCCCGCAGCGGACTCGCAGAGCACGCGGAACGCGGAGCGCATCTCCGGCAGCGGCTCGATGTTGCGCGTCATCGTGAACGTGATGCCCGCGGTGACGTCGGGCACCGTCGTGCTCGCCGGAAGCGTCGTGAGCAGACGCGCGAGCGGCGTGAGCGCCATCATCGCAGTGGCCATCGTGTCGGCTGCCAGCTCGCGCGCGCCGGGTGAGAGCGATGCGGGCGCGAACATCACGCCGAGCGCGCGCAGCGCGAGCGAGTAGAGCGCGTTCGCGGTGTCGAGCACGCTCGCGGTCGGCTCGGCGTCGACCCACGTGAGGTGGTCGGGAACCGGCGGCTTCCGCATGACGGGATTGTGCGCGACGTTCGCCGCGGGCTGGAAGCTCGGGTCCTCGGCCGTCATCGCAGCGAGCTCGCGCTGCACCTTGAGGAAGCGACAGTAGTGCGACGTCTCGTGCTCGTCCTTGGCGCCCTCGCCTTGCGTCACGATCGTCTCGATCGCGGTCTTGGCGGACGCGAGATCGGTGACCTTCGTGATCGCGGGAAGCCCGATGAGCGCCGAGTCGACCTGCAGACGCGGATCGCCGGCGAAGAGCTCCGCCTCGCCGATGCGCGCCGCGAGATCTTCGAGCCCGTGCTCGATGCCGCGATAGAGATGGCCGACGGTGACGTAGTCCTGCGCGCTCGGCACGAGCCGCCCGCGACGCGGCGCACGTGTGTAGCTGCGTGACGGCTCGAAGCCCGTTCCGTCCGGGAGATCCACGCCCTCGGGCCGCTCGAGATAGACGAAGTGATCGATCGTCGCCTTGCAGAACGGCGCGAGCGAGACGACGACGCCCGCCGGGTGGTAGCCCGGTCCGACGGGAAAGTTCTGCCGCCCGAGATGCGGCGAGACGCCGATCGCGTTCGCGAGGTTCGCGACGAGCGCGAGATGGATCATCTCGTCCTTGGCGACGTCCACGATCGCCGCGCGCCATCGTGCGATCGCTGCGCGCTGCGCGTCGGTGTGCTTGGGCAGATCGCGCAGCGTGAACGCTGCGTAGAGATAACAGCACATCAGCCCGTGCTCGATCTCGGAGGCCTCGGCGAGCAAGTAGGCGAGAGACTCGCGGTTCTCGATGCGGATCTCGGGCTCGTTCATGCCGCAGACGCTACCAGCGTCGCGCGCTGCCGACACCCGCCGAGTGGAGAGGCCCGTGTCAGGAACTACGTCGGCTCGTCCGCTCCGGCCCCTACCGTCCGCGCCCTGCGGGCGCTCCCTTCCGGGTCCTCCGGGCCGAGCACTCCTGCGGCGGCCTCAGCTCTTGGACTGAGCTTCGAGCAGCGCGGCCTGGTGGCTCGCGCGCAGCGCATGGAAGAGCTCGTCGAGATCGCCGTTCACCACCTGATCGAGCTTGTGCAGCGTCAGGCCGATGCGGTGATCCGTGACGCGGTTCTGCGGGTAGTTGTACGTACGGATCTTCTCGCTGCGCTCGCCCGAGCCGACCATGTCGTTGCGCTCGCTCGCGCGCGCCGCGTCGGCGACCGACTGCTCGCGCTCGAGCAAGCGCGCGCGCAGCACCTTCATCGCGCGCGCCTTGTTCTTGAGCTGCGAGCGCTCGTCCTGGCACTTCACGATCAGGCCCGTGGGGATGTGCTTGATCTGCACGGCCGAGTTCGTCGTGTTGACGCCCTGTCCGCCCGGGCCACCGCTCGCTGCGATCGAGATCTGCAGATCCTTGTCGTCGATCTGCACGTCGACCTCCTCGGCCTCGGGCATGACCGCGACGGTCGCGGTCGAGGTGTGGATGCGGCCCTGGCTCTCGGTCGCGGGCACGCGCTGCACGCGGTGCACGCCGCCCTCGAAGCGCAGCCACGAGTACACGCGATCGCCGGTGACGCTCGCGATGAGCTCCTTGAGGCCGCCCGCGCTCGCATCGCTCGTGCTGAGCACCTCCATCTTCCAGCCGTGGGCGTCGGCGTAGCGCTGGTACATCCGGTAGAGGTCGGCCGCGAAGAGCGCGGCCTCTTCGCCGCCGGTGCCGCTGCGGATCTCCAGGATCGTGTTCTTCGCGTCGTTCGGATCGCGCGGGAGCAGGAGCGTCTCGAGCTCGCTCGTCAGCGCCACGATCTTCTTCTCGAGGCCGGGGATCTCTTCCTCGGCCATCGGGCGCATCTCGGGATCAGAGAGCAGCGCCCTGTTGCCCTCGAGATCGCTCGTGGCCTTCTCGTAGGCGTCGAACGCCTTGGTGATCTCACCGAGCTCTGCGTGCTCGCGCCGCAGCATCGTGTAGCGCTTGTTGTCCGCGATCACCTCGGGGACACAGAGCAGCTCTTCGAGCTCGCCATGGCGAGCCCGAAGGCTCTTCAACTTTTCGATCGGCAGCATGCCGAGACCTCAAACGGCGTAATGCGTCATCGCGCCGTCGAACGACGGGAACGAGGCGACGCCCTCGGCCTTCGTCTTCGTGCGCGCGGCCTGCATCGCGACGATCGCGACCTCGATCTGGGAATCGTCCGGCTCGCGTGTCGTGATCTTCTGGAAGAGGAAGCCCGGCCAGAGCAGAACGCGCAGCGGGCCCGTCGTGCAGTAGCGCGCCGACAGACGCTGCAGCTCGTAGCTGACCGCCGCGATCAGCGGCAGGAGCGAGATGCGCAGCGCGAGCGTCTCGAGCTGGCCCTCGATGCCCGTCGCGTTCGGGAGCACGAGCGGCGTGATGATCGAGCCCAGCACGACCGAGATGAGCACGACCGTGATCAGGAACGTCGTGCCGCACCGCGGATGAAGCGGGCTCTGCTTGCGGACGTTCTCGACCGTGAGCGGAAGCTCCGCCTCGTAGGCGTAGATCGCCTTGTGCTCGGCACCGTGATAGTGGAACACGCGTCGAATCTCTTCGATGCGCGAGATGGCCACCAGATAACAGGTGAGCACCGCGAGCTTGAAGGCGCCCGTCATCGCGTGGAAGCGCCAGTCGGACGGCTCGAGATGCAAGCCCAGCAGACGCGAGAGCCCGACGGTCAGCGCCTGCGGCAGCGCGATGAAGAGGCCGAGCGCGAAGAGAGTCGAGAGCACGAGCGCCCCGCGCTGCGCCATCGACGTCTTCTCCTCTTTCACGAACGAGGTCACGGGCGCCTCGCCCGCGGGCTTCGCATCGGCCTTCGGGAGCGCCGGCTCGCTCGCATCGACATCCGTCGCGGCGAGCACCCAGGCGCTCAGCATCGTGAGCGCGGCGGCGGCGGCAGACGTCTCCTGCTGCTGCGCCGAGAACGAGAGCGCGCGATAGCCGACGCTCATCGACTCGCCGAGCATCAGGATGCCGCGCAGGCCTGGGATCTTGCGCAGACCGCTCTGCTCGCTCGGGAGCTGCCCCTCGAGCACGGCGATCTCGCCGGTTGGCCGCCGCACCGCGACGGACAAGCCTTCCGGGGCGCGCATCATCACGCCCTCGATCACTGCTTGTCCGCCGATGTACGGCTTTGCCACGCTCAATCCGGCTTCGGCTTGCGGACCGGCTTGGCCTTGGGGGCGCGCTCGGCGACGGCCTTGCCTTCGTACTTCTTGCGGAAGCGCTCGACGCGGCCGGCCGTGTCCATCATGCGCTGCTTGCCGGTGTAGAACGGATGGCACGCCGAGCAGACGTCGACGGTGAACGAGCCGCGCGTCGACTTCGTCTGGATGATGTTGCCGCAGGCGCAGTTGATCGTTGCGTCCTGGTACTCGGGATGGATGTCGGCCTTCATGATCGCTTCCTTTACGACCCTCCGGATTCCGGCCGAGACGGCACGGGTGAGAGGGGCCGGGGTAAGTAGCGTACGATTTCGGCGATCGCAAGGATCGGCCTGCCCGAGGCGTCAGGCCCGGACGGGGCCCGTGCTGGGAGACCAGCGCAGCGTGCCGTGCTCGAACCGGACGGACTGGGGCGCGGTGGGATCGGTCGGAACGACCGCGTCCTCGAGCGGGAAGCCTAGACCGCTCTGGAATGCCCCGATCGAGAGCCAGTAGCCGTAGAGCGCGCCGTGGACGGCGTGCGTGCCGAGGCGCGGATGATCGAAGACCGCGCCGCGGGTGCAGGCGAGCGCACGACCGACGCCGTCGGGCGTGACGACGGGCGCTCGCGTCGGCCAGCCGACGGGAGAGCGCGCCGCGCCGAGCGCGAGCCAGGCTGCGAGCAAGCGGTCGGACGCCGGCATCACGATCGCCTTGGCCCCCGACCACGCGAAGATGGCGCCGCTCGCGAAGCGCATCGCGACGCCCGACGCCGCGCCTTCGCTCATCGCGGCGGCAGGAGGAAGAGGCACGCCGAGCGGGCCGGCCTTTCCGCCCGCGCTCGTCCATGCATCCACGATGGCCTTGGGCATCTCGGTCGGCGGCGCGGTCATGGCGGTCGGGATCGCGGCCGGTGTCGCAGGCGACGTCGTGATCGCGCGATGCTCGGCCGTGCTCGCGCTCGCGGTGCGCGCCGAGGGAGCGATCG
>CAYSCF010000145.1:12936-16019 GCA_964429305.1 uncultured Sandaracinaceae bacterium | reverse complement strand
CTCCCTCTCAGACGAAGAGTACAGCATCAAGAATCAGGCGATCGAGGACGTGTACACGAAGGATCTGGATCGTGTCGTCGCGAGCGGCGCGGCCGATCTCCCCGCGCTCGATTTGGCTCACTGGAGCGAGGTCTACGGCGACGAGTTCAAGAAGAGACCGGGAAAGCTGCTTCACTGGCACGCTGATGTCAGGGGGGAGGAGCTAATTGGACTACTGGAGCCGGTTTACGAGGGATTCTACGATATCGCCTGTCATGGCACCCACGTCTCCTCCATCGCTTATCGACTGTCGGCAAATCACCCCGTCTTTGTTGGATGGCAGGCCGACGAGAACAATCTGAACCGAACGATCATGTTCACGCTCTGCGTGCTCGACACGATCGTCGTGGAACTGGACCCGTATTGCGGCGGCGCGTTCGCAGCCGAGTTGTCGCACGAGAGCGCGATCGCCGAGCGGTATCTGAAGGCGCACCTCTGACGGCAACCTCAGCGTGGCGCGCCGTACACCAGATAGAGGCGCTGTCCGCCTTGCGGGGTCAAATCGCTCGGCGCGCCGAGCAGCGCGTCCGCCAGGCCGTCGCCGTCGAAGTCGCCGTCCTGCGCGACCGCTTCGCCCAGCATCTCGTCGTACATGCGTCCGCTGGGGAGCCCATCGGGGTACGGGAAGCGCTGGCCGAGCCACACCTCGTCGGACGACGCCAGGCTCTCCGAGCGCGGCATGCCGTACACGCGATCGACGCGGCCGAGCTGCATCGACGCGTTGGGTGATCCGATCAGGAGATCGTCGCGGCCGTCTCCGTCCGCATCGCCCGCGCTCACGCCCACACCGACGTTGGAGTCGCCCGTCGCGCCGATCAACGTGACGTCCGAGCTCGCCACGCCGAGCTGCCCGTGCATGCGCGCTCGGTTGCCGAGAAAGAGGTGAACGCTGCCGTTCGCGCTCGCCGATCCCGGAACGACGAAGTCCGCGAGCCCGTCGGCGTTCGCATCGAAGCCACCGTAGAGCCCGATCCACGTCGCGCTCTTCGACAGGACGTGCGCGTCGGCATCGGCGATGGCGACCGTGCCGGCGGCGATCGGTCCGTAGAACACGCCGACGTCGAGCGCGGCGTCGTCCATCTCGCCGACGAGGACGTCGTCGTGACCGTCGCCGTCGAGATCGCCCGCGCCGTGGAGCACGAAGCCTGCGAGGCCGGCGTCCGATGGCGTGAACGTCGTGCTCGGAACGATCGTGCTCGTCCCGGTCCATCGCGTGCGGGCGCCGCGGACGATGATCGTGCGACCGCCCTGGCTGCCTGCGACGGCGTAGCCGACGAGGATGTCGTCGCAGCCGTCTCCGTCGGCGTCGCCTGCGCTCGTCACGATCTCGCCGAAGCGCAGGCTCGGATCGGCCTCGGCGGGCACGAGCGTCGCTGCGACGTCCGCGATCATCGACGAGCCGTGCAGACGCGTCGGCGCGCCGTACAGGACGTGGAGCGCTCCGACCGACGCCGGGCTCGCGTCTTCACCGCTCACGCTGATCACGAGGTCGTCGATGCCGTCCCCGTCGTAGTCGCCGCGCGCGACGTAGATCTCGCCGTTCTCCTCGGGCGGGATCCGGACGTTCGCGTCGGCGCCGCTCAGCGCGAGCGTGCCCACGATGCGATCGCGACGTCCGTAGAGGATGTCGAGCTCGCCGCCCGTGTCGGTCCAGCCCACCAAGACGATCTCGTCGAGGCCGTCGCCATCGAGATCGGCGAAGGCCATCGATCCGCCGAAGTCCTCTCGGCCACTGCCCATGAACGTCACCACGTCCATCGACGCGGCGGTGATGCCGCCGTCGGGCAGCGGTCCGGCATCGTCCTCGAGCAGCGAGCCGAGCGCGTCGCTCTCGAGGGCCCAGGCATCGCCCCGAGGTGGCGAGACGCCGCCGTCGACGAGCGCTTGGTGCTCGGCCGAACAAGCCGCGAGCGCGAGAGCCAGACCGATCGCGATGCGAGACATGCGCCGATCATGACGCGCATCGCGGAGAGACGCGCCCCCGAAACGCCACCGAAACAGCTCGGCTGAATCGCCGCGGGTCGGCTTGCGATCGGGTGCGGCACACCTCTACATTGCCCCGCCCATGAAGCTCGAGCTGACCGAAGAACAGAAGATGATCCAGACCGTCGCGCGCGACTTCGCCGTGCGCGAGGTCGAGCCGAAGGCACGCGAGCTCGACAAGAACGGGACGTGGCCCGTCGAGCTGGTCAAGCGCATGGGCGAGCTCGGTCTCATGGGCGTCGCGATCCCCGAGCAGCACGGCGGCGCGGGCAGCGATGCGGTCAGCTACGCGCTCGCGATGGAAGAGATCAGCCGCGCGTGCGCCTCGACCGGCGTGATCATGAGCGTGAACAACTCGCTCGTCTGCGATCCGCTCTACAAGTTCGCGAGCGACGATCAGAAGAAGCGCTTCTTGATGCCGCTCGCGAGCGGAAAGAAGCTCGGCTGCTTCGGCCTCACCGAGCCCGCGAGTGGCAGCGATGCGTCCCACATGGAGACGGTCGCGGAAGACAAAGGCGATCACTGGATCGTGAACGGCGCCAAGAACTGGATCACGAACGGGCCGCATGCGGACCTCATCCTGCTCTTCGTCGCCAACAACCGATCGCTCGGCGCCAAGGGCACGAGCGCGATCGTCATCGAGAACGGCACGCCCGGCTTCACCAAGAACCCGCGCGACCACAAGCTCGGCATCCACGCGGCGCACTCGTGCACGGTGTTCTTCGAGAACTGCAAGGTCCCGAAGGACAACCAGATCGGCGAGACGGGCGCGGGCTTCAAGATCGCGATGAGCACGCTCGACGGCGGCCGCATCGGCATCGCCTCGCAGGCGCTCGGCATCGCGCGCGCCGCGCTCGAGAAGGCGACCGCGTATGCCAAGGAGCGCAAGGCGTTCGGCGAGCCCATCGCGAACAAGCAGGCCATCCAGTTCATGCTCGCCGACATGGCGACGGAGCTCGATGCGGCGCGCCTGCTCACGCACCGCGCGGCGTGGATGAAGGACCAGGGCGTGCGCCACAC
Organism: uncultured Sandaracinaceae bacterium; assembly: GCA_964429305.1. Classification (GTDB taxonomy): domain Bacteria; phylum Myxococcota_A; class Polyangia; order Polyangiales; family Sandaracinaceae; genus JBBSAT01. The sequence goes on along the minus strand of CAYSCF010000145.1, from coordinate 12,977 downwards.
GAAGGAATCGGCGATGGCCAAGCTCTACGCGAGCGAAGCGG
>CAYSCF010000145.1:0-12926 GCA_964429305.1 uncultured Sandaracinaceae bacterium | reverse complement strand
TCGCGGAAGCGCGCACCGGCGTGCCCATGAGATCGAGCGAAGCGGCCACGCGCATCACGCACAAGGCGCTGCAGATCCACGGCGGCTACGGCTACTCGACCGAGTTCGACGTCGAGCGCCACTACCGCGACGCGCGCATCACCGAGATCTACGAGGGGACGAGCGAGATCCAGCGCATCGTCATCGCGAGCAGCACGCTGAAGGGTTGAAGAACATGAAGTACGCAGTGATCGCAGTTCTGTGTTTCTCGATCGTGGGCTGTGGCGGCGGCACGACCGAGACGGCGTCGACGACCACGACGCACGCGTCGTCCAGCGTCACGCGCGACGACCCGCAGCCCGACGACGGCTCGTCGATCACGGGCCTGATGGGGACGATCTCGCAGCAGGCGGTGCAGGACACGCTCGAGCCGCGCATGGAGAGCTTCATGCACTGCTTCGAGACGCGCCTGACGGCGGTGCACTTCCTCGGCGGCGAGATCCGCATGGCCTTCCGCATCCACACGGACGGAACCGTCATGTGGGTGTACCCGGCCGAGAGCTCGCTCGGTGATCGCGACGTCGAGACGTGCATCCTCGGCGTCTCGCAGCGCGCGCACTTCCCGCATCCGCACGGCGGCGAGGCGGAGTTCAGCTGGGGCTTCGCGCTCGATCCGCCGAGCGACGTGCGCGCGCCGGTGTCGCTCGCTTCGGGCGGCGTCGACGAGCTGATCGAGTCGCAGGAGAACGCGGTTCGTGGCCAGTGCGGCCAGGGCCCCTATCACGTGACGGCGTACGTCCAGCCGGGCGGCACGGTGCTCGCGGCGGGCGTCGCGACGGACTCGACCGACACGGCCTCGCATCTCGACTGCGTCGCGACCGCGGTGCGCGGCTGGCACTTCCCGGATCCGGGCAGCTACGCAGGCAAGGTCAGCTTCTCGCTCTGAGCGAGCGTCGGGGCCTCGCACGGGGCCCTGTGCCGAAGTTTGCGCCGTACGTCGCGCTCCACGATGACGGAAGACCCACCGGGTTGACACGTCTGCGTGGGTCGGTTGGGTCGGGACGAATCTCACCTTCGTCCACCAACGCCAGCGACCGTCAGCCTCGGGACTTGCGGGCGCGTACTCGACCGGCGCGTGAAGTCGCCTTCTTCTCCTTCTGCTTCTTCTTCCAATACAGCGGGCTCTCCGCGTAGCGCGTGAGGAACTCCGCGAACGAGTCCGCGATGCGCACGGCGCGATCGATGAGCTGCACGTTTCGCTTCGGCGCGTCCAGCCACACGCTGTCGCCGCCGTCCTTCCGATCGAGGCGCAGATAGTAGGTCGAGCTCTGCAGCCGGAAGTCCGCGAAGGCGACCCAGTGTGCGGTCGGGTCTTCGACCTCGAAGCTCGCGCGCACGTTGCTCATCGCGGTGAGCGACCAGAAGACGTTCTCGTCCCCGTCCATCGTGCTCGTGCCGTTCGAGAGGGCGTAGAGCGCGCGGAACGACGAAGGCAGCTCCAGGCCGAACCGCGCTTGGAATGCGTCCAACGCTTCGTTCGACGCCGGCGCGACCTGCACGCCGACGACGTCGGGCTCGTCGTCTTCCGGCACCACACGCGTCCAGCGCTCGTACACCGCGTTCGCCTCGGCGGTCATGGAGACGAACTTTATCACACGAGATCGCCTCGAGGCGCCGAGCGCAGGCGCACGTTCGGCGCGGATGCGACGCCACTCGCATGGCGCACCGACGAGAGGGCGTCATCGCCATCGACCGGCTCTGGTTGGCGGATCCGTCCGTGCGCCCCGTTGCACGTCGCGCCGCGGACGGCTCTTCCGGAGACGTGTCGGTGCGAAGCAACCAACCTCGATCGTAATCGAGCCTCTCGTGCGCAGCATCGTGGACAGGCTCGATGCGCGAGCGTTTCCGACTCCCGATCCGGAGGAAGATGACGCGGACGAGCCGGAAGAGTGGGTCGACTACGTCGTGCCGTGCGGCATCGTGCTGCGTCTGGACGGTGTCGTGCGCGCGCGCCGCTGGCACTTCGCGGATCCGGGAAGCTACGCAGGCAAGGTCGGCTTCTCGCTCTGAGCGAGCGTCGCCTCACGGCGCGATCTCGCAGTGATGCTCCCGGCAGACCGCGGTCCCGACCGCAGGCGTGACGCACTCCGGGCACGCCTGGACCGCGCTGCAGACGCGCTCGCGATACGAGTCCGCCGCGCTCCCGCGGACGGCGACCCATTCGTGCGCTCCGCAGTCGCAACACTGCCGCGCGACGACCACGCACTGCGCGTCGGTGTCGCACGTGGTCAGCGGCGAGCGCGTGAGGTCGAGCACCGCGCACTCGCCCGCACGCGTGCACGTCGCGACGAGCCGCGGGTCGGGATCCGCGTGACATCGAGGGCACGCGCCGCCCGTGCAGCGCGAGGGTCGTCGATAGGTGGCCGAGAGCACGGCGCGAACGTCACCCGAGGTCGGTACGCCGCACGTCCCGCAGCACGAGCGCGGCACGAGCTCGCACTCGCTCGCGGCGGTGCAGTGGGTGCTCGCGGCTTGTTTGCCCGAACCGTACGACGCGACGGGCGGGGCCGCGGCACAGCCAGCCGCGAAGACGGCGAGGAGAGCGAGTCGCATCGGACCGAGGCTCGCACGAGACGGCAAGAGCGGCATATCCGCTCCTGACCCCGCGACGTGCCGCGACATTGGGAGCGAGGTGTCGGCAGAGCGCACACCGGGCCGATCGCCGCGCCTCGTCGTCGTGCTAACTCCGGGCGCATGGACCTGTCGCTCTCCGAAGAACAGACGATGATCCGCGACGCCGCGCGCGAGGTGGCGAGCAAGGTGCTCGCGCCGCGCGCCAAGCAGGCCGACCGCGACGCGAAGCTGCCGCGCGAGAACCTGACGGCGCTCGCCGAGCTGGGTCTCTTCGCAGTGAACCTTCCCGAGTCGCTCGGTGGCGCGGAGGCGGGCGTCGTCGCGTACTCGCTCGCGATGAGCGAGATCGCCAAGGCGTGCGCATCGACCGCCGTCACCATGGCCGTCACGAACATGGTCGGCGAGGTCATCGCGACGTTCGGCGACGACGCCCAGAAGAAGAGGTACTGCCCGAAGCTCGCCGACGGCTCGTTGTCGGCCGGATCCTTCGCGCTCTCGGAGCCCGAGGCCGGCAGTGATCCGGGCGCGATGCGGACCGTCGCGCGCCTCGACGGTGATCACTGGGTGCTCGACGGCTCCAAGCAGTGGATCACGAGCGGCGACTTCGCTGGCGTGTTCGTCGTGTGGGCGCGCACCGGCGAGCCCGGCACGAAGGGAATCTCGTGCTTCCTCGTCGAAGCGGGCACGCCCGGCCTCAGCGTGGGCCATCACGAAGACAAGATGGGCTTGCGTGGATCGTCCACGACCGCGCTGCACTTCGAGGCATGCCGCATCCCGAAGAGCGCGCTGCTCGGAACGCTCGGCATGGGCTTCCGCATCGCGATGATGGCGCTCGACGGCGGCCGCATCGGCATCGCGTCGCAGGCGATCGGCATCGGCGAGGCCGCGCTCGACGCGAGCGTCGCGTACGCGCGCGAGCGCAAGACGTTCGGCAAGTCGATCGGCGATCACCAGGCGATCCAGTGGATGATCGCCGACTCGCGCACCGAGCTCGACGGCGCACGCATGCTCGCGATGCGCGCCGCGTATCTCAAGGAGACCAAGCAGCCGTTCTCCTCGGAGGCCGCGATGGCCAAGCTCTTCGCGAGCGAGAGCGCCGGCAAGGTCTGCGATCGCGCGATTCAGATCCACGGCGGCTACGGCTACGTGAAGGAATACGACGTCGAGCGCTACTACCGCGACGTGCGCGTCACGCGCATCTACGAGGGCACGAGCGAGATCCAGCGCCTGGTGATCGGACGGGCGACGCTCGGCAAGTGACGTCGGGCAATTCATCCCGGAGCTCACCACCGGGCTCGGCTGCGGATCGACGCAGCGGAACCGTGTGGTCCGAGGCGAAGCACCACGGCGCCACGCTCTCGCTTCTCGCGTGCGCGCGAATCGAGGCCTCTTTTTTCGTGGCGCACGCGTTGCAGCTCCGCCATGCATGCGAAGCCTGCTTCTGGCGGTGCTCCTGCTGAGTGGATGCGCCGGGATGGCGTCCGGTCGCGTCCGCGACTACGTCTCGCGCGACCTCTCGTGCCCGACGAGCTCGATCGTCGTCGAAGCGAGAACGGATCTGCGCGCCACGGACTTCGATCCGGCGCTGATGATCACCGTTCGGCCAGCGACGCCCGAAGTGCTCGCGGATCCCGAGCGGTACCGTCTCTGGGAACAAGAACGCGATCGGCACGCCGCGCAGCAAGATGCGAGCTACTCCGTGTACGTCGTGCACGCCTGCAGCCGCGACTACGTCTACGTGTGCATGCCGATGGGACGCTCGTCCCTGTGTGACTGGCGCGAGGAGAGGACGGTGCCTTCATCGTGAGCATCCCGCGCGCCGCGCTCGTCATCGCGATGTTGGTCGGCGGGTGCGGCGGCTGGGTGGAGCCGCTCGCGCAGGGCACGTTCAGCCGCGAGCGCTACTGCCCGCCGTCGTCGGTCACGGCCCATCGAAGAGAGGATCTGCGGCCGTACGACTACGCGCAGCCCGAGCATCTGCCTGCGCCTGACGCGGACGTCGCCGCCGATCCGGTCCGACGTGCGGAGTGGGAGCGTCGCGATGCCGCGAATCGCGCGGCGATCGATCAGCGCTACTCACTGGTCGAGATCGCGGGATGCGGCGCCCACGTGCTCTATCTCTGTCACGGGGGGCACCTCGACACGGGGTGCTCCCTGACCGGCACCTTCGACGCCACCGGAGCGGCTCGGCCACTGTTCTGATCCGAGCACTTGCGATCGGGCGAGCACTGCCCCAGATGCGCGGGCGCATGACCGACAAGCACCTGTTCGAGCCCGTTCGCCTCGGTTCCCTCCAGCTCAAGAACCGCCTCGTGATGAACCCGATGACGCGCAGCCGCGCGGACGCGGACGGCCTCGTGGGCCCGCTCACCGTCGAGTACTACACGCAGCGCGCAGGCGCGGGCCTCATCGTGACGGAGGGCATCGCGCCTTCTGCGAACGGTCGCGGCTACGCGCGCATCCCGGGGCTCTGGACGCAGGCGCAGGTCGACGCATGGAAGCCCGTGACGGCGGCCGTGCACGCCGCGGGCGGCGTCATCTTCGCGCAGCTCATGCACACGGGGCGCGTGAGCCACGTCGCCAACATGCCGGCGGGCGCCAAGGTCGTCGCGCCGAGCGCCGTGCCGTTGAAGGGCTCGCAGATGTGGACCGACACCCGGGGCATGCAGGACTACCCGACGCCGGAGGTCCTCGACGAGGCCGGCATCGAGCAGGCGAAGAACGAGTTCGTGAGCGCGTCGAAGAACGCGATCGCGGCGGGCTTCGACGGCGTCGAGCTCCACGGCGCGAACGGCTATCTCATCGAGGAGTTCATCAGCCCGACGACGAACGTGCGCACGGATCGCTGGGGCGGCTCGGTCGAGAACCGCCTTCGCTTCCCGATCGAGGTCACGCGCGCGGTCGCGGCGGCGATCGGCGCCGGCAAGGTCGGCATTCGTGTCTCTCCGCACGGCCTCGCGTCCGGCATGGTCGGCTATCCGGAGATCGACGAGACGTACGTCGCGCTCGCCAAGGCGCTCGCGCCGCTGGGCCTCGCATACATCCACATCGCCGATCACGCGGGTCAGAAGAGCCCCGAGCTGAACGCGCTCAAGGCGGCGATCCGCAAGGTGTGGCCGGGCATCATCCTCGTCGGCGGCAGCTTCGAGCAGGCGTCGGCCGAGCGCGCGGTGAAAGAAGGCGTCGCGGATCTCACGGGCTTCGGAAAGGCGTTCCTCGCCAACCCCGATCTCGTGAAGCGCTTCCAGAAGGGCATCGCGCTCAACGCGCCCGACTCGACGACGTTCTTCACGCCGGGCCCGAAGGGCTACGTCGACTACCCGACGGCCGACTGAGGCTTGACTTCGAGCGCGCTCGAAGTCTTAGCGTTCTCGTCATGGACGGGACCGAGCGCGAGTCTTTCAGCATCGCCGAGGCGGCCGAGCGATCGGGCGTCTCGGCGCACACGCTCCGTTACTACGAGCGCATCGGCCTGCTCGCTCGCGTGCCACGTGCGCGCAGCGGTCACCGCCGCTTCGGGAACGAAGAGGTCCGCTGGATCGCGTTCCTCCGCAAGCTGCAGGCGACCGGCATGCCCATCCGCGCGATGGTGCAGTACGCGCAGCTCGTGCGTCGCGGCGAGGGCACGGAAGCGGCGCGCATGGCGCTGCTCGTCGAGCACGAGGCGCGCGTCGTGGCCCGTATGCGCGAGCTGCGGACGAACCTCGAGATGATCCGGAAGAAGATCGTCGTCTACGGCGGCGCGGTGGATGCGCGCGCGAAGAAGAAAGGAGCTCGTCGATGAAGACACGGATGCTCGGTGGAAAGAGCGGCATCGCCGTCTCGGCGCTCGGCCTCGGCTGCATGGGCATGAGCGACTTCTACGAAGGACGCGACGACGACGAGTCGCGCGCGACGCTCGATCGTGCGCTCGAGCGCGGCGTCACCTTCTACGACACGGCCGACATGTACGGATACGGCCGCAACGAGGAGCTGCTCGCGTCGTTCGTGCAGCGTCATCGCGCGAAGGTCGTGATCGCCACCAAGTTCGGCATCGTACGCAGCGAGACCGATCCGAACGTGCGCGGTGTCGATGGAACGGCGGCGTACGTGAAGAAGGCCTGCGAGGCGAGCCTGAAGCGGCTCGGCGTCGAGACGATCGATCTCTACTACGCGCATCGCAAGGCTCCGAGCACGCCGATCGAAGAGACGGTCGGCGCCATGGCCGAGCTCGTGAAGGAAGGAAAGGTGAGGGCGCTCGGTCTGTCCGAGGTCGGCCCGATCACGCTCGCCAAGGCGTGCGCGGTGCATCCGATCGCGGCGCTGCAGACCGAGTACTCGCTCTGGTCACGCGATCCGGAGGACGAGATCATCGCCGCATGTCGCGCGCACGGCGTCGCGTTCGTGCCCTACAGCCCGCTCGGTCGCGGGTTCCTCACCGGGCAGATCCAGAAGCCCGAGGATCTCGCGCCCGACGACTTCCGCCGCAGCTCACCGCGCTTCCAGGGCGAGAACTTCGCCAAGAACCTCGCGCTGGCCCTGAAGGTGAAGGAGCTCGCGACGAGCAAGAAGTGCACGCCCGCGCAGCTCGCCCTCGCATGGGTGCTCGCCAAGGGTGACGACATGATCCCCATCCCGGGAACCAAGCGACGCAAGTACCTCGACGAGAACCTCGGCGCGCTCGATGTCGAGCTCACTCCCGAAGACCTCGCGGCGATCGATGCGATGACGCCGAAGGGCGCCGCATCGGGCGCGCGCTACGTGGCCGCAGCCGTCGGGCTCATCGCCGACTGATCGTCGGGCGCAGTCGCATCGACGAGCTCGCGCGTGTCGCCGTCGATGCGATCGCCGATCGCGTCGAGCGGCAGATCGTTCGCATCCGTCCCGAACGGGTCTTCGATCTCCACGCCGATCTCGTCGATGCCGAAGAGCGCGAACGCGAGCAGGCCGGCCGCGACCGGCGTCAGCCAGCCCATCGCCTCGCTCATCGTGAACGGCGCCGTGAAGCAGAAGATCGCGACGAACGCCTTGATGTGCTGCGCGTAGGCGAACGGGACCGGCGTACGAAGGATGCGCTCGCAGCCGGTCAGCGAGTCGATCATGCCGCTCAGGTTCGCGTCCATCGAGCGAAGGCGCTGCTCGCTCAGCGCGGCCTCGCTCGCGAGGCGTGCGAGCTCCATCGAGATCCACGTCGCGACGACGTACGGCCGCGTGCGCGAGGTCTTCAGCGCGAGGCGCTCGGCCGCGCTCAACGACGCGACGGGCTCGAGCGCCGTCTCGTTGCGCAGCGTCTGCGTCGAGAGACGAGAGAACGCGTCGATCCAGCGACGTAGGCGCGCTCGCGAGTCGGCGCGCCCCTCGCCCGGGAGAAACGACGCGATCTGTCGTGCGAGGTCTCGCGACCGACTGATGATGCCGCCCACGAGACGGCGTCCTTCCCAGTAGCGGTCGTAGCTCGCGTTCGTGCGGAACACGAGCAAGAGGCCGAGCGCCGCGCCGATCATCGTGTGCGCGATCGGCGAGAGCGCCAGATGCACGCGATGATCGAGCTCGACCGCGCCGATGCCGACGACCGACGTGGCGAGCACCCGGCCGAGCAGGCGCGGCGCGATCGAGCCCCGCAGCTGGAAGATGACGCGACCCCACCGCCTGCCGTCGTACTCGATCATCGCCGAGCGACGATAAGAGAGACGACGGTGGAACGCAGGATTTCGGAGCCCCGAGCAGACCGTCGGGATCAGCCGTGGAAGACGGCTTCGACGTTGTGCCCGTCCGGGTCGAGCACGAACGCGCCGTAGTAGTTCTCGTGATAGTGCGGGCGCGGGCCGGGCGAGCCGTTGTCGCGTCCGCCGTTCGCCATCGCCGCAGCGTAGAACGCGTCGACCTCGGCCGTCGACTTCGCGCGGAACGCGATGTGGATCGGCGGCGCGTTCGGCGTTCCCTCCGCGACCCAGAAGTCGGGCTTGGGCGCGATGCCCATGCCGTAGACGACCTTGCCGCCCGTGAACTGCGTCGGCACCTCGCGCAGCACGGTGTAGCCGAGCGGGGCGAGGGCCGCTTCGTAGAACGTGCGGCTCTTCTTCGGATCGGAGACCTGCAAACCGGTGTGGTCGATCATGGGCGCCGTTCTAACACGGCCTGCACCTGACTCGACGCACGCGGCGGCGTCCGGCACGATAGGCGCCGATGCGACCCGCGTCGCTGTTGTCGTTCGTTCTCTTCGTGCTGCTCGTGGCCACGGCCGCGGCGCAAGAGACCAGCGTCGCGCCGCCGACGACCACGACGACCCACCACGTGTCGACACACACGAAAGCGGCGAGCACGCATCGCACGACGACGCGGCGCCGCGCGACGCCGCACGCCCCCGATCCGGGTGACGGCACGAGCCTCTCGATCGGTCGTCACAACCGAGGTCGTCTGCTGCGTGGTCGCGAGCTGCACGACACGCCCTCGCTCTACCTCAAGACGCCGCACTCCGATGCGCGCTTCGGCACCGACGAGCTCGTCGGGCTGCTCGAGCGCGCCTCGGCGCGCGTGATGGAGCGAACGCCGGGCGCGCGCTTGATGGTGGGCAACCTCTCGCACGAGCATGGAGGCCGCTTTCGTCCGCATCGATCGCATCAGTCGGGGCGCGACGTCGATCTCGGCTTCTACGTGACGGGCGCGGATGGCGCGCCGCTGCATCTCGATCGCTTCTACGACTTCCGCCGCAACCTCACGCCGCGCGGGCACGACGAGATGCACTTCGATCTCGTGCGCAACTGGCAGCTCGTGGAAGCGATGATCACCGACGAAGTCCCGGTGCAGTGGATCTTCGTGTGCCGTTATCTGCGCACGGCGCTGCTCGAAGAAGGTGCACGGCAGGGCGCGAGCCTCGAGGTTCTCACGCACGCCGATGCGATCCTCAGCCAGCCCAGCCACGGGGGCACCCACAACGACCAGTTCCACGTCCGAATCTACTGCCCGGCGGCCGACCGACCTCGCTGTCTGGACGATCCGCCGCTGCACCCGTGGATGATGGGCGCGCCCACGGTCGAGGTGATCCCGCGCGACCCCGAAGGCGACTGACTCGCGTGCTATGGTCCGCGGCCCCGCGCGTGGCGCGGCCCAGCCGTACGGACGAGTCGATGCAGAGAGAGTCGGATGTCTTCGTGATCGTGGTGGGCGCAGGCCCCGCGGGCCTGACTGCCGCGCACAAGCTCGCCGAGGCGGGCGTCGCGCCGCTCGTGCTGGAGGCGGACCCCAAGTACGTCGGCGGCATCTCGCGCACCGCCGAGTACAAGGGCTACCACTTCGACATCGGCGGTCATCGCTTCTTCTCGAAGGCGAAAGAGGTCGAAGACTTCTGGACGAAGGTCCTGCCGAACGACTTGCTCACGCGGCCGCGCAAGTCGCGCATCTACTACGACGGCAAGTTCTTCAGCTATCCGCTCAAGCCCTTCGAAGCGCTGATGAAGCTCGGCATCTTCGAGAGCTCGCGCTGCATGCTGAGCTTCGCGCACGCGCGCGTGCGGCCGGTGAAGGATCCGACGAACCTCGAGGACTGGGTGCGCAACCAGTTCGGTCGACGGCTCTACGAGATCTTCTTCAAGTACTACACGGAGAAGGTCTGGGGCATGGACTGCCGCGACCTCTCGGCCGACTGGGCCGCGCAGCGCATCAAGGGGCTGAACCTCGGCTCCGCGGTGTGGAACGCGATCCAGCCGAAGAACCTACGCAACACGAAGAAGGACGAGATCCTCACGACGCTGATCGACGAGTTCCGCTACCCGCGCAAGGGGCCGGGGCAGCTCTGGGAAGCGGCGGCCGAGCAGATCACGAAGATGGGCGGCCGCGTCGCGATGGCGAGCAAGGTCACCGGACTCGAGAAGCGCAGCGACGGCGCGTGGGACGTCCGCTATACCGATGCTTCCGGCGAGCACGTTCGCAAGGCGACGCACGTCATCTCTTCCGCGCCGCTGCGCGAAGTCATCGAGCACCTCACGCCGGCCGCGCCGAAGGAGATGCTCGATGCGGCGCGCGCGCTGAAGTACCGCGACTTCCTGACCGTCGCGCTCATCGTCAAGGACCGCGGCGCGTTCGACGACAATTGGATCTACATTCAGGACAAGGGCGTGAAGGTCGGCCGCATCCAGAACTTCAAGACGTGGTCTCCCGAGATGGTCCCGGAGGCGGGCATGGCCTGCTACGGCCTCGAGTACTTCTGCTTCGAAGGTGATGGCCTCTGGTCGAGCAAGGATGCGGACCTCGTCGCGCTCGGCGCGCGCGAGCTCGAGGCGCTCAAGCTCGGCAAGGCGAGCGACGTGCTCGACGGCTGCGTCGTGCGTCAGCCGAAGGCGTATCCCGTCTACGACGATCACTACGCGGACAACGTCAGCAAGGTCGCGCAGGGCCTCACGAAGGACCACGCGGGCCTGCACATGGTCGGCCGCAACGGCATGCACCGCTACAACAACCAAGATCATTCGATGATGACCGCCATGCTCACGGTCGAGAACATCCTCGCCGAGAAGGCCGGCAAGGCGCCGAAGTTCGATCCGTGGCGCGTGAACCAGGACGCCGTCTACATCGAGGCGGGCACGGCCGGCGAAGAGAAGCTCATCCAAGGCGGAGGCCGCGCGGTGCCTCGTGCGGTCGCGCGTGCGTAGCGCGCTCGTCGGGCTGCTGGCGCTCGGGATGGCGGCGTGCACGCCCGATCCCGAGCCGGACGGCACCGACGCCTCGATCCTCTCCTTCGGCGACGCCGGTCTCGACTCGATCGATGCAGGGCCTCCGTGCGCGCCGACCGTCGACTTCGTGGCGGCGCTCGGCGACTCGCTCGCGCCCGCGCGGCGCTTGCCTGGTCGCGTCACGCTCCTGAGCTCGCGCAGCCCCGAGCCGCACGACGGGATGAAGAACGACGACTTCGCGCACTTCGTGGGCGTCGACGGAACGCACGTCGTGCTCGCCGACGAGGATGGGCCGGGCGTGATCACGCGGCTCTGGTTCACGTACGGGCCTCCGTCGACCGGGACCGTGTCCGACGTGCCGCTGCGATTGATCGTCGATGGGCGTGACGTGATCGAGGACGTGCCGCTCGGCACGCTCGCGTCGTCGAGCTCGACGGTGTTCCCCGCGCCGTGGTCGATGGACGAGACGGTCAGCAGCGGAGGTCTGTCGATCTCGTCACCGATCCAGTTCCAGCATCACGTGCGCGTCGAGCTCACCGTCGCGCGCGGATCGTGGGCGTACTACCAGATCGACTTGCGTCGGCTGCCGGGGCAGTGCGTGCGATCGTTCGACGGCGACTACACGCAGGACGATCGCGACGAGCTCACGCACGCGGCGCTGATCTGGCGCGATCATCATCATCCCGGCGTCGAGAGCAACACCGCGTCGCGCGCGCTCGCGCCGGGCGAGTCGACCGAGCTCGCGCTCACGGGCACCGGCGCGATCACGACGCTGGAAGTGACGACGCCGCGAGGAACGCGCGCCGATCTCGGGGTGCGCATCGAGGTCGATGGCGAGGTCGCCGCGGAGGCGCCGCTCGCGTGGCTGACCGGCAGCGATTCCCCGGCGGGCACGTACAGCGCCGCGCTCACGGCCTCGAGCGACACGAGCGCGATCCTCTACGCGCCGATTCCGTGCGCGTCGTCGGCACGCATCGTCGTGACCAACCACGCGAGCGCGAGCGTGGACGTCGGCCTGCGAGCGCTGTGGGCTCCGCTCGGCAGCATCCCGGAGAACGTCGGCCGCTTCCACGCCGAGTGCGGCAGCTCGGTCGCGTCGATCCCCGTGCCGACGGAGCAGCCACCGTTCGGGGACATGTTCCCGAACGTGGTGCTCGCACAGACCGCGCGCGGCCCCGGCCAGTTCGCGGGCATCACGATGTTCCAGATCGCGCCGAACCCGTGGTGGTGGGCGCTCGAGCCGGACCACGAGGTCGCGATCGACGGCAGCTACGACATCCTCGGCACGGGCACGGAGGACTACTTCGGCGGCGGGTTCTACTTCCGCAACGGGCCGTACACGTCGGTGACGAGCGGCGCGAGCGGATGGGATCGTCCCGACGGAACGGTGATGCCGATCCCGGACGCGCACACGCACGTGTATCGACACCACCTCGTCGACACTTGGCCCTTCGATCACGAGCTGCGGTTCGAGATGGAGAGCTACGTGGATGGGACGCAGTGGGACGGATGCGCGTTCTTTTATTTGTTTCCCTGAGGGCGCGAGGGCGAGGGCGAGGGCGAGGGCGAGGGCGAGGGCGAGGATCCGAGCTCCTTGCTCGCATCGGCGTAAGGCTCTGCTCGGGCAATCTCATCTTGCCCGCGGGCTTGGCGCGTTCAACCCCG
>CAYSCF010000144.1:0-16101 GCA_964429305.1 uncultured Sandaracinaceae bacterium | reverse complement strand
CGCCTCGGCGATGCGACCCGCGAAGTGCAGAAGCGTGGCCAGGAAGAATCCCTGGAACGAGCGGCGCTCGCGTGGCGCGGTGCTCAGCGCCTCGCGCTGTGCCTCGATCGCTGCATCGAGGTCTCCACGCGCCCAGAGCGCGCGGCTCCGATCGTTGTGCGCGAGATCGGCGAAAGGGCCCACCGTCGTCATCTGTTCGGCCAGCGCGATGGCATCGTCCCAACGATCGCGCTCGAGCTGGACCAGATAGAGCTGCCTCAAGAGAAGAAACTGCGTGTCGGGCGCGCGGTGAGGATCGTCGATCTCCAGACCCTGTCGTGCGAAACGTTCGCGCTCGACGGGGTCACCCGCTGCGATCGCCTTCTCGAGCCATGTTTCCGAAGGGCTCGCGGGCGTCGGCGTGGCCGATGGCGACACCCAATCGGGTCGCGCGGGCGGCCTGCTCGTCTGTTTGCTCCGCAAGATCCTCCTCTCGCCATCCACAGGTTAGCACCGGGGCGATCCATGTCTAATCTGTCGTGATTTCGAAGGGTTCTCGCCCGCCATCCCCAGCCGGTCCCGAGCCGTGCACACCCCCTGGGGATGACGCGTTCGAGCCGTCGCCACGGAGCGTCGATCACGTGTAGGCTCACCCCACTTTCGAGGAGACACGAATGTCGGACGCGGGCCTGTTGGTGGTGACGGACATCTTGCTCGGCGCGGCGCATGCCGACGGCACGAGCGATGGAACGGAAGTGTTGGCCGTTCGAGATCTGCTCAAGGATCTCCACGGCGGCGGCGATCTGCCGGCAGACGTGGAGGCGCGCATCACCGGCTTCGACGCGAAGAAGTTCTCGCTCGAGAAGAGCGCGGCCGAGTTCCTCAAGACGAGCAAGCTCGACAAGCGAAAGCTGCTCGAGCTCTGCTGCACGATCCGCGACGCGGACGAAGAGATCGACTTCGCGGAGGACGAGTACATCAAGAACGTCGGCAAGGCGCTCGGGATGAAGTCGAGCGAGTACGCGGATCTGACGCTCGACTACGAGATGGAGGACGTCGCCGCGTCGCTGGGAACGAAGTCGATGCCGCCCAAGCCGCCGCCGTCGGCGAAGAGTTAGCCCATCACGCTGCGAAAGTGCTCGAGCGCGTCGTCCGAGACGAAGTCGAGACCCTCGTGCGCGCCCTGCGCTGCGTCGGCGGCGCGCACGAACACGGTCTCCTCGTCACGCGCGAGACCTCCGGGTGCCCCGCCGACGATGGCGATGCGTCGGTTGGTTTGCATAGCATGCAATCTAATGTGGATAGTGCGCTATGCAATGTGAAGAAGTCTAGCTCGCGGGTGCCAGCACCAGCAGCGAATCGGCCGTGAGCAGCCAGACGCGGCCCTGCGCATCGACCTCGACGTCGCGCAGGTCATCCGTCGGCAGGCCCGACGTGCTGTCGAAGTGCGCCCACTCGGTCCCGTCGTGCTGGAGCAGGCCGTATCGGCCCGCGGCCCACACGTGGCCCTGAGTGTCGGCCGCGAGCGAGGTCGGACGATGCTGCGCGACGATCGGCGGCTGGAAGAAGTCGAACTCGCGATCGGCATAGCTGCCGAGACCCTCGGCGGCCGCGATCCACATCGCGTCCGTGCCACGGGCCACGTCGGTCACGACGTCTCCGCGCACGCCGCGCGCTTCGCCGAACACGATGGCCTGGAACGGCTCCACACGAGCGACGCCCGAGAGCGTCGCAAGCCATGCGTTGCCCGCGGAGTCGAACGCCATCGTCGAGACCTCGTCGGGGATCGAGAGGCCCGTGCCTTGTTCGGCATCCCGATGGTCGTACATCACGGCCTCGTTGCTCGGATCGATCACGGCCACGCCGTACATGCGCGTGCCTTCACCTTGTTCGCGCGCGACGCGCAGGCCGATCCAGATGCGACCGTCGATGCCCACCCCCGCGAACGGGATGCCATCGAGCGCCGTCGGCAGCGTGAGCGTGCGCTCCACGAGCTGGCGGAAGCCGGTGTGCGTCGACGTGTAGACGCGCACGACGTTGGTCGGGTGCATCTGCGCATCGAGGACCATCGCGACCATGTACGCGCCCTCGGGGCCGGTCGCGACGGTCTGCGGCGCGATCTCGCGCGGGAGCACCAGCCGGCGCAGGCGTCCGTCGACCATCTTCGCGATGTCGTTGTCGCGGCCGCGCAGCCACACGGCGCCATCGGTGTCGGTCGCGATCTGCAGATCGTCGGCGTGCACGAGCGTGTGCGAGCGCAGGTGCGTTCCGCCGCCGCGCGCGACGGCGACCACACCGTCGTTCGCGACAGAGGCCCATGCATGCGTGCCGTCCGAGAGCGCACGATAGAAATGGGTCGTTCCCAGATCGTAGACGCGCGCGACGAGCCCCGGCGCATGCGCCGGCGAGGAGCGCGGCGGACCGAACTGGGAGATCGGACGCACGGTATCCGAAGCGCTCACCGCAGCCGGCGGCGAGGCCTGCGCGAACGGCGTCACGGTCGGACGGAAGCTCTGCACGTGCGCGTCGCCCGCATCGGTCGCCGAGAACGACTCACCGCCTCCGTTCGGTGCGACCACGAACGCGCGCTCCGTCGTGAAGAGCATCGTGACGCCATCGTTCGACACGAGGCCGACGACGCGCTCGTCGCCCGCGAACGGCAGCGTGTAGCCATACCAGTGCTGTCCATCGAAGAACGCGAGCTTGGTCGCGGTCTGGTTCGAGACGAGCGCGAGGATCTGGCCCGGCAGCACCGGTACGATCGCACGCACGTAGCCGTCGGGGATGCCGCTCGAGACGTCGTGCTCGCGCACGATGTCGCCCTCGGCGTCGTGATCGACGTACTCGAGACCGGCCGTCGAGCCGACCCAGAGCTGACCCTCGGGCGTCGGCGCGATCGTCGTGCACGCGAAGGGATCCCCGTAGACCTCCCACGCATCGTGAGAGCGGCGGAGCAAGCCCGAGAGCGTGCAGAGCCACGCGGTCCCATCCGGCATCACGGCGAGGTCCATCGGACGCTCCGTCGCCGGAATGCTCGCGACAGGCGCGATCGTCGTGCCGTGCAGCGAAACGAGACCCGCGGCCGTCGCGACGAGAGCACCGTCGCCATCCGCGGCGATCGCGATGACGTCCTCGCTCGGCAGCCCCTCGGCGAGGCCGAGATGTGTCGGCGGATCTTCGGCGTTCGCGTAGATCCACAATCCATCGTCCGTCGCGACCACGGTGGTCTCACCAAGGATGGCGAGATCGCGCGCTTCCTCGAGATCGGTGATCGCGCGCACCGAGCGTGGCCCGCCGATCGCGGCAATCGTGGGACCCGTCGCCCGCGCCGCAGGGCCGCACGCGATGACGAGGAGCGAGAGGAGAACGGACGTTCGACGCGTCATGACGCAGAGCCCTAACCGATTCGGTAGAGGGCCCGCAAGCGGCTCGGCTCACGGTGTATCGTCCGCCGAATGAGCCCTACCGCCTCACGCCATCGCGCGATGGATCTCGTGCGAGGGCTGGTGATGGTCGTGATGGTGCTCGACCACACCCGCGACTTCTACTTCGGGTTCGGCGTCGACCCGACCGATCTCGACGAGACGTGGCCGTTCCTGTTCTTCACGCGCTGGATCACGCACTTCTGCGCGCCGGGCTTCGTGATGCTCGCGGGCGCATCGGCGTATCTCTACGGTCGCAAGCGGACCGCGAGCGAGCGCCGGCGCTTCCTGCTCACGCGCGGTCTCTGGCTCGTGCTCCTCGAGCTCACCGTGGTGCACTTCGGATGGCATCCCGAGCCCGACTGGCACTTCCAGATGCTCCAGGTGATCTGGGCGATCGGATGGTCGATGGTGCTGCTCGCGCCGATCTCGTCGTTGCCGCCGCGCGCGCTCGCGCTCTTCGGCGTGCTGCTCGTCGCGCTGCACGGGCTGCTCGATCCGATCCATCTCGGCGCGACCGACGGCGAGCGCTTCCTCTGGTCGGTGGTCCACGAGCAGCATGCGTTCACGCCGCGCGAAGGGATGCGCGTGGTCGTCGCCTATCCGCTCGTGCCCTGGGTCGGTGTGATGGCGCTCGGGTTCGGGCTCGGCGAGCTCTACACGATCGAAGCACGCGCGCGGCTGCGCGCACTCGTCTCCATCGGCGCATCGGCGATCGCGGCGTTCGTCTTGATTCGTGGCGTGAACGGCTACGGCGATCCGCATCCGTGGATCGCGCAGACGACGGGCACGTTCACGGTGATGTCGTTCATGAACTGCGCGAAGTACCCGCCCTCGCTCGACTACCTGCTGATGACGCTCGGGCCGTTGTTGCTCTTGCTCGCGGCGTTCGAGCGCTTCGCGCTGCCCGAGCGCATCGCGCGCGTGCTCGAGACGTTCGGGCGCGTACCGCTCTTCTTCTACGTCACGCACCTCTATCTGCTCAGCCTCTCGTCGCGGGCGATCGCGAGCATCGAGCACCAGGACGAGCCCGGGTGGTCGCTCGCGGGCGTGTATCTCGCGTGGGCGACCGCGGTCTTCGTCCTCTACTGGCCGTGCGCGTGGTTCGCGAGGCTCAAGGAGCGCCGAAGCAAAGACTGGTGGTGGCTCTCCTACGCTTGACCCCTTCGCACTAACGCAGGGTGCCGACCCAGTCGCGGCAACGCTGGATTCCGACGAGCGCGCCGAGCGCGTGCAGTGCTTGCCCGGGAATCGCAGACGCGACGATCGCGGTGTCGGATCCCGTCGCGATCTGCCAGGGCTCCGCGTCCTCGCCCTGTGATCCGGAGGTGAACGCGAGCGTGCCTGCCGGCGAGTCGATCTCGATCGAGAGATTCGGATAGTCGTCGGTGTGCTCGATTCGGGGCGCGTACGTGCCCGTCGTCACCTCCACCGTGCGCAGCTGCGCGAGGATCGGTGCGAGCGAGTCGCGTGGGATCGTCTGGTCGGGCTGCGCGAGCTCTCGCGTGCCCGCGTGGCAGACGAGGCGCGCGACGAAGCCCGCATCGGTCGCGCTCAGCTCGTAGTGATGGGCGAGCGGACCGATCGGCGTCAGGCCCATCCATCCTTCGGTGATGCGCAGCGCCGTCGCGCTCGGAAGCGCGTCGAGAACCGCATCGTACGGCACGCGCGCCGCGGGAATCGAGGCGGTGGTGGCGGAAGCGCGGTGGTCGGAGGCGGAACCGGCGTGCGCGACGGTGGCGGCGACTCGCTCGCGCTGCCGCAGGCCGTGATCGACGAGAGAGCGAGCACGACGAGCACGCGGTCGAGGGTCATGACCGCGAGACTATCAGCGTGCGAGCTCGGCCTGGAGCTTCGCGATCGCTGCGCTCGTTCCGCGCACGGTCACGTGCAATCCGTCGTTGTCCCAGCTCTCGTTCACGATGCGCACGGTCTCGCGGATCAGCCCGACGAGCGATTGTTTGGCGTAGCTGACGAAGAGCTCGATCTCGCGCGTGTCCTTCTCGAAGAACGCGACGATCGCCGCGTGCACGCGACGAACGGACTCGGGCTCGCGCGCGCTGACGAAGAGCGCGCCCGGGAATTCCTCGGCGAGCGCGCGACGCGTCTCTTCGTCGATCTTGTCCATCTTGTTGAGCAGGATGATCGACGGCGCATCGTCCGCCTCCAGCTCGCGAAGCACGGTGCGCGTCACCTCGAGCTGCGCGCGGAACGCGGGATCGGCTGCATCGACGACGTGCAGCAGGAGCCCCGCGTCGCGCGCCTCTTCGAGCGTCGAGCGGAACGACGCGACGAGCGCGTGCGGGAGCTTCTTGATGAAGCCGACCGTGTCCGACACGAGGATGCGCGGGCTGACCGCCGGCGCGAGCGCGCGCACGGTCGTATCGAGCGTCGCGAACAGCTCGTCGGCGACGTACACCTCGCCGCTCGTGAGCAACCGCATCCAGCTGGACTTGCCGGCATTCGTGTAGCCGACCAGCGCGACGGTCCGCTGTCCGCCGTCGGGCGAGACGCGTCGCTTGCGCCGCACTTCGGCCTCGCGCTCGACGTTCACCAGCTCGTTCTTGAGCTCCGCGATGCGATCGCGGACGCGACGACGATCGAGCTCGGAGCTGCTCTCGCCCGCGCCCTTGCCTCCGATGCCGCCGCGCTGACGATCGCCACCGGACTCGCGCAGCCGCGGCGCGAGATACGTCAGGCGCGCGATCTCGACCTGCATGCGCGCTTCGCGCGTGCGCGCGTGACGCTCGAAGATCTTCAGGATGATCGACGTGCGATCGAGGATCTCGGCGCCCGTCGCCTTCTCGAGGTTGCGGACCTGTGCCGGCGTGAGGTCGTGATCGACGAGCACGATCGTGGCGCGCACGGGGCCACGCGGGACCGCTTCGTTCTCGTCTTCGCTGTCGTCTTCGTCGACGAGCTCTTCTTCGTCCGGCTCGTCGGCGTCGATCTTCCGCTTCTTGCGGATCGCGCCCGACGGAATCTTCCCCGTGCCGCCCGTCCAGCTCGCGAGCTCCTCGAGCTTTCCTTCGCCGACGACGCCGCCGACCGCGAGCCCGCCGCGCTTCTGCGTGACGCGACCGACCGTGGCGAGGCCGAGCGTCTTGGCGAGCCGTTCCACTTCGCGGAGCGACGACTCGAAATCGCCGTCGGGCACGTCGGAGAGCTGCACGCCGACGACCACCGCACGGGGCCGCTCGTCCGCCGACCGTTTCTCGCGCGCTTCGCTGTCCGACATCGCGGCGGAAGATGCTCGCACGGAGCCTCCCTCGCAAGGCTCAGCCGAGCGCGAGGATGGCGGCGTTCGGCTCCATCGCGCGGAAGGCGGCACCGAGCTCGCCCAGCTCCGTCGCCATCGTCTCGATCCGCACGCGCGCGGCCGACGTCTTCGCGGCGAGCTCGGTGGTCTCTCCGACGGCGCGCATCGCCTCGAGCTCCTCGCGTCGGAGGATGCTCGCAGTCAGCGCGTCCATGCCGCCGGTGTCGCCGAGCTTGAGACCTTTGCGTGCCGTCGCGAGCGCCGCGTCGTGCTGCCCGAGACCTCGCTCGGCGCTGGCCTGGATCGCGAGCGCAGCCGTCTGGTGCGGCGCGAAGAAGAGGCCCGCTGCCAGGGCCGTCTCTTCGGCCTTCTTCTTGGCGAGCACGTAGTCGCCGCGCACGAGCTCGGCGCGCGAGAGCTCCACGCGTACGAAGAGCTGCGCCATCGTGTCGCCCGCATCGACGGTGGGCGCGAGCACGGCGATCGCTTCGTCGACCGCGCCGCGCGCGACGAGAATCGAGCCGAGCGTCCCGATCGCGCGCATGCGCGTGAACTCGTTGCGGGTGCGATCGATCAGATCGAGCGTGTCGCGCGCGCGCTTCTCGGCCGCCCCTTGATCACCCGCGAGCGAGATGCAGCGCGCCAGCCATCCACCCGCGACGCCCTGCCCGAGCTGATCGCCCGCGTCGGTGAGCGCTGCGAGACCGCGCTCGGCGGATCGAACGGCGAGCGCGAGATGATCGAGGCGTGCCTTGTCGGCCACGACGGTGCGCACGACGTTGCGCCAGCCGTCGAACGCCGGATCGACGCCGACGGCTTGCTGCGTGGCCGCGGCCTCCAGCCGATCGTCGAGGCTGATCGCGATCGCGCGCTGGCCGAGCTGTACGAACGCGGTCGCGAGCATGAAGTGGATGAACGCGTACGGGCCCGTCACCGCGGGCGGCGCCGCGAGCGCGCTGATGCGCGACATCAGCTCGAACATGCCCGCCGGGTTGCCCGACGCGGCCGCGCGCAGGATCTCGAGCGCTGCGGCCTCCGACCATTCGGCGCTGCCGCTGGGCAAGAGCGCGAGCGCGTCTTTCACGAGCGGCTGCGACGCAGTCCACGCCGTCCGCCAGCTGAGCGGCATCGCCTTCGCGAGCGAGAGCTCACCCTTGAGGCGAGGATCGGTCGGCTCGCACGACAGGCCGCGCTGCGCGAGCTCGGTGGCACCGTCGAGATCGGACGCAGCGAGCGCGGCCCGTGCGGCCGCGAGCAGCTGAGGCGCCGCCTTGTCGGGCGCACGTCCGCGCAGATAGTGCTCGGCGAGCACGCGCGGATCCCGCTCGCCGATCGAGATGAGCCAGTCGGCCGCGGCGCGATGACCCTTCTCCCGATCTTCGTCGACGAGCATCGCGTACGCGGCGTCCCGCAGGAGCGCGTGCCGGAACTGGTATTCCTTCTCGTCCGCGAAGCGCTCGTTCTTTCCGCGCTCGAGGACCTCGCGACCGATCAGCGCCTCGAGCCACTCGGTGATCGACGTGCTCGTGCCGTCGCCGGTCAGACGCGCGACGCCGCGCTCCCAGAACGTCTCGCCGAAGATCGATCCGATCCGCAGCACGCGTCGCGCGTCGGGCTCGAGCGCGTCCAGGCGCGACTGCGCCATCGCGATCACGGTCTCGGGGAGCTCGCCGAAATCGCCGCCCTCGGCCATGCGCACCGAGACGTGGCGCACGAGCTCTTCGAGATAGAAGGCGTTGCCGCCCGCACGCTCGACGATCTTCGCGATGACGTCGGCGGGCGTCGTCGGCTCGAGCAACGATCGCACGAGACGCTCGGCCGCCTTCTTCGTGAGCCCCTCGAGCCGCATCTCCGACGCGCCACGCAAGCCCTGCGGAAACGTCTCGCGGATCTCGGGGCGCGCGAGCGCGACGATCACGAAGGGCTGGTCCTCGAACGAGACGAGCCACTGCTCGAGCATCGCGAGGCTCGCCGCGTCGGTCCAGTGCAGGTCCTCGAGCACCAGCACGAGCGGCCCGCGCGCGAGCAGCGCGCGCATCCAGCGCTCGAGGCCCACGCGCGTCTGCTCCGCCATGATGCGCGGATCGTTTCGCGCGGCGCGCAGGCGTGGCGAAGGCTCGCCCGCGCCCGGCGCACGCACGAGCTCGCCGAGGAACTCCTTCGCGTCGGCGAGCGCCTCGCCCGTCGCCATCACCGAGCCGAGGTACGCGCCGAGCCGCTCGTGACGCTCGGCCTCGGGCTGGTCTTCGCGGATGTTCGCGGCGCCGCGCAGGAGGTCGGCGACCGCGCGCAGCGGAGAGCCGACGAAGAGCGAGTCGCATCGAGACGCGAGCACGAGCATGTCGCCACGCTGCGCGAGCCGGCCCGTGATCTCGCGTCGCAGGCGCGACTTGCCGACGCCGGCCGGAGCGAGCACCAGCACGGCGCGCGCGGTGGAGTCGGACACCGCTTCGAGGCACGTGCTCTCGAGGAACGCCAGCTCGCGCTCGCGGCCGACGCAGGGCGTCGGCTTGCCGAGCACGCGCCGAACGTCGCCGGCGAAGGCCTCGACGCGGACGAGGATGCTCGCGCCGTTCGTCTTCTCGACGTGGAAGCGGACGTCGAGCAAGCCCTCCGTGACGTCGTCGATGCGGACCGCGGTGCTCGTCGCACCCGTGCGCGTCAGATCGAGAAGCGCGGCGGCGCGGTCGACGACGGGGCCGGCGGCCCAGCGACCGGTGACCTCGGCAGCGCCCGTCGCGACGGCGACGCGCACGTTCGGCACCTCGTTGACGATCGCGAGCGCACACGCCGCCGCGCGTGCGGCTTCGTCGCGCGCGTTCGCGAGGCCGCGGAGCAGGACGAGCGACACGCCGTGACGCAGCGCGACGACGTCGCCACCGAGCGGCGCCACCACGCGTCGCAGCTCGCCGAGCGGGATGTTCGTCTCGCTCGCCATCGTCGCGATCTGATCGGACGTCACCGGCCCCACGGGATCGGCCGAGCGAACGAGGATGACGGAGACGAGACGGCGCTCGCCGCCCGAGAGCGTCGTCGAGGCGCGCAGGACGGGCGGCGCGCTCTGCCCACCCGACATCGGGGCGAGCGCCTCGAGCGACTCGAGCACCTCGGCGGCGCTGCCCGGTCGATCGCTCGCGCGGCGCGAGAGCATCCGATCGACCAGCTCCGTCAGCTCTGCGGGGAGATCCTCGCGCAGCTCCCGCAAGAGCGGCGGTCGATCGTGCAGGGCCTGCACGAGGATCGAGACCGGATGATCGCCCTCGAACGCGCGCCGCCCGGCGAGGCACTCGAAGAGAACGCAGCCGAGCGAGTAGATGTCGGTGCGCGCATCGATCGTCTTGTCGCCGCGCACCTGTTCGGGCGCCATGTAGCCGACGGAGCCCAGCATCGCGCCGGTCGCCGTCATCGCGCGCGTCGCGCTCGCTACGTGCGCGATGCCGAAGTCGAGGAGCTTGGCCGAGCTCGGATCTCCGCGCGTGAGGAACACGTTCGAAGGCTTGAGGTCGCGATGGAAGATCCCGGTCGCGTGCGCAGCGCGGAGCGCGTCGGCGATGCGTCGGCCCATCGCGACGGTCTCGCTCGCGTCGAGCCCTTGGCGTGCGAGACGCTGCGAGAGGTCTTCGCCCTCGAGCCACTCCATCGCGAGGAACGGCTCGCCCGCGGGCGTGGTGCCGTTCGCCACGTAGCGAACGACCGCAGGATGCGCGAGCTGCGAGAGCACGCGGATCTCGCGATCGAAGCGCCCGTCGTGCTCGCCGTCGTCATGCACGACCTTGAGCGCGACCGTGCTGCTCGTGAGACGATCGAGTGCGCGATACACCACGCCCATGCCGCCGGCTCCGGCGCGCGCGACGATCTCGAACCGATCCTGGACGACTTCCCCCGACTTCACGGACCGTCGATGTTCGCCGATGCGAGCTTGCGTCGTCCATGCTCTTCCGCGACCATCACGCGATGCGCTGGTCCGCGATCGCGCTGATGCTTCTCGCCTCATGCAGCGGCGAGACGGCGACGCCCGACGACGTCGGCGTCGACGGGGGGCGGGACGCTGGGCGCGATGCCGCTCACGACGTGGGCACCGACACCGGCGATGCGTATGCCTACGACGCCGCCGCGCCCGATGCGCTGCGCATCCAGACGCTCGGCGTGCAGGGCTTCGTGCTCACGTATCGCGGCGAGTCCATCATGACGGCCCCGCTCTTCACCCGGCAGAGCGGCGTCGACATCGCGATCGGGACGCCGATCGCGCCGGATCGCGCGGCGACGGACGAAGGTCTGCGCGGCGTGGATCTGACGCACCTGCGCGCGATCGTGTCCGGGCACGCGCACTACGATCATCTGCTCGACGTCGTGCACGTCCTGACCACGATGGCGCCCGGCATCCCGCTCTACGCCAATCGCACCGCGCGCCACGTGCTCGCCGCGTACGCGCCCGATCGCGACGCGTCGTGCACGAGCGCGCCGCAGACCGAGCTGCTCGATCGCTCGCGCGTCATCGCGCTCGACGATCCGCTCGCGAGCCACGTCGACTACACGAACTGCCCCGATCAGCTGCCTGCAGGCGCCTCCATGAGCGGCTCGTGGGTGAGCGTGCCCGGCAGCCACGTGCGCTTGATGCCCGTGTGCACGACGCATCCCGCGCAGATCGGCACGACGCACTTCGCGCCCGGATCGATCGACACCGACCAATGCGATCCGCCGGTCGCTGCCTCACAGTGGCTCGAAGGGCAGACGCTCTCGTTCGTCATCGACTTCCTCGACGACGGGGGTGCACCGCTCTTGCGCATCTACTATCAGGACGCGCCCGCGACGCGGCCGATCGGCGAGGTGCCCGCGTCGATCCTCGCGGAGCACGCGGTCGACGTCGCGATCCTCTGCGTCGGCAGCAACGACGCGGTGGACAACCAGCCCACCGACATCCTCGCGAACCTCGCGCCTCGCTTCGTCGTGTCGGGCCACTGGGAGAACTTCTTTCTGCCGCGCGATCAGCCGCCGCAGCCGATCCCGCTCCTGAACCTCGACAACTACGTGACGCGCGCCGAAGCCGCCGTGCCAGGAGCGCCGCCCGTGCCGATGGTCGTCGACGGCGCGCCGTGGCCCGGACGGCACTTGCTGGCGATGCCGAGCACGGACGTCTACGTGCCGATGCACTGACGCTCTGCGCGATGTCACCCCGCGGGGGTCTTCCGCGCGGACGCCGTCTCGTGTATTCGCTCTCTCCATGCAGAAGATCGCGATCGTGGGCGGCGGTGGCGGCGGAATGGGAGCGGCGTTCTCGCTCGGCCTCGGCGGCAACGCGCAGGTGACGGTATTCGAGCAGAACGACTGGCTCGGCGGCAACGCGCGCACCGTCGACTTCCCGTGCGCGGACGGCATCACGCGGCCGATCGACATGGGCGTGATCCTGAGCGAGCCGTGGACCTATCCGGTGCTCTACGCCATCTGCAAGAAGTACGGCATCGAGTCGCGCGCGGTCGGCTGGACCGTCGGCGCCTCGTTCAAGGATCAGTGGTGGGCGACGGGCTATCCCGACACCGCGCTCTTCTCGAAGATCCGCAGCGAGTGCTCGCGCTTCGAGCTCGACACGTACTGGTGGAAGCAGCTCTCGGGTGAGCTGCAGATGCTGCCCGTCAGCCACTACCTGCAGGCCGGCGGCTACTCGAACGACTTCGCGGCCAAGGCGCTCGCGCCCGTGCTCTGCCTGCTCGTCGTGACGCGCGCCGGGCTCGTCGACGCGCCGCTCGGCAACATCCTCGGGCTCTTCTCCGACAAGCAGCTCAGCTTCTTCAACGCGACGATGTGGCGTCTGTTCCCGCAGGGGACGCGCGCGTACATCGACGCGCTGAAGACGGCGGCCGGACCGAACGTCACGTTCCAGACGAGCACGCCCGTCACGAGCGTGTCGCGCACGACGACGAACGGCGTCACGCAGGTCACCGTCACGACGGCGGCGGGCGCGCAGACCTTCGATCAGGTGATCTTCGGCACGCAGGCCGACATCACGCTGAAGCTGCTCGGCGATGCGACCGCGTACGTGAAGAACATCCTGAGCCAGTTCGAGTTCGAGCAGGCCGAGATCTACCTGCACAAAGATCCGAGCGTGCTCAGCAAGGTGATCCCGCCGACGGTCTGCTCGCAGTACTGGTACGACGGCGACGACGTCTCGCCCGAGCTGCAGGGGCCGTTCTCGCTGAACCCGGGTCTCGGTCTCGGCCTGCCTCCCGAGGCAGGACCCGTGTTGATCACGGGCTACAATCTCGCGGCCACCGAGAAGCGTCCGGCGAAGGAGCTGACCGTCGCGTACTCCCTGTGGGAGCACGAGAAGGCGACGCTGAAGGGCTGCATCGCGCGGACGAACTTCCACACGATCCAGGGCAACCAGAGCACCTGGCACGTCGGCACGTCACCGACGTGGGCGAACGCGGACGCCGTGCTCACGAGCGGCATGGTCGTCGGGCAGAAGCTCGGCGGGACCTTCCCGTTCGACGATCAAGAGAGCCAGCAGGACTTCGCGATGATCCAGCAGGTCATGTTCCCGACGAGCGGCGGCACGCTCGGCGCGACACCGGTCGTCCCGACGCGGGTCGGCTACCGGCGCACGACGTGACTGCTCCGGGCCCGCTGCGCGAGCCCCGCACCGATCACTGCATCGTCGGGTCGAACCCGTTGTCGTCGCAGTTCGCCATCAGGCCGCCCCCAGCCATCGTCGGATCGAAGTTCCACGGGTCGGTGCCCGGCGCGGTCTGGTCCATCCACACGCAGTTGTAGTCGTCGGTGTCGTGGCCATCCATCTGGCCGTCGGCGTCGACGTCGATGACGAAGTGGACCTCGTACATGCTGCCTTGATCGATCGCACCGCGATGCTCGCCCAGCACGTTGCCGCCGATCTGGAAGACGTCGCCTAGGGGGCCCGTGCGCTGTGTCGGCGTGGTGCCGGCGATCGCGACGTACGGATGCCATCGGTAATAGACGCGCGTCTGTCGTCCGCTGTCGTCGAACTGCACGGCCCAGACGGCCATCGCGAAGCGCTCGAGCAGGTGATGGTCCGGCGCGGTCGCCGACGGCAGGAAGTCGGGCGGGATCAGGAACCGGAAGACCGAGCCGTTCGACGTCGCGTGCTGGATGTCCTGGAACGGCGTCGTGTGCGTGAACGTCATCTCGCCGTTCGGACAGATCGGTCGGAACCACTGATGGTCTGGCGAGGTCGTGAGCGGCACGCCGGCATCGGCGCCCGAGTCCGCCATCATGATCACGCCGCTGTCGGGCGGGTTGAGCGAGTCGAAGACGCCGTTCGCGTTCGTGTCCGCCCAGAATGCGAGCGTCGCCGGGTCGTTCGTCATCATCTCGGGCAGCACGAGATCGAGGTTGGGATCGTTGAACGTGCTGATGACGGCGAGCGCCTCGACGCTGTGATCCGCCACCTCGATCGCCAGGCGCATGTCCTGGTTGATGTGCGGCGTCGTGTTGCGGAAATGGATCGTGAGGTTGGCGCCGCGCTGCGGCGTGCCGCGCGGATCACACGCGTCCGAGGAGTTCGTGAACGAGCCGAGGTCCGACTCGAGCGCGGAGCATCCGGTCAGAGCGAGCACGGAGAAGAAGAAGGCGAAGCGGTTCATCAGCATCTCCTCAGAACGAGACCGTGACGCTGCCCGAGCAGCCGGTGGGGCCGCAGCCCGCGCTCACGGACGGTGTGCCATCGGCGGTCGCGACGTCGTCCGGCAACACGAACGCGAGGACGAGGCCGGTGATCGCGATCACCGAGCCACCGATCCACAGCGCATCGGAGACCGCTGCTTCGGTCGTGATCGAGCTGCGGCGCGAGTCGAGGCTCACGCTCGGCGAGCACATGGTGCCCGCGACGATCGGCTGCTCGAGGCCCGTCGTCGCCGATTGCGTGACGCACGAGCGGCGCAGCGCGTCTCCGTCCTGCCCCGCGGCGATGCCGACGCCGACGCCGACCGCCACGATCGCGAGGCCCGAGCCGAAGATCACCCAAGGCCACCACGGGCGCGACGTCGTCGGACCGGACGATCCTCCCTGCGCACGCATCTCGGCCTCGAGCGCCCGACGCTCCGCGTCCTCGAGCTGGCGTCGCTGCTCGGCCGTCTCGGCGTCGCGTGCGGCCTGCGCCTCTTGATCGGCGGTCACGCTCGCTTCGAGCGACGTCAGGCGCGCCTGCAGGTGCTCGTGATCTTCCGCGTCCGGCACCGCCGCGAGGTAACCACGCAGCGCGCGCGATGCGTTCGGCAGATCCTGTGCGTCGCGATACGCGAGATAGACGTTGTAGAGCAGCTGACCGCGACCGCTCAGGCCGTACGCGATCTCGAACTCCTGCGCCGCGTCCGCGAATCGCCCTTCTTCGTAGGCCTGCCGCCCGAGCCGGAAGTGCGCGCGCGCCTGCGCGTCGGTCATGTCCGTGTCGCTCGTCGTGGCCTGCGCCATCGACTCGGTCGAGCCACTCGGCGGCTGCGCCAGAACGGGAGCGGCGACCGACGCGAGCATCGCAGCGAGTCCGAGTAGGGCGATTCGAGTCAAGGCATCCTCCGGATCACAGCATCCTACCCGAGAAGCAGTCCGCCGAGCCAAATAGGCCACAGCCACGTACGAGTGAAACCTTCGGACGGACCGACGCGAGCGTTACCGACTACACAGGGCCGGGGCAGGTCCACTCGAGGCCGACGCGACCGAGCCGTGGCGCGCCGAGCCGCGATGCGGCGTGCAGTGACACGCGAACCTCGACGACGCCGCCCGGCGCGAGCGCGAGCGGGTAAGGCCCCGCGTCCGTCGGGAACGTTCCGAGCGTCACGAAGCTCTCGGCCGCGAGCGCATCCTGGGTCGCCGCGCGACGCACCTCGAAGCGGATCGAGCCGCTCGTTCCTTCGTGCGCTTCGAAGTGGAGCGCGACCCACGTCGCATCGCCATCCGTGCATCCGGTGAACACGTGCGACTCGGTACCGTCGGAGAAGAACGCGCCGTCGCGCATCGTGCCCGTGAGATCGCCCTGCGTGTGGGGCGCGGATCCGATCGTCACCTGCGCCGACACGGTGCCATCGGCGATGTCGACGCGCGTCGCGACGCCGAGATTGCCGTCGCCTCCGTGCTCGCTGACCGCCCACACGTGCCCGAGCGTGTCGGAGCCCAGGCCGACCGTCTCGATCGGCGAGGCCCCGTTCACGCGGAGATCGATCGTGCGCCGCACGCGGAGCGGTGCGACGTCGAGCATCGAGACGAGCCCGCCTGTGTGCGCGATCCAGAGCGCGCCCGAGGGATCGAACACGGCGCCGCGCGTGCTCGGCTCGGTCGAGACGTGCGCGATGCCGCCGGTCGACGGGTCGTAGAGCGCAGCGCTGTCGCAGTCGAAGCCGGTCATCGCGATGCGGCCCTGCCGATCGATCGCGATCGAGTAGATGAGCCAGCAATCGAGCGGCACCTCGATCATGT
>CAYSCF010000143.1:0-16248 GCA_964429305.1 uncultured Sandaracinaceae bacterium | reverse complement strand
GGGCCGCTAGGCACTCGACAGCGAGTATTCCGCTGGGGAGAACTGTTCTCCGACGTCTCAGGACGTACTCCCGTGAGCAACTCGCTCGATGCGTCGATGATGCGCGTGCGATTTCCACTGCGATACCCCGCCTAACAGAGCAGGATTTGCAGGATTACTGACTTCCCTCGAATTCGACGGGAGCTGCTCTAGCTAGCGACCGCATCGAACGCGGCGCAGTGAGCCAACGCGATGGTGTCTCCCCCAGGAGGACGTGTAATCGAGCCGTCCAGTTCGTGGGTCGGGCGTGAAGATCGTCTCGACCGGCGAGTCCGGCACAAAGTCGGAGGGCAGTCGACCACAGCTGACCTCCACCGATTCGGTGGCGGTCGTGTGCAACATCAGCGAGCCATCGCCACGCTCGACGATGCTCGCACGGAATCGGACGGAGAGCCGCAGCTCATCCCAAAGATGCCCCTCGATGACGCGATAGATACCGACGCGCGTTCGGCACGGTGGTGGTGTGGAGTCGTTGTCATATCCCGGCCACGACTCGGCGATCAAGTACGCCAAGAGACCTGCGCTGGTTCTGATGATCTCGTACGTCTCACGGGTCCACGTGTTGTCGTCCGCGTAGTGGTGGGAACGGGTCCACAGCCCGGCCAGCGGATCCGTGCATTCCTCTTGCGTGAGAGTGGTGGGCGTGGCCGCATCTGCGCTGGCGATGGGTGCACCGCCACTCTCGGTGGAAGGCGTCGCGGACGCGATGGCGCTCTCACCGTCTTCGGTCGCGGGCCCGTCGATCGCGCCTAGGACCTCGTTCGCTGAGTCGGCAGCGCCTTCGGGAACGGACGGCACGGTCTGCGTCGTCGGCTCTTCACGCGCGCGTCCCGGAGCGACGCCCTCCGAGACAGCCGCGGTGTGGATCTCTGCCTCCGGCGCTTGGGTGTCGCGCGTCGGGTCTTGTGGGCTCGTCGGACTCTCTGGCATTCGTGGTGCCCGCGGATGCGCTTGCCTCGGACGCGCGAGCGTGATCGCGCCGGGCACGGGGACGACGGAGGGCGCGTCCCCGTCGGGCTCTGGAGCCGCCGGCGTCGAAGGCTCGGCTGTTGCTTCTTGGAGCTCGATGGCGACGAGGTCCGCGTCGTGGTCGGGCTGCGGCACCTCGACGAACACGGGCGGCGGCATCGAGCCCATCACAACCACCAGCATCGCATGCACGCTGATCGCGAGGAGAAGCGGGCGCCCGAGGTTGGCCTCGCCCGACCGAACGCTGGGTCGCCCTCCGGCCAACGCGCTCACAAGCCGATTGTGAATCGCCGCGGGCGCCACCGCACGCGCCCAGGTCGCCGTCTTGCTCGTGGTGACGCGGGCACCGAGCCTCGTCGACAGCCGAGGGCTTGCGGCACGCCGCGCAGGCCAATGATCGAGCCCACCCGAACACGATCACCGCCTTGCCGCCTTCCGTGATCGCGAAAACGGAGGCTGCGGATCCGCTGCCGCTGCTGAACGCGGACGCGCGTCGACATCAGCGGGCACGCGGCAGAGGCGCGCTGACCTCGCGGCGGACGTGGGCCCGTGATACAGCCCACGCCTCTCGCATGCGACCTCTCGCGATCACGGGCATCGGGTTCGTCACGCCGGTGGGCTTCGAGCTCGACGCGTTTCGTGCGGCGTTCGCCGATCCGATCGCGGGGCGCAAGAAGGCCTTCGCGGGCCCGGTCACGGCGCTCTCGCTCGACAAGTTCCCGGGCGCGCACGTCGCGGAGGTCGCGGGCTTCGATCCGAACGCGCACCTCGGCGAGAAGGGCCATCGCAACTTCGATCGGCTGACCAAGCTCCTCATCGTCGCCGCCAAGCGTGCGCTGGAAGACGCAGGTCTCAAGAAGGACGGCGCGTGGCTCGGCGTGCTGAAGCCCGAGCAGGTCGGCGTGTGCAGCTCGACCGCGTACGGATCGCTCGACTCGATCACCGAGCTCAACCTCGTCGCCGAGCTCGAAGACCCTCGCTACATCAACCCGGCACGCTTTCCGAACACCGTCATCAACGCGGCGGCGGGCTACGTGAGCATCTGGGAAGATCTGCGCGCGCCCAACGCCACCGTCGTCGACGGCAACTGCGGCGCGCTCGATGCGGTCCTCACGTGCGAGACGCATCTGGCGCACCGGCGCGCGGACGCGTTCATCGTCGGTGGTGGCGACGTGCTCAGCGAGCCGCTCTACGTCGCGTTCGGCAAGCTCGACGCGCTCGCCGAGGGCGATGCGTGCTGGGAGCCCGCGTCGGCGGACTCGACCGGGATCCACATGGGCGAGGGCGTCGCGTACCTCTGCGTCGAGCGACGCGACGAGGCGATCGCGCGCAAGGCCAGCATCCGCGCGTTGATCGCGGGCTACGGAACCGCGTTCGAGCCGCCCACCAACGATGCGCTTCTCTTGAACGCATCGCCGGTCGCGGTCTCGCGCGCGATCCGTCTCGCGCTCGACGACGCCGGCATGGGCGTGGCCCAGGTCGACGCGGTCTGTGCGAGCTGCTCGGGCCTCGCGCGCTGGGACGTGGCCGAGCTCCACGCGATCGAGCAGGTGCTCGGTGCGGACGTCGCCGTCGCAGCGCCGAAGGCGATGTGGGGCGAGGCGTTCGCCGGCGCGGCCGCGATGGGCATGGCCGCGGCAGCGTCGTGGGTCTCGCTCGATCCAGATCGACGTGCACCGGTCGGGCCGCTCGTCCAGGGCCGCGTGAAGGACGACACGCGCGTCGTCGTGGTCACCGCCGTCGGCTACTACGGCAACGTCAGCGCCGTCGTGATCCGACGCGCCTGAGAACGTCTTTCGAAACGGATCGAACGTTTGTCCTGGGGCTACTTCGTGGTAGCGCGAGGGATCATGCGCTTGGTCTTGCTGTTCTCCATGGTGCTGATCGGATGTGGAACGTCGCGGCGCGAGAGCACCGACGATGCCGGGACGCCCGTCGACGACGACGCGTTCGTCTCCGAGATCGACGCGTGGGCGCCGGATGCCTACGTGCCCGGCAGAGACGCCGCACCTCCGCCGCACGATGCGAGCACCATCCCCACGACGGGAATGCGGGTCATCGTCGAGCCGAGTGACGACGCCGCGGGGCTCGTCTCCGCGATCTCGGCGGCGACCACGTCGGTGCACGTGACGATGTACCTGCTCTCGTCGCACGACGTGATCGACGCGCTCCTCGCGCGTCACGCAGCGGGCGTCGACGTGCGCGTGGTGCTCAACCAGACGTTCCCCGACACCTCGACGTCGAACGCGGCGGTCTACACGCAGCTCACCGGCGCGGGGATCCCGACGCACTGGGCGTCGAGCACGTTCGCGCTGACGCACGAGAAGTGCGTGATCATCGATGCGCGCGAGGCGTGGATCATGACGATGAACGCGACCGTCACCTCGCCCACGGCGAACCGCGAGTTCCTGATCGTCGACGACGTGGCGAGCGACGTGGCCGACGCGGAGCGCATCTTCCAGGGCGACTTCGCGGGCACGCCGATCGCGAGCTACGACGGCCCGCTCGTGCTCGCGCCGCTGAACGCGACGACGCGCATCTACGCGCTGCTCGCTGGCGCCGCGCACACGATCGACGTCGAGGACGAAGAGCTCAGCGATCGCGACACGGTGACCGCGCTCGTGAACGCGGCGAATCGCGGCGTCACGGTGCGCGTGATCCTCTCCGACATCACGCGGACGGCGGCCGGCGCCACGGCCGTCACGAACCTGCGAGCCGCCGGCATCCCGGTGCACGTGCTCTCGAGCCCGTACGTCCACTCGAAGGCGATCGTCGTCGACGGCACGAGCGCCTACGTCGGCTCGGAGAACCTCACGTACGCATCGCTCACGATGAACCGCGAGCTCGGCGTGATCACGGCCGTGCCCGGCGTGGTGAGCACCGTCGCATCGACGCTGGCGAGCGACTTCGCGGCGGGCACGGCGCTCTGATCGCTCACGACGGCAGCGCCGCGAGCCACGCGGCGACTTCCGACTGGATGCGGCTGACCGCGCGGTGCTCGAGGATGTCGAGACAGTGGCCCACGCCATTCGGTGTGGCGACCGCCGTCTCCGTGTCGTGGAGCTCGATCACGTCCGTGCCGTGGCGCTCGTCGCGCACCACGAACGCCCAGCGCATCTCGACGCTCAGTCCCTCCGTCCGGCGACGATCGCGCAGGACGTGGGTCGTCACGTCCACGTCGGTCAGCGCGTACGCGTAGTCGGGTTGGGCTCCCGGGCGCGGCCAGTACGAGAGCTCCGAGATCGCGGCGTCGACGCCGTGCTCCAGCTGGTAGCGGAGGCCCTCGACGCACACGTCGAGCGTGCACAGCGGATGCGTGACCGACGCGAGCTCGCCGCCCGGGCTGACGAGCACGAGCGTGTGCGGGCTCCGCGGGAACGAGACGTGATCGGGGCTCGCGGAGCCTGCGCGGACGTACCTGGCCGATCCGCATCCCGCGATCAGGAAGAGGACGAGCAGCGCGCGCGGCATGCGGAGCCCTTCGCATCCGATGTGCCAGACCGATCCGTTGGTGTTCTGGGCGATGCGACGCGAGCTCCCGTGGCGCAACGGGCCGCGACGGGCGAAGCGCCGCGCTCGGATGTCGAGGCGGAGAGAGTCCGTGTACCCTCCGGCCGCATGCGGGCTCTGCCTCTTCTTCCTACGTTCTTCATCCTCGCCTGCGGCACCGCGCCCGCCGAGCGTTCGTGCCCCGACACCACGACTGCCTCTGGCGCCGAGACGGCGGTCGCGCCCACGGCGACGGCCGAGACGACGGGCGACGTGGTGCTCGACGGCACGCCCGAGATCCCGGCCGAGCTCCACGCGCGCCTGCAGCAGTACCTCGAGACGCGCACCGCGACCGTGCAGGACATCGCCGACGACGGCGCCTCCATGCTGATCACGACGCGCTTCGCCAACACCGCGCAGGCGCATCGCATCTCGGGGCCGATGGCCGATCGCCATCAGATCACCTTCGGCGACGAGCCCGTGTTCGGCGCGTCGTTCATCCCCGGTGACGACGGGGCCGTGCTCATCCAGGCCGACGTCGGCGGCAACGAGAACTACCAGCTCTACCGCTTCGATCTCACGACGGGCCGCGCGTCGCTCATCACGGACGGCCAGCACCGCCAGACCGAGTTCCTCTGGAGCCGCGACGGCGCGCATCTCTTCTACACGTCCAACGCGCGCAATGGGCGCGACATGGACATCTGGATGAGCGACGGCCACGGGCCGGGCGAGCTCATGTTGGAACGAGAAGGTGATTGGCACCTGCTCGACGTGACCGACGACGGCGCGCGCCTGCTGATCCA
This sequence comes from uncultured Sandaracinaceae bacterium, assembly GCA_964429305.1. Taxonomy (GTDB): domain Bacteria; phylum Myxococcota_A; class Polyangia; order Polyangiales; family Sandaracinaceae; genus JBBSAT01. Next base: position 10,948 of record CAYSCF010000143.1, on the reverse strand, counting down.
GGAGTACGTCTCGATCAACGTGCAGCGCCTGTTCATCGTGGACGTCGCGACGCATGCGGTGGCGCGCCTCTCGTCCGAGGCCGATCAGGCGGATCGCGCGGCCATCTTCGATGCGACGGGCGACCACGTGTACTTCGCCTCCGATCGTGGCGGGCAGTTCGTCCAGCTCTACGACTTCCGCATCTCGGATCTCGCGCTCACGATGCCGCGGCCCGACACGATCCGTCCGCTCAGCGGCGACGTGTCGTGGAACGTCGAAGAGCTCGCGCTCTCGCCCGACGGCCGCACGCTCGCGTACACGCTGAACGAGGACGGGATCAGCATGCTGCGCACGGTCGATCTGCGATCGCTGCGCACGACCGACGTCGTGGGCCTGCCGAGCGGCGTGATCACGGGGCTGCGCTTTTCGCGTCGCTCGCCGGTCGTCGCGTTCACCGTGACGAGCTCCGCGCTCTCGGGCGACGCGTTCACGTACGACGTGCGCCAGCACGAGATCCAGCGCTGGACCGAGAGCGAGATGGGCGGGCTCGATCCGTCGCGCTTCGTCGAGCCCACGCTCGTGCACTACACGACGTTCGACGGGCGAGAGATTCCTTGCTTCTACTATCGACCGCAGGGCGAGGGCCCGTTTCCGGTCGTGATCAACATCCACGGCGGGCCCGAGGCGCAGGCGCGCCCGTGGTTCTACCCGCTCGTTCAGTATCTCGCGGTCGAGGAGCACGTCGCGGTGCTGATGCCGAACGTCCGTGGGTCGGACGGTTACGGGCGCGACTATCTCGCGCTCGACGACGGAGCGCATCGCGAGGACACGGTGCGCGACATCGGCTCGCTGCTCGACTGGACGGCGCAGCAGCACGAGCTCGATGCGTCGCGCGTGGCCGTCTACGGCGGCAGCTACGGCGGGTACATGGTGCTCGCCTCGCTCACGCACTTCTCGGATCGGCTGCGCGCGGGCGTCGAGATCGTCGGCATCGCGAACTTCGTCACGTTCCTCGAGAACACGGCCGCGTATCGGCGCGACCTGCGACGCGTCGAGTACGGCGACGAGTCCGACGGGGCCATGCGACAGACGCTGACGGAGATCTCGCCCATCACGCACGTCGATCGGATCGGCACGGCGCTCTTCGTCGCGCACGGCGCCAACGATCCGCGCGTGCCCGTCGGCGAGGCCGAGCAGATCGTGCACGCGGTGCGCGATCACGGTCACGAGGTCTGGTACATGCTCGCGCGCAACGAGGGCCACGGCTTCGTGCGCAAGGAGAACCGCGACACGTTCAACGAGCTCGCGGTGCTCTTCCTCGAGCGGCAGCTCGGCCTGACGCGTTGACACGCGCTCACGGCTCCGAGACGCTCGATCCGATGCATTCATGGTGGATCGGGGCGTTCGTGGTTCTGGCGGCGATCTCGGGGTGCTCGTCGCCCACGCCCGCCGGCGACGGCGGGCCGAATGCTCCCGACACGAACACGCCCCGGCCCGACACCGGTCCGCCCGTGATGGCCCCCGATGCGGGACCTCCGCCTGCGCATTGTGATCCCACCCCGCTCGCCGACGTTTCGCATCCGACGCAGACGATCGGCGATGGAACCGCAGGCAGCTGCACCGAGGCCGCGCTCCGTGCCGCGGCGACGGCGGGCGGCGTCATCGTGTTCCACTGCGGCGCGGCGCCCGTGACGATCACGGTGACCTCCGCGATCACGTTCACACACGAGACGGTGATCGATGGCGGCGGCACCGTGACGCTCAGCGGTGGCGGTACCTCGCGCATCCTCTATCTCGACTCCGACTACAACACGACGACGCCGCGCCTCACCGTCCAGAACCTCACGTTCACCGGCGGTCACAGCACGCGCATGACCGAGGACACCGACGGCGGCGGCGCCGCGATCTATCGCGACGGCGGATCGCTCACCGTCGTCGATTCGATCTTCGACGGCAACCACGCACCCGACACCGGACAAGATCTCGCGGGCGGCGCGATCTACGCGTTCGGCGGCGGCGAGACCGTGATCTCGGGCTGCACGTTCTCCAACAACAGCGCGAGCGACGGTGGGGCGGTCGGCTCGCTCAACGGCGATCTGACGATCGTGAACAGCACGTTCACCGCCAACCAGGCGCGCGGCACCGGCGGCAATCCGGGCGACGGCGGCTGCGGCGGCGCCGTGTACCAGGACGGTCGCGACGAGCCCACGCACTTCTGCGGCGTCACGATCCGCGGCAACTCGGCGGGCGCGATCGGCGGCGGCGTGTTCCGCGTCAGCAACGATCACACCGGCAGCTGGGCGATGGATCGATCGACGGTCGACATGAACACGGTCACCGCGACCGACAGCGGCAACGCGGGCGGTCTCTACCTGGAAGGCCTCGCGATCCAGATCACGAACAGCACCATCTCGCGCAACAGCGGCGCGTACTGCGGTGGCCTCTGGCTCAGCACGGCGACGGTGATGATGGTCAACGACACGATCGCCGAGAACACGGCGACCGTAAGCAACGGCGGCGGCATCTGGCTCGCGCACTCGCCGACTGGAACGATGACGAACTGCACGATCGCGAACAACCACGCGGTCGGCGACGGCGTCGTCGCGGGCGGCATCTTCGGCATGGGCCTCACGCTCACGAACACGCTGATCGTGAACAACACGGCCATGTACCGGCCGACGTGCGACGTGATGCACGAGAGCGGCGGCGGGAACGTCCAGTGGCCGAGCGGCGGGACGACCACTTCGTGCACCGACAGCCCGCACGTCGCCGACCCGATGCTCGGCGCGCTCGGCGATCACGGCGGCGACACCGAGGTCATGATTCCCGGCGCGGCCGCAGCGGGGCAAGGCGTCGGTTGCCCGCCGACCGATCAGCTGGGTATGCCGCGCGCGACCGCGTGCACTGCGGGCGCCGTCGAAGTGCCGTGAAGTAGAGGTGACTCCCAGCTGGTATGACCACTCGACGCGAAGCCGCTTTCGCACCGTGGCGAAAGGGCTTTTGCGTTGATTGCACCCGCAACCGACGCTAACCCTCCCGCCCATGAGCTGGATCAAAGAGAAGGCCCACACCGAGCTCGCACGCATCCGTGATGCGCGCGCCAAGCAGATGTACCCGTACTTCCGTCCTTTCGAGTCGGGCGGTCTGCACACGACCATCGCGGGCAAGCCTCTCGTGAACTTCAGCTCGAACGACTACCTCGGCCTGACGAACCACCCGAAGGTGAAGGAAGCGGCGAAGGCCGCGGTCGACAAGTACGCGTGCGGCCTCTCGAGCTCGCGCGTGCAGGCGACGACGGTCGATCACGTCGAGCTCGAAGACCGTCTCGCTGCGTGGTTCAAGATGCCGAAGTGTCTCGTCACGACGACGGGCTACCAGGCGATGGTCGGCACCATCATGGCGCTGGCGGACGTCGACACGACGCTCGTGCTCGATCAGCTGAGCCACGCGTGCATCCTCGACGGCAGCTTTCTCGCGGCGGGCGTGCCGAAGAACGGATCCGAGATCCGCTTCTTCAACCACAACTCGGCGCGCTCGCTGGAGCGCGTGCTCAAGACGAAGGAGCGCAAGAACGCGCTCGTGTGCTTCGAGGGCCTCTACTCGCTCGACGGCGACCAGGCGACCATCGAGGAGCTGCTCGAGGTCTGCAAGAAGTACGACGCGTGCGTCGTGCTCGACGACGCGCACGGCACCGGCACGCTCGGCGTGCACGGGCGCGGCATCCTCGAAGAGCACGGGCTCGAGGGCACGTTCCCGGCCGACAAGCTCGTGATCGTCAGCACGTTCAGCAAGACCTTCGGCGGCATCGGCGGGATCATCCTGAGCGACGAAGAGGTCGTCGATCACATCAAGAACAAGGCGCGCTCGTTCGTGTTCAGCGCGTCGCTGCCGGTGCCGATCGTCGCGGCGGCCAGCACGATCCTCACGATGCTCGAGGCCGACGGCCCCGCGCTCGTGAGCGAGCTGAAGACGAAGGCCGAGTACATGCGCAAGGGCCTGAAGACGGCCGGCTTCGATCTCGGCATGTCGAACTCGCACATCATGCCCGTGATGACGCGCGAGGAGCGCAAGGCGCTCTTCATGCACGTCGCGCTGCTCGAGAACGGCGTGATGATGGTGCCGATCCTCTATCCCGGCGTGAAGGTCGGCGAGGAGCGCCTCCGCGTGAACGTCACGCGCGGCCACACGTACGAGGACATGGACAAGGCGATCGAGCTGCTCGACCTGTACGGCCAGGCGTTCTTCGTCCAGAGCGGTGAGGACATCGGCGCGCTCGAGGTCGAGGCCAGCGCTCCGGCGTGAGCCGATGTCGCTCCGGCTGCACTACTTTCCGGGCAACGCCAGCCTCGTCGTGCACGTCCTGCTCGAGGAGATCGGCGTGCCGTACGAGCTCGTCCTCGTCGATCGCAAGACGAATGCGCAGAAGAGCGCCGCGTATCTCGCGCTGAACCCCGCGGGGCGCATTCCGGTGCTGCAAGACGGCGCGCTCGTGATCTTCGAGACGGCCGCGATCGTGATGCACCTGCTCGACATGCGACCGAGCGAGCTGATTCCTGCGGTGGGACCTCGCGCGCGCTTCTACCAGTGGCTCATGTACCTGACGAACACGGTCCAGGCGGAGGCGCATCCGTTCTTCTATCCGGACCAGCACGCGCTCGACGAGGCGGGCGCGGCGCAGGTGAAACAGAAGGCCGAGGAGCGTTGGGGCGAGATGTTCGCGCTCCTCGACGCCGAGCTCGCCGCGCGTGGGCCCTGGCTGCTCGGCGACACGTTCAGCGCGCTCGATCCGTATCTCGCGATGCTCGTTCGATGGGGGCGCTTCATGAAGTCGCCGCCGCGCGACCTGCCGCACGTCGGAGCGCTCGCGCGTCGCGTCGCCGAGCGTCCGAGCTGGCAGCGCGCGATGGCCCAGGAAGGCCTGGCCGAGCCGTACTTCGGCTGACGCGTTGCGTGGCGGACGTTCCGGCGCGATAGCTCCCGCGATGAGCGCGTGGACTCCGACGTCGTATCGCTCGCGCCCCACGGCGCAGGCGGTCGCGTATCCCGATCTCGACGCGCTCGAGCGCGTGGTCGAGGAGCTGCGCGTGCTCCCGCCGATCGTCACGTCGTGGGAGATCGAGCGGCTCAAGACGCTGCTGGCCGAGGCGCAGGAAGGGAAGCGGTTCGTCCTGCAGGGTGGCGACTGCGCGGAGACCTTCGCCGACTGTCGCTCCACGATCCTCTCGGCGAAGCTGAAGATCCTGTTGCAGATGTCGCTCGTGCTCGTGCACGGCGCGCAGCGGCCCGTCGTGCGCATCGGCCGGTTCGCCGGTCAGTACGCCAAGCCGCGCAGCACACCGACCGAGACGCGCGGCGCCGTCACGCTGCCGAACTACTTCGGCGACCTCGTGAACCGCGCCGAGTTCACGGAGGCCGCGCGCACGCCCGATCCGAGGCTCTTGCTCGCGGGACATCACCACGCGGCGATGACGATGAACTTCGTCCGCTCGCTCACCGCGGGTGGCTTCGCCGATCTGCATCATCCCGAGCAGTGGGATCTCTCGTTCAGCGAGAGCGCGAGCCTCTCTCCGCAGATCCGCGCGGAGTACCAGCGCGCGAGCGAGCAGCTCGCCGAAGGCCTTCGTTTCATGGAGGCGCTCGGCGAGACGAGCATCGACGAGCTCACGCGCGTCGAGATGTACGCGTCGCACGAAGGCCTGCACCTGCCGTACGAAGCCGCGCAGACGCGGCGCGTCCCGCGACGCGCGGGCTACTACTGTCTGAGCACGCACCTGCCGTGGATCGGCGAGCGCACGCGCGCGCTCGACGGCGCGCACGTCGAGCTCTTCCGCGGCGTGCAGAACCCGATCGGCGTGAAGCTCGGGCCGAACGTGTCGCCCGGGGACGTGGTCGCGCTCGTCGAGCAGCTCAACCCGTCGGACGAGCCCGGCAAGATGGTGCTGATCACACGTATGGGCGCTGCGCGCGTCGAGACCGCGCTGCCGCCGATCCTCGGGGCCGTGCAAGCGAGCGGGCGTCGCGTCCTGTGGATCTGCGATCCGATGCACGGCAACACCACGATGGCCGCGTCCGGGAAGAAGACACGCGCGTTCGAGGACATCCTCGCGGAGATCGAGCGGACGGCCGCATGCCACGAGAAGGGCGGCACGTTGCTCGGCGGTGTGCACTTCGAGCTCACTGGCGCCGACGTGACCGAGTGCACCGGCGGCGCGGACGCGCTCACCGAGGCCGATCTCGAGACGGCGTACGAGACCGCGTGTGATCCGCGGCTCAACTATCGGCAGTCGCTCGAGATGGCGTTCCTGCTCGCGCGCACGCTCCGTGGAGGCGCGCGGAAGTGAGCCCGAGCCGGCGTCGGCACGCATGAGGCGCGTGGACGTCGCGCTCTTGCTGGGGTGTGTGAGCCTGGGCGGTTGCTACCTGGCGCACGAGCGCGACGCGCCTGCGCGCGAGTGCCCCGTGGGCGGGGTGCCCCTCTCGTGCGTCGCCTACGCAGCGTCGGGCCCGCCGGTGCGCGTGTCGCCGGAGGCTGGCTTCAGCGGCTCGGTGCAGCTGCAGTCGGCAGTCGCGACGCCGTGCGGCGCGCTCGTCTCGTGGATGACGATCACGAGCATGCCGGACTCGCAGGGCTTCGCGACGCGCCCCGTGAGCTGGACCGGAGATCCGATCGACGACGTGCGCGATCATCCCGCGCTGACCGTTCCGTCGATCAGCGGTGGGCTGCTCGAGCTCGTCCGCCGCGCGCCGGCGAGCGTCATCGCGCTCGTCTCCGAGTCGGGCTCGGCATGTCGCCTCCTCGCGCTCGACGACGTAGGCACGGAGCTCGCGCCACCCATCGCGCTCGACACGGGCTACTGTCACGAGGCCGAGATCGCTGATGATGCTCTCTCGTATCTGAGCGCGGACCTCGGCTCGGCCGCCGGCAGAGTCGTGACGGTCGACACGAACGGCGCCGTGCTCGCCTCGACGAGCCTGCCGATTCCGAGCACCCGTGACCTCTGGTCTCGTGCGCGCCTCGCCGACGGAACGTTCATCGCGTACTCGTTCGCGGAGTCGCCCATGGCGACGTACATGGGCTGGCTCCAGCACTTCGATGCACGCGGAGGCGCGATCGCGCCCGAGGTGGCGCTCGATGCCAACGCGGTGCCGGTGCAGATCGCCCCCACGCGCACGGGCGCGCTCACCGTCTGGTCGACCGCCCAGCCCGGCGGTCTGCCCGTGCAGGCGCGCGCCATCGATGCGAACGGTGTCGCGACGGCGCCGACGCGCGATCTTCCCGCGCAGGGCGCGCTCTACGGAGTCGTCGCGGTCTCCGCACCCGATGGGAGCGTGCTCGTGTCGTGGCTCGAGAGCCGCTTCGGCGAGACGCCGCTCTGGCATCTGCGAGCCCAGGTGCTCGACGCGGACGGGACTGCGCGCGCCGAGCCGACGCTGCTCCTGCATCCCGAGGACAGCAACTCGGCGCCGCGTCTCGTGATCGACGACACGGGCGAGCACGCGCTGGCGATCTACGACGACGATGGCGTGTGGGCGCTGCCGCTCGCGTGCGTGCGCTGAAGCCCGCCGGGCTCTGTTGAGACACGCGAGCGCGCGTGCCACGACGATCCGCGTCTGCCGGCCCCGCCGGCGCGGCCCTCGTCTTGCTCGCAGAAGCGGCGGAGGTTTCTCATGTCCATTCGCACGCAGTCGCAGACGATCGAAAAGGCCAAGCCTCAGCCGACGAACGAGGAGGCCGAGAAGCGGCTCCTCGCGATCATGAAGGGCCACTCGGACGTCATGTTCTTCAATCACGACGCCGAAGGAACGCTCTGCGGCAGGCCGATGGCCGTCGCGCATCTGGACGAGGACGGCACGACGTACTTCGCCACGGGGATCGAGTCGGAGAAGGTCGCCGACCTGCGCATGGATCCCGAAGTCACGCTCTCGATGCAGGGCGGGCGCGAGTACGCCATCGTCACGGGCGAGGCGCGCATCAGCCAGGACCGCGCGCTGATCGATCAGCTCTGGACCGAAGCGTGGAAGCTCTGGTTCCCGGATGGGAAAGACGATCCGTCGATCGCGATCATCATCGTGCAGCCCGAGCAGGGAACGTACTGGGACAACAGCAAGACGCAGGGGCTCTCGTTCCTTCTGCGCGCGGCGAAGGCGGCGCTGACCGGCAAGGAAGTCGAGCGCGATCCGGGCGACGCGGCCACGGTCGCGATGAACAAGAAGCGCGGCGCGCGGGTCTGACGCGCCGCTGGGTCAGTCGACGGCTTGCTCGACTTCGCGCGCTTGCTTGTCGCTACTGCGCGGCTTGCGGATGAAGTCGAGCTCCATCGGCGTGTGCTGCTTCTCGGTGCGCATCGCCACGCGAACGATCCGACACGGCACTTCGCGCACGTCGAGGAGCGCGTCGATCGCCTCGCTGGCCTTCGTGCTGCCTTCGCCGGTGATCCGGATGCGAAGGCGAATCGGCACCAGATCGCCGAGATATCCCGCCGCCGCGAGATGCTCGGCGCCGGAGCCCACCTCGACCTCGGCGAGGTACTTGCCGACGGAGATCTTCTTTCCGATCCCGCCGACATCGCGGAGATGCTCGAGCTCGGGCGTGTGCCGCGCGGCGATGCGGGCCGCGAGCGACGCGCGATCGGTCAGCCCGAGATCGGCGAACGCGCTCGTCGGGATGCCGATCGCGTACTCGGCCTCTTCGATGATCTTGTTGATGCCGGGGTCGTTGCCGCCGAGCAGTCGGAAGTCGACGACCTCGAGACCGCTCTCGCTCACCGCGTTGAGCCGCGCGACGACGTCGTCGAGATCGATTCCACGCGAGCCGTCGAGCGTCATGTCGACGTACTCGGCCAGCGACGAGACGCCGAGCGAGAGCGCCGGGCCGAACACCATGTCGGGCTTCGGATGGAAGCCCTCGGAGTAGCGGAGCGGCAGGCCCACGCGACGCAGCACGCGCGGAAGCACACGCACGAGATCGAGATGCCCGCGATACGCCGCGCGCCCGACCTTGCGGTACTCGAAGCGCACGCGGATCTTGTCGCCTTGCGCGAGCATCTTCGGTCGCTCGCGATGCAGCGGCTGCACCTTCACGTTCGGATCACGCACCGGCCGCGGCGCCGAGGGCTCGATCGCGCCGAGCGCCTGGAGGAACGTCGCGCGGTCTTCGCGCATGCTCGTCATGTCGCACGCGACGCCGCAGTCGTAACAGACGAGGCGTCGTCGATCTTCGGAGTGCTTGAGCAAGTTCGTGTGATGCACGAAGTCGCCCGCCGCCTTGCCGCACGGCGGCGAGAGACGCGATGCGAGCGCCTTCTTGTACTCGCGCGCGAGGAAGCCGTCCTCGAGCCCGACCGAGAGATGATCCCAGGGCAGACGCGCCGTGACCGGGATCGTCCCGAGGAAGCGCGCGCCGTCGACGCCGGCATCTTCGAACGCCTTCGCCCAGAAGTCCCACTTCATGTGCTCTTCCCACGAGTCGAAGCGCGCGCCGTTGCGCCACGCCTTCTCGATCACGTCGGCGAGCGTGCGATCGCCGCGCGCGAGCACGCCCTCCAGCCAGCTTCCGTCGGACGGATGCATGCGCAACTTCACCTGCGCGCTGCGTGCGTCCTGCTTCAGCCACTCCTGTTTGCGGAGCACGGTCGGCTTGTCGTCCATGGCGCACCACTGGAACGGCGTGTGCGGCTTGGGGACGTGGATGGAGACCGAGACGGTGACGTCGGGGCCGCGCCCCTTCTGCGCCTTGCGACCGACCTCGCGTGCGCGCGCGCCGGTGCCGACGATGCCGCGGACGTCCTCTTCTTCTTCCGTCGGCAGACCGATCATGAAGTAGAGCTTCATCTTCGACCAACCGCGCGAGAACACGCGCTCGGCCGTCGTCATCAGCTGCTCTTCGGTGATGTTCTTGTTCACCACGTCACGCATGCGCTGCGTGCCGGCTTCGGGCGCGAACGTCAGGCCGGTCGCTCGTACTTTGCGGATCTCGTCGAGCAGCTCCTCGTCGAGCCCATATGCGCGCAGGCTCGAGACGCTGAGCGCGACCTTCTCGCCCTCGAGCTTCTTCATCACCGCTTTGACGAGCGGATTGATCGCGGAGTAGTCCGCCGTGGAGAGCGAGGTGAGCGATGCCTCGTCGTAGCCGCCGTCGGTCACCGCGCGCGAGATGGTGTCGAGGATCGACTCGGGCGAGCGCTCGCGGACCGGGCGATAGATCATGCCCGCCTGGCAGAACCGACAGCCCTCGGTGCAGCCGCGCGCGATCTCGACCGACACGCGATCGAAGATCGTCTCGGTGCTCGAGACGGGCCCGCCGCTCGGGAAGGGATACTCGTCGAGCTTCGCGACGAACGCGCGCTCCACGGGGAAGGGCAGCGCGCGATCGCTCGGGCGCGCGACGACCTGCATGCCGGTCTTCGGCTCGAGCTCGGTCGCGTAAAGCGAAGGAACGTAGATGCCACCGAGCTTCGCGAGCGCGATCAAACGCTCGCGCCGCGGCACGCCGGCCTTCTTGAGCTGCGCCCACGCGAGGCAGAGCTCGGGCGTCTTCTCTTCTCCATCGCCGATGACGGCGACGTCGAAGAAGGGCGAGAGCGGCTCGGCGTGCGTCGCGACGGGACCGCCGACGATGACGAGCGGATCGTCCTCGCCGCGTTCGACGGAGCGCAGCGGGATGCCGCCGAGGTCCATCATCGTGAGCACGTTCGTGTACGTGAGCTCGAACTGCAGCGAGAAGCCGACGACGTCGAACTCGCGCAGCGGCCGTGCGCTCTCGAGCGAGCGCAGCGGCTCGTGCCGCGTGCGCAGCTGCTCTTCCATGTCGGGCCACGGCGTGTAGCAGCGCTCGGCGAGCAGCTTCGGATGACCGTTCAAGATGCCATAGAGGATCTTGAAGCCGAGATGGCTCATCCCGATGTCGTACACGTCGGGGAACGCGAGACACATGCGCGCCTCGACCGCGTCCCAGTCTTTGCGCGCCTC
>CAYSCF010000142.1:0-16821 GCA_964429305.1 uncultured Sandaracinaceae bacterium | reverse complement strand
ACGCCTAGCGCGATCCATCCGCCCATGAGCGAGAGCCCACACAGCGGTGTGATCGCGCCGAGCCAGCGCGGCGCGCCGAGCGCCATCGCATAGAGCGATCCTGCGAAGACGGCGACGCCGATCGCGAACAGGATCGAAGAGACGAACGCGGCGCGCGCGCCTCTGCGATCGTGGACGAACGCGGCGAGCCCGCACGCGAGCGCGTGCGCGAGGTGATATTGCGCGCCGGTCTCCCACCAGCGCAGTCGATCGCTCGCGTCGCTCGCTCCTTCGACGAGCGATCGCAGACCGTGCGCGCCGAACGCACCGAGCGCGACGGCGAGAAAACCGAGAAGCGCGCTGATGGCGATCATCCGGTCCGTGGTGCGTTCGCGCTGGTGATCACTCATCGATTGGCCCTCGAATCTAGAATTAGTCTGGATTTCACGGATGAAATGTCGATCCCAGTGTGACATTCAGAGTTGCCACGCGCGTGACGAGCGGTCGCGATTGTGCCACGCGTTGCGGCGCACATCGGCTCGCGAGGGCGCTCGATCCGAGACCTGTGGTTCACCGTTCGTGAACAACCGTCCCGTGGTCACGTGAACAGGGGAGCGGCACCATGCGTGCACCGCCGCGCGCGCCATGCGTCATGTTCCCACAGCAGTCCGGATCGGTGGTCCGGCGATTCTTTGTCTGAGCCTCGCGAGCCCGGGTGCCGCGCAGCGCGCTCCTCGCGTCCCGGAGCGCGAGACCATGCAGCTCGCGCTCGCGCGCATCTGCGCGCACGAAGCGTCTCTTCCGGTGCACGACGACAACGACGCGGACGGCGACGGCGACTCGAGCGAGTGGGTTCGCCGGCAAGCGCCCATGGTCGCGTACGGTGCCGACTGCGCAGCGATCCACGAAGTGCTCTTGCGCGGCGCGTACCACATGCAGATTGCGCGCGCCGAGCGGGCCGAGCGTGAAGGTCGCTTCGAGCCGCCGCTGCCGCCGCATCGCGCGTACATCATGTTCGCGCACGCGTACTCGACACGCGTGTTCGATCCTACGCCGACGGACGGCAATCGCTGGGCAGCCGATCTGCGATCGGACGGAAGCGAGCCCATGTTCTGGCGCAGGTCGCACAGCGTCTGCGTCGCCGACGTCTGTCGCAGCGTGAGCAGCCCGGCGTGGACGCACGGCGATCGCGACGCGTGGCTCTACGTCTACGGGCTCGCCACGGATCTCACGACGCACGATCTGAACGACGTGCGCGCGTGGTCACCGTGCGAGAGCGAGATCGACGACTGGGGCGGCCGCATGGACCACGAGCACGCGCGCTCGATCGGGCTGATCCCGGTGGCGTGCGGTCACACGGGAAACACGGCGAATACGTTCTATGCACGGCCCGGGCGCGTGGCGATTCGGGAGCGCCAGGCGACCTTGCACTGAGCGAGATTCCTCCACCTCTTCGTCGTCGCTTCGCGCGCGATAGCTTCGGCGTGTCCTTGCTCGCGCCCATCCCAAGTGCGACGCCTGCGCGATGCGCGCACTCCCGTTCCTGCTCTCGCTCGTGCTCGTGCTCCCCTCGTGCGGTAACTCGCCGACCCCGCCCGCCGAGTATCCGTCGATGTCGCAAGAGCAAGTGGATGCGGGCGTCGCCGCCGTGACCCGCAGCCCGCTCGAGGATCTCAACGCGCGCGCGCACGCCGGCGCGGTCACGGACACGCTCCACGGCGTTGCCGTCGAAGATCCGTATCGCTCGCTCGAGGACGACACGCCTCTCACGCACGAATGGATCGACGTGCAGACCGCGCGCACCGCGGCCGCGGTCACGTCGTGGTCCCGCGCTGCCACGTCGCGGCGTCTCGACGAGCTGCTCCGCATCGGTTCCGTGAGCGGCGCGGTCGTCGCCGGCGATCACACCTTCTATCTGCTGCGCGAAGGCGAGCGCGAGCAGCCCGCGCTGATGATGCGCGGCACCCTTGCCAGCGACACCGCGCGCGTGCTGATCGACCCGATCACCTACGGCGAGCATGCCGCGCTCGACTGGTACTTCGTCTCGCCGACTGGTCGCTACGTCGCATTCGGCATCTCCACGAACGGCGACGAGCGCAGCACGCTGCGCGTCCTCGAGACGGCCACCGGCACGATTCGTCCCGACGTCATCGAGCACACCAAGTGGACCGATCTGACGTGGCTCCACGACGAGACGGCCTTCTACTACCGGCGCTACCCGCGCGCGGGCGAGCCCGACTACGACGCCGAGCACGAGGACAGCTACCACACGCGCCTCTTCTTCCACGTGCTCGGCTCCGATCCCGCCGCCGATCCGCTCGTCTTCTCTCCCGACGACCGCACCTTCTTTCCGGGCACGTCGATCTCCGACGACGACCGCTGGCTCGTCGTCACCGACTCGGCCGGTTGGACGCGCACCGACGTGATGCTCTTCGATCGTGGTGCGAGCGCGCGCGGCCGCGTCAGCGTTCCGGATGCGACGCACGCGCTGATGCCGATCGTCGTCGGCGAAGATCACCTCTACACGCCGCGCGTGCACCGCGGTCAGCTCTATCTGCTGACCAACGAGAACGCGCCGCGGTACCGCTTGATGCGCGCCTCGCCGAGCGCCGCTGCGAGCGATCGCTCGACCTGGCAGGTCGCGATCCCCGAAGGCGAGGCGGCCATCCAGGACTGGACCATCGCCGGCGATCGACACGTGCTGCACGTGCTCGACGACGTGCACTCGCGGCTCTACGCGCATCAGCTGACTGGCGCGCTCGATCACGAGATCGCGATGCCCGGCCCCGGCGCGATCGCGGGCATCGACGGCGACCCGACGACCGGACGCCTCGCCGTGAGCTTCTCGGGGTACGTGCACGCGCCGCAGCTGCTGCTCGGCAACCTCCGCGCGCGGCGAGCACGAGGCGCGACGACGCCCGAGCTCTCGCCGCTCGTCGAGATCACCTCACCCGTCGATCTCTCGACGCTCGAGGTCGTGCAAGAGCACGTCGCGTCGACCGACGGAGCGTCGATCCCCGTCTACTACGTCCAGCGGCGCGGCACCGCGCACGACGGGACCGCGCCCGTGCTGCTGAACGCGTACGGCGGCTTCAACATCTCGCTGCTGCCCAACTTCACGCGCCATCCGCTCTACTGGGTCGAGCGTGGCGGCATCTACGCCGTCGCGAACCTGCGCGGTGGTGGCGAATTCGGCGAGGACTGGCACCGCGCCGGCAGCCTCGCGAACAAGCATCACGTGTTCGAGGACATGGAGGCCGTCATCCGCTGGCTCGCGTCGAGCGGCATCTCGCGCCCCGATCGCATGGCCATCACGGGCGGCAGCAACGGCGGTCTCTTGATGGGCGCGATGATCACGCGCTGCCCCGACGCGTTCGGTGCCGCCGCGTCCTACGTCGGCCTCTACGACATGGTGCGCTATCACCAGTTCCCGCCCGCCGAGCTCTGGGTCACCGAGTACGGCTCGAGCACGGATGCGGACGCGTTCCACTGGCTCTACGACTACTCGCCGTATCACCACGTCCAGGCCGGGACGCACTACCCGGCGATCTTGATCGAGACTGCCGATCACGACACGCGCGTGTTCTGGGGACACTCGACGAAGTTCGCCGCGCGCCTGCAGGAGGCCGTGGGCGGCGCGGATCCGAGCGTGTGGTTCTACCGCGAACAACAGGTCGGACACGGAGCGGGCACACCCGTCAGCGCGCTCGTCGCCCGCTATACGCGCATGTACGCGTTCTTCGAGCACGCGCTCGGAATGAGCGAGCCGACTCCCTGATCGACCCGAGAAGCGCTAGGATGCCACACGTATGGGCCGCGACCGTGACGAGACGACCCGCATCTCCGCTCGCGGTCTAGCGACTCCGGCGCGCGGCATCGGCCGCAGGCGTCCGCGCCTCGTGTTCTTGGCAGGCACCAACGTCGGCGCCGTCTATCCCGTCGGACACGGCACGGTCCTGGGTCGCGCGAGCGATGCGACCGTGCTCGTCGACTCGGACGAGGTCTCGCGCAAGCACGCGCGCATCATCGAGGGCAGCGGCGGCTGGGTGATCGAGGACCTCGAGTCGCGAAACGGGACGTTCCTGAACGGCGAACGTGTGTCGGCGCCGCGCACGCTCACGGACGGCGACAAGATCGAGCTCGGCAGCGGCATCGTCCTGCGCTTCGCGTTCTTCGACGAGCTCGACGAGAGCTATCACCGCACGATGTACGAGTCCTCGCTACGCGACGGGCTCACGCGCGCGTTCAACCGCAAGTACTTCGACGAGCGCCTGGACCAAGAGTTCGCGTACTCGCTCCGTCACGGCTCGGCGCTCTCGCTGCTGATGATCGACATCGATCACTTCAAGACGATCAACGACACGCTCGGCCACCCTGCGGGCGACTCGGTGCTCACGCAGCTCGCGGGGCAGATGCTGCGCATCATCCGCGCCGAAGACGTGTTCGCGCGCTACGGCGGCGAAGAGTTCGTGATCCTTTCGCGCGGCATCACGCTGGAAGCGGCGCGGGCGTTCGGGGAGCGCGTGCGCGCGTTCGTCGAGCACTACCCGTTCCTGCACAACGATCAGAAGCTCGACGTCACAGTCAGCGTCGGCGCGGCCGCGGTGCCGCATCCGGAGCTGCTCCAGCCGACCATGCTCATCGAGGCCGCGGACAAGGCGCTCTACAAGGCCAAGGGCACACGCAACTGCGTCTGTTGATTGGCGCGCTCAGCGCGTGACCCAGACGGCCTTGAGGTGCGGCTCCTCGCCGGGGAGCACCGGATAGTCGACCGGCGGGGCGAGGTCCTTGGCCTGCGCGAGGCGCACGTCGAGGCTCTTGGCCGCGGTGTGGAACGCGCGCCGCAGCTCGTCCTGCCTGCCGCGGCGATCGTTGCTGGTCGCGAGGACGCAACCACCCGGCGCGACGACACGGAGCAGGCGCGCGGCGAGATCGATCCACATCTTCCCCGACGTGAAGCGCGACTTCTTCGTGGACGAGAACGTCGGTGGATCACAGACGACCAGATCGAACGTGCGACCACGACGCGCGAGCCGATCGAGCACGTCGAACGCGTCGTCTGCGATCGTCTCGTGCACGGCCGCATCGAGCCCTGCATGCGCGAAGCCGCGATTCCCGCGCTCGAGCTGCTTCTTCGCCGCATCGACGCTCAGCACTTCGCGCGCGCCGCCGGCTGCGGCCGCGATGCTGAAGGCGCACGTGTACGAGAAGAGATTGAGCACGCGCGCACCGCCAGCCTCGGCTCGCACGCGCGCGCGGTTCGCGCGCTGATCGAGGAAGAGCCCCGTCGAGAGCCCATCGCCGAGGCGGACCAGGAACGGCAGCCCGTTCTCTCGCACCTCGATCTCCGCGTCGGCCGCCTCGCCCGCGATCGGATCGGGCGGCGCGAGCGCATGCATCGCGGCCTCGTCGAGACGACTCGCCGTCTTCGGCCGACGCTTCAGGTAGACGCCGCGCGCACCCGCGGCGACGAGCGCTTCGGCCAGGCCGGACACGTCGTCCTCGCCATACGCGTGCAGCACCGCGTGCTCTCCGTAGACGTCGACCGCGATGCGAGGCGCGCCGTCGCCGCTCTCGTTCAGCCAACGGAAGCACGAGGTGCCGTCGCCGTGCGCGAGCGCCCAGCGATGCTCGGCCGCGTCGCGCAGGATCGGCTCGCGCTGGCTCGCATCCAGCACGTCACTCGGCTCGCTCGCGAGCGCTCGAGCGAACGCGAGCGGCGGAGCGCTGCGGACTGCGATCGACGGAGCGCCCGGCCGCGGAATCGTCAGCGCGCTCGAGTGCAGCGCGAGCCGGCGAAACGGTGCGCCGCCATAGAGCGCGTCGCCGACGACCGGCGCGCCGCGATGGGCGAGCTGCGCGCGGATCTGATGCGTGCGGCCGGTCTCGATGTCGAGCTGCACGAGCGCGCGATCGCCTCTCTGCTCGATCACCTTCATCCTCGTCTTCGCGATGACCGCGCCCTCGGCGCGCGCCGACGCGATCTCCATGCGCTCGCCGTTCGGCACGAGCGCGTCCTGCCATCGCGCCTGGCTCGGCAGCTTCTGGCCCGAGACGACGGCGAGGTACGTCTTGTCGACCTCGCGTCCTTCGAACGCTCTCGCGAGCCACGCGTTCGCCTCCCGTCGTTTCGCGTACGCGATCAAGCCCGACGTGGCGCGATCGAGCCGCTGATGCGTCCCGACGTATGCCGGCGCTCCATCGCGCTCGGTCAGGAACGCGGCCAGCCGTGTCGGCAGATCGTCGTGCGCGTCGTCCCGGCTCGCCTGCGACGGAACGAACGGAGGCTTGTCGATCAGGACGACGTCGTCGTCCTCGTACGCGATCGCGGACGAGCGCAGCGTCGGAAACGATCGCTCACGAAGGCTCACGCGCCCGATCTAGCAGACCGCCGGAGCCCTCAGCGCGCCTTGCGCTTCTTGCCGACGCGCGTCGACTCGAGCGCGACCTCTTCGACGTCCGCCAGATCGAACGGCTTGCGCAAGAGACCGTCCGCGCCGAGATCGGGCACGGCGCTCGCGCCCGTCATCACGATCACGCGCCGCGCGAGACGCGTCGAGGCCAGCGTGCGCACCAGGGCCGCCCCGGACGTATCGCCGAGATCGAGATCGACGAGCGCGACGTCGAAGCGCTCTTCCTTCGCAGCCGCGATCGCGCGTGCCGGGTCGCGCGTCGCGAAGACGGTCGCGCCACGCGCCTCGAGCATCGCGACCACGAGATCACTGAGGCCCGCGTGATCTTCGACCACGAGCACGCGCCGCCCGTTCGCCTTCTCACGGACGCCGGAGGTCCCGCTGGAGCGCTTCGCCAGCGGCAGCTCGACGCGCACGCACGAGCCCGCGCCGACGCGACTGGTGACGCGCGCGGAGCCGCCTGCACGCAAGACGAGCGCGCGCACCACCGAGAGACCGACGCCGCGCCCCGTCTTCGCGCTCTCCTGGGTCAGACCACGCGACTCGAAGCGCTGCCTCAGGGCGGCCTCGTCCATGCCGCGCCCGTCGTCCTCGACGATGACCTCGACGCCGCGGTTCGTCGCGCGTGCGCCGACCTCGACGCGACCCTTCGGCTCACATGCTTCGATCGCGTTCTTCACGAGGTTCGCGACGATCGACGAGAGCGCCGCACGAGACGTCGCGACCTCTCCGTTGTCGATGCGGCGCCGCGCGAGCGTCACGTCGCGCGCGGCGGCGATCGGCGCGAAACGCTCCATCACGTGGCCGAGCACGCGCTCGAGATCGGCGCTCTCGCCGGCCGCGGCTTGCTCGAGAAGCAGCGGCGCCACGTCCATCGCGTCGAGCGCGCTCGCCTGCACCATCTCGACCGCGTGGCGCGCACGCCGGGCGTCTCGTGTCTGCGCCGCGACCTGCGCCCATCCGGCGATCGTGGTGAGCGCATTGCGCAGCTCGTGCGCGACGCCGGCCCACGCGAGCGCATCCGATCGCAGCGACGCGCTCGAGCAGACGACGACGGAACCGTCCGGCTCGCTCCACGCCGCGAGGCTCGCGCTCTCTTCGCTCGCCGAGCCGTCTTTGCGTGCAGCCGCAACCAATCGGTCGAGCACGGCGACTTCCGCAGCCAACGTCGACGCAGCACGGTCGAGCGACTCGCCGACGCGGAGCGTCACGGCGCGCACACCAAGCGACGCGAGAACCCTCTCGCGAGACTGGAGGGCGGACATGACGACGAGGCTAGAGGACGCGTCCCATCGGGTAAAGGTGTTCTTTTGCGTCAGAGCGCGCAGCGCGAGAGTGCCAGTCCGGCGATCACCGCCAACGTCAGTGCGAGTGCGAGCACGCGTACGATCTCCCACATCGAGGCGAAGAGCTCGCGCTTCTGGAGCTTTCGGTACCGTTTCTCCCCACCCACGCGCCGAACGACGTCGCGTTCCGTCTCGGCACGCTCTTCGGCGTCCATCGGGTCGTGTCCGGAGAGGTAGTACAAGTGGTGCTGAGCCTCGTGCTCGATCGTCTCGTCGAGCTCGTGCTCCCAGTCGAACGTGGCGTCATCGCGAAACGCTCGCTCGAACGTTCGGTAATAGATCCGCACGACGAAGTCCGTTCCACCGTCGTCGCGCGGCTCGGGCGCGTACGAGCCGAGCATCGGGATGCCGCCCGAGTCGACCTCGGCGACGCCGGTCTCGATCCGCAGCTCGAGACCGCCTGCGCGCATCTTCGGAAACGTCGCGTCGGCGATGATCTGCGCGCGCGCGGCGAAGTCGCGCTCCGAAGGAAACGTCGCGCTCTCGTCGCGACCTTCGCGGTACTGGCCCGGCGCGAGCTCGCGCGGCCACGGCACTTCCATGTCGTGCACCGTGTCGCAGCGTGAGCACGTGATCGACGCGATGCCGCGCGGCGGATACGCGAGACCGAGGAACGTCTCCTCGATCATGCTCCACGCGTCGTCGGACGCGGCCTCGAGGATCTGCGCGATGCGCCGCAGGTCGCCGACGTCGGGAGTCATCCGAACGACACCCATCGACGCGAGCAGCTTCGGCGTGATCTGGAACGGACGATCCTTGCCGAGCTGACGCCAGAGCGGACGTGCGTCGGCGACCGTCACCGGCTTCATGCGCACGCGATGGCCGTCGGGCAGCGCCACCTCGATCTCGGCGGCGGTCTCCTCGTCCTCGTAGCGGTCTTCGAGATCGTCGAGCGGCAACGATGCGCCGTCGAAGCGGAGCGGCGCATCGCAGTTGTCGCAAGGAAACGTCTCGGGCTCCGAGGGCAGCGCATGCGCGCGGATCGCGACGTCGCGCAGCACGTGGAAATCGCGCAGCGATAGGCGATCGATCGTGGCGGCATCGAGCCGCGTCTTTCCTTCGGTCACGACGAAGCGATCGGAGGAGGCGAGCGCGCGGAAGTCGGCGAAGAGCTCGCGTCGATCGGACTTCGGCGCGCGCGCCCCGAGATCGACGCTCACCTCGACGACGCGCTGGCTCGGGAGCACGACGCGCATCAGGACGCAGCGACGCCGAGCTTGGCGCGGACGAGGGCCTCGAGCTCGCGCGTTGCGTGCGCCGGCATCGCGCGCAGCGGGCCGTCGCGCAGGAACGCTTCGTAGCTCTGCGTGGCCTCGTCGTGGCGCCCGGTGCCGTGTCGGTGCGACCACGCATACCAGACGAGGCCTTCTTCGCGGGCCTCGACGGCGTCGTAGCGCTCGGCATCTTGGCCGTCGTTCCAACGGAACGTGGTCGAGAACATCGCTCCCCACCATACTCCGCCGCCATGCGCTTGCCCGTCGTTCTCGTCGTCTGCGCCCTCGCGGCTTGCGCGCCTGCGCACCGCCCCACGTCCGATGCCGGCGAGGAGACCGACGCGCCCGCGAGCACGGTCGATGCGTGGAGCGCGGATGCGCCGAGCGCGCCAATCGATGCGTTCGTCCCCGGCGCGACGCCGCTCGCGTCCGGCGTGCGTCTCGACGCGCTGGCTCTCTTCCAAGGGACGCGCGTCGCGCTCTTCGAGAGTGGCGCCGTCGCGATGCGCAACGCGCCGATCGTCGCCGGCCGCGCGGCCGTCGTGCGCGCGTATCTCGATCCGATGGCGCACGCGGGCACCGTGCTCGCGGCCGAGCTCGAGCTGCGCGAAGGAGACACGGTCGTCGGTGTAGTGAGCGCGACCGCAGCTCCATCGGCGGCCTCGAGCGATGTCGTACCGAGCTCCGTCTTCGTGTTCGACGTGCCTGCAGAGCGCGTGACGACGACCGTGAGCCTCTCGGTCCGCATCGTCGATCCCGGCGGACGCACGGTCGCGACCGGAGCCGCCGACGACGCCAGGCTGCCGCGCGACGGCAGCTTCCATGCGCTCGATGCGCGCAGCGACGAGGCCGGCCTGCATCTCGTTCTCGTTCCCTTGCGCTGGGATCACGACGGCAGCGGGCGACTCCCCGACACGTCCGATGCGCAGCTCGCCATCTTCCGCTCGCTGATCCTCAGCGTGTACCCGCTCGTCCATCTCACCATCGACGTGCACGATCCGGTGCCGTGGTCGGACGGTCTGACGTTGAGCGGCAACGTCGACTTCGGTTCCGTGAACGCGATGCTGATGTCGCTGCGCGACTCCGATCATGCGCCCGCGGGCGCGTACTACTACGCGCTCGTGAACGCGGCCGACACCTACGATGCGTACTGCGGCGGCTCGTGCGTCACCGGCCAGAGCTACGTCACCGAGACACCCGCAGACGCGAGCTTTCGCGTCGGGAGCGGCGTCGGCTTCAGCGGCGAGAACACCGCGTGGACGCTCGTGCACGAGGTCGGTCACGAGCACGGCCGCAGCCATGCGCCGTGCGACGCGGGTGGGGCCGATCCGAGCTTTCCCTACGCGGGCGGCTCGATCGGCGTGTGGGGCTACGACGCGCGCACGCACACGTTCGAGGATCCGAGCGAGCAGAGCGACTTCATGGGCTACTGCTGGCCGACGTGGACGAGCGACTACACGTGGAGCGCGATCTTCGAGCGCACGGTCGCGGTCTCGGCGCTCGCGAGCACGTCGCGCGAGCCCTCGCTGCTCGTCCGTGTCGGCGGCGAGGTCGGCGCGCGGCTCGCGGGATCGCTCTCGCTGCGCACGCCGCACACGCGCGAGCACGTGCTCGGTCGGTGGCTCGACGCGCAGGGCCGCACGATCGCGCTCGTGGAAGCGCCCGCGATCACGCAGTCACACACGGACGAGCGGCTCGCGGTGTTTCCAGCCGCGCCCCTCGGCGCTGCCGCGCTCGTCGTGAACGATCGGACGCTCCCGCTCGATCTGTGAGCGCCTTTGCTGGCACCATCGCCAGCACATGGACCGGAAGCCCGTACCGCCCCCGCCTCCCGCTCCGAGCGCGCGTTCGATCCCGCGCATGCCGCCGCCGCCGCCGCCGAAGCGGCCGATGGCTGGCGCGCCGCCGCCGCCTCCTGCTCGCCCGGCCGTCGACAGCACGTCGCCGGGTCGCATCACGAGCACGCAGGCGCTGATCGATGCGGCGTCGAGCGCGGCGCGGCTACGCGACGAGCAGCTGCAGGCGCGCGTCCGCTACTACAACCACGACATGCAGACGAACGCGGAGCTCGACGCGATCACGGCGCAGGTGGTCGAGGAGCTGCGCGCGATGGGCAAGGTCGCGGGCGAGGCCAAGCCTGCGTCGCGGCCGGCCGCCGAGGTCGAGATCGAGCTCATCCAAGAGCTGCGCACGTGCCTCGAGAAGCTCTTCACCGGCACGCGCAAGAAGCTGCTCACGAAGAAGATCGAAGAAGTGCAGCGGCGCATCACGCAGCTCTTCTTCAACAGCGAGCTCTACGCGCGCCTGGCCGAAGGGAGCAAAGACATCCCGGCCGCGACGTGGCCCGAGCAGATCCTCTACTTCGCCGTGAAGCGGCAAGAGGCGGCCATCGAGGCCGAGATCGCCGCGCTTCCGGTGAGCGACCCGAGCGTGCGCGAGCGCGCGCGCGAAGAGCTCGATCGCTATCTCAAGCAGCTGACGAACGAGTTCCTGAGCAAGACCACGCCCGAGCTCGAGCGTCTGCTCGCGATCTACAAGGAGGCGCTCACGCGATTCTTCGGCGAGGTCTTCCCGAACGAGCTGGGCGACTTCGCGTGGGAAGTGATCAAGCAGTCACGCGTCGCGCACGGCACCGACCTCGGTTACAAGATCACCGCCGATCGATTCCACGCCTTCCGCGAAGCCTTCGATCGCAAGTTCCTCGAGCACCTCGTGCTCGACGTGCAGGACCCGATCGCGAAGCGCGCCGCGGCCGAAGCCGGCAGCTTCCGCGAGGCGACGCGCGACTTCGTCGCCGACCCGCACATCCACGCGGAGATCTGCGCGGTCATCAACGACGCGCTCTACGACTATCTGCATGGCGAGGGATTCCTCGATCTGCCGACCGACTGGAAGCGGCTCCTGAAGGATCAATAGCCGCCGCGGTAGCGATCTTGACCGGATGACCCGCTCGTGTGCTTGATCGCGCCACGATGTTTCAAGACCTCCTGAAGGACGTCATCACACGCACCGACGGCGCGCTGGCCGGTCTCGTCATGGGCCTCGATGGGATCTCCGTCGACGTCTACATCGCCGAGGGCGACTCGCCGATCGAGGTCGAGAACGTGGGGATGGAGTACTCGGTGATCTTGAAAGAGATCAAGCGCGCGGCCGAGCTGCTCGACGCCGGCACGGCGCGCGAGATCTCGATCCAAGCCGAGAAGCTCACGACGGTGATCCGCTTGATCAACGACGACTACTTCGTCGCGATCGCGCTCCGTCCCGATGGCAACTACGGCAAGGCGCGCTTCCTCCTGCGCACGGCCGCCCCGAAGCTCGCGAGCGAGCTCGGCAGCTGAACGGCTCGCTGCTCAAGGCAGCGGCGCGACCATCTGCACGTCCGGCCCGTCTTGCGCGAGCGTGCGCAGGCGGGCCGTATACGTTCCGAACCACGCTTCCTTCTGCATGGTCGACGAGACGTCCGGCTCGAACGATCCGACGTGCGTGAAGCGCCGCGGGTCCTTTTCGTGCTGGTAGACGGTGTAGGCGCTCGTGCTGTGGTGCGCGCGGATGGCGCTCGCGAAGGCGGCGGCCTCCGTCTTGTAGGTCTCGAGGTCGACCTCGGGCTTGAGCGTGTACTCGATTCGAACGTGTCTGCGCATGCGGGGGCTCCTGCCTCTACGACGTTCGGGCCGGGCGAAAGGATGCGGTAGGCTCCGCGTTCCATGCGCGTCCTCGTGCTCCACGGCCCGAACCTCAACCTTCTCGGCACTCGCGAGCCCGAGATCTACGGCAAGACCACGCTCGCCGAGATCGACGCGCGGCTGGCGACGCTCGCCAAAGAGCAGGCGATCGAGATCCGCATCCACCAGACGAGCCACGAGGGTCAGCTGGTCGACCACATCCACGACGCGGCGCGTTGGGCCGCCGGAATCGTCCTGAACGCGGCCGCCTACACCCACACCTCCATCGCGATTCGCGACGCAATCAAGGGCATCGGGCTCCCGACGGTCGAGGTCCACCTGTCCAATCCGCACGCCCGGGAGGAGTTCCGGCACGTGTCTCTGATCGCCCCGGTCTGCGTCGGAACCGTCTCCGGATTCGGCGCCGACTCCTACACCCTTGGCTTGCGCGCGCTTCTCGGGTATCTCCGGCGCGCGTAGGCTCCGCGCGGGCCGAAGGAACGGCTCGGCTCCGCCGAGCACTCTCGCTAGCCGAACGAAGAGAAAGAAAGTCATGGAGATCGACCTCAAGCAGCTTCGCGAGCTGATGCGCTCGCTGCGACAGTTCGACGTCACGGAAGTCGAGATCGAGAAGGACGGCGAACGGATCTATCTGCGTCGCGGGGCCGAGCCGGTCTCGTACGCCGCGGTCGCCGCACCGCCGCCCCCGATGGCCAGCATGATGCCGTCCGGGGCGCTGCCTCCTCCGCCGGCGATGCCTGCGAAGTCCGCGGCGGCGCCCGCGACCGCGTCGGCCGACGATCCGTCCGTCACGACGATCACGTCGCCCTTCGTCGGCACGTTCTATCGCGCGCCGGGCCCGAACGCGTCGTCGTTCGTGGACGTCGGCAGCGAGATCCGGCCCGGCTCGGTGCTCTGCATCGTCGAGGCGATGAAGCTGATGAACGAGATCGAGTCCGAGGTCGCCGGCACGATCCTCGAGATCGTCGCGACGAACGGCAAGCCGGTCGAGTACGGCGATCCGCTCTTCCGCGTTCGCAAGGCTTGAGAGCCGACCCGTGCCCAAACAGAAGAAGCAGGTCCAGAAGGTTCTGATCGCGAACCGCGGCGAGATCGCGCTGCGCGTGATCCGCGCGTGTCGCGAGCTCGGCCTCCAGACGGTGGCGGTGCACAGCACGGTCGACACCGATGCGCTGCACGTGCGCTTCGCCGACGAGGCGGTGTGCATCGGCCCGGCGACGAGCCTCAAGAGCTACCTCAACATCCCGGCGATCATGGCGGCCGCCGAGATCACGGGCGCCGACTCGGTCCATCCGGGCTACGGCTTCTTGTCGGAGAACGCGGAGTTCGCGGAGATCTGCGAGCAGTGCGGGCTCACGTTCATCGGGCCCTCGCCCGACGACATGAAGAAGTGGGGCGGCAAGGTGCCCGCGCGCAATCTCGCGCGCTCGCTCGGCATCCCGCTGCTGCCCGGCACGGGCGTGCTCGCGGACTCGGACGAAGCGGCGCGCGAGGCCAACAAGGTCGGCTATCCGGTCATCTTGAAGGCGTCGGCCGGTGGCGGTGGCCGCGGCATGAAGATCGTGCGCAGCGAAGAGGAGGTCCGTCGCCTCCTGCCGCAGGCGCAGCACGAGGCGCTCACGGGCTTCAAGAACCCGGACGTCTATCTCGAGCGTTACGTCGAAGAGCCGCGCCACATCGAGTTCCAGGTGCTCTGCGATCCCAAGACCGAGATGGTCATGGTGCTCGGTGAGCGCGAGTGCTCGATCCAGCGCCGCCACCAGAAGGTGATCGAAGAGGCGCCGAGCGTCGCGATGACGGAGGAGATGCGCGGCGACATCACGCAGACGATCACGCGCGCGATGAAGGAGACGGGCTACCGCAGCGCGGGCACGCTCGAGTTCCTGCTCGACGAGCGCGGAAATCTCTACTTCATGGAGATGAACACGCGCATCCAGGTCGAGCACACGGTGACCGAGCTGGTCACGGGCATCGATCTGGTGTGCGAGCAGATCCGGATCGCGGCGGGCTGGCCGGTTCAGTTCCCGAAGGAGCCGGTGAAGCCGCGCGGTCACGCGCTCGAGTGCCGCATCAACGCGGAAGACCCCGAGAGCTTCGCGCCGTGGCCGGGCTTGATCACGGAGTACGTGCCGCCGGGCGGGCCGGGCGTGCGCGTCGATGGCGGCATCTTCAGCGGCTGGCGCGTGCCGGGTGACTACGACTCGTTGCTCGTGAAGCTCTGCACGTACGGCCGCACGCGTCAGGAATCGATCGTGCGCATGCGTCGCGCGCTCGACGAGATGGTCGTGGACGGCATCCGCACGAACATCCCGCTGCACCGCCGGATCATGGACGAGCCCGACTTCTACGAGGGGCGACTGTCCACGAAGTTCCTCGATCGGCTCCTGCCGAAGATGAAAGAAGAGAAGGCCGCCCGGTTGGCGGCCGAGAAGAGCGGCTGACGGATGACTCGAGCGAGCGAGCCCGCGGCCCGCGCGCAGGCCGCGCGCTTGCTCGAAGCGCTCGCGTCGAACGGGCTCACGAGGGCGGGCCTCGCGTGGCTCGTGCACGTGCGGGCCGATGCGATCGTGCGTGGAGATCCCTCGCTCGCCGTCGAGCGAGGGGACCTGGTGAGCGCGAGCCTCGATGCCGACGTGACGCGATCCACGCCCGTGTCCGTCGGCTCGAGAGCGATGCGCATGCGCGTGCGGCCGGTCGCGCACGGTTGGCAGCTCGCGACGCTCTGGGACGAAGAGCTCGACGATGCCGGCGCGCTCGCGCGGATGGAGCAGGCGGCGAGCGTGTTGCGTCGCATGATCGTCGCGCCGCCGCGTTGAAGCGAGAGGCGAGAGCGAGAGGCGAGAGCGAGAGGCGAGAGCGAGAGGCGCCACCGGCAGCCTCTGCGATCGACCCGGGCGGCGCGTCTCGGCCGATCTCCGAGCTACGCGTCGACCTCGGAGCTCGCTCTCGCTCTCGCTCTCGCTCGTCACCCGCGCGCGTTCACAGTCGGCACCCGATCCTTCCAGGGCCTCGCGACCTCGAGCTGCGCCGCCAATCGAAACAACGTCGCTTCGTCGCCGAATCGCCCCGTCATGCACACGCCGATCGGCAGCCCTTCGCTCGACCACCACAGCGGCACGCTCATCGACGGCTGGCCGGTCACGTTCGCCAGCGGCGTGCTCGGCGCGAAGCCGTAAGCGCGAGCGATGGCGCGATCGAGGATGCCCGGGATCCGGAGCAGCGCCGAGAGGCCGTGACGTGAGACCTGGTCCTGCAGCGTGCGCTCGAAGCCCTGCGGGCCGAGCACGCCATGCGCCGGCGGCGGGCGACCGAGGGTCGGCGCGAGCAGGATGTCGTAGTCGCGATGGAAGCGATGCACTGCGCGCGCGGTCGCCTGCAGGTTCCGGATCGCCGCGCTGAAGTCTCCCGCGGACAGGATCTTCGTGCCGATCATCCCCATGATGCGCGTCGTCGGCTCGACCTCGTCCGCGCGTGGCGTGCGACCGAGCTGCTGGCGCGCGACCTCGAATTCGCCGCCGACCGACGAGCAGTAGAGGACGAAGAACGCGCGCGCCGTATCGCTCGCGTGCACGGGCGGATGCGCCTCGACGACGTCGTGACCGAGCGATGCGAGCAGCTTCGCGGCGTCCTCGGTCGCGCGGATGACTTCTGGATCGAGCTCGGCCGGCAGGATCGGCTTCGTCGTGTACGCGACACGGAGCTTGGCCGGCGCGCGCTGCGTCTCTTCCAGGTACGAGACCGTCTTCGGCGGCGCCCAGTACGGCGCGACATCCTCGGGACCGGCGCTCGCATCGAGCAACGCCGCGCTGTCGCGCACGCTCACCGTGAGCGCGTGCTCGGCCGCGAGCCCGTGCGCGCGCTCGGATCCATCGGGGCCCATCGGGTTGCGTCCGCGCGTCGGCTTGAGGCCGAACACACCGCACGCGCTCGCCGGGATCCGGATCGATCCGCCCGCATCGCCGCCATGCGCCGCGGGGACGATGCGCGCTGCGACGACCGCTCCCGCCCCGCCCGAGCTACCGCCCACCGAGTGCCCGCGCTTCCACGGGTTGTGGCACGGGCCGTAGAGCGTCGGCTCGGTCGTCGGCAGGATTCCCCACTCGCTCGTGTTCGTCTTGCCGAAGATCACCAGACCCGCATCGAGATAGCGCTGCACGAGCGCGCCGTGCTCTTCGGGAACGTTGTT
>CAYSCF010000141.1:14922-16892 GCA_964429305.1 uncultured Sandaracinaceae bacterium | reverse complement strand
CGATGAGGCAGAGGATGATGATGTACTCGACGGTCGAAAGGCCGCGGGTATCAGCGAGGAGCGAACGAATCCGGCGGGTCTTCATCATGGTGGGGGTGTCCTTTGTTCTTCGTTTTTAGGGTGTGGAGCCGCGATGCGTTTGCATCGCACCGTCTGCCAGACCCTATTGCGATGGTCGTGCCAGCGCAGATTGCCTTGGTTTAGCGAGGAATCGCAAGATCGAAGGCGATGTGGGAACCGAAGGCCCCAGAAGAGTGCGCCAGCGTGGCGTGATCGGGAGGGGTCAGCCGTCTACATCGAGCGGGAGCGCGAATCGACGGAAAAACGAAAGAGCCCGGCGATCGCTCGCCGGGCTCGGTTGGCTCGAACGCTCTTCTACTTCACGGCGTCGAGGACGTCGGCAGGCCGTTCACGACCGACTCTGCGCCGCGCGTCTTGGTCTTCACCGTGTTGCCGAACTTCTGCCAGATGGCGAAGCCGACGACGGCGATGAGGCAGAGGATGATGATGTACTCGACGGTCGAGAGGCCGCGCGTATCAGCGAGGAGCGAACGAATCCGGCGGGTCTTCATCATGATGGCGGTTCCTTTGTTCTTCGTTGGGAGAGCCGCGATGCGTTTGCATCGCATCGTCTGCGGACCCCCAGTGCGACCCGCGTGCCAGCTCTGTTCGCCATGTTTTCACGGCAAATCGTGAGATCGGAGGCGATCTGGGAACCGAAGGCCCCAGAAGACTGCGACAGCGTGGCGTGATCGAGTGGGGCCTGGATTCTCCACGCGCTGTCGACCGGGCTCGGCGAGGCAGGGAACAGCGCCAGAGCGCGCGAGGTTGACGCCGCGCCGTGAGAATCGCCCACGCTCTGCTCGTCGGTCTTCCTCTGCGCGCTCGCTGCCGGCGCGCGCGCCGACGTCGTCGAGATCCCGCCGCGTCCGTGCGCACCTTGGCAAGACCGCGTCTCGATGCGGCACATGTTCACGTGCGTCGATCGCGCCTGCCGCAGCGACGGTCACTGCTACAACCCGCGCCGCGTGTGCGTCGTCGGTACGCGCGAGGTCGGCGCGTGCACGAGCGACGGCCACTGCAGCGAAGGTCAGTGCCTGCCGCTCGGCACCTGCGCGCAGTAGCGGACGAAGGTCACGTATACAGCTTGTCGAGATCGCCCTGGTACTTCGCCAGGACCACGCGGCGCTTGAGGCTCAGCTTCGGCGTGAGCATCCCGTTCTCGACCGTGAAGTCTTCGGGGATGAGCTTCAGCTTCTTGATCTTCTCGAACTGCTTGAAGTTGGCCGAGTGCTTGTCGACCTCTTCGCGATAGAGCGCGTTGACCTTCTCGTTGTCGAGGAGCGAGGCCGGCTCGCCGCTGAGCCCATGCTGCTCGGCCCACTTCTTCAGCGTGCCCATGTCGGGAACGACGAGCGCGACGTTGTAGAGCTTGTTGTCGCCGAACACGAACGAGTTGGCGATGAACGGCGAGAGCTTGAGCTGGTCTTCCAGCGGCGAGGGCACGACGTACTTGCCGTTCTCGAGCTTGTACTGCTCCTTGATGCGGCCGGTGATGTAGAGAAAGCCGTCCTCGTCGAGGTAGCCCATGTCGCCGGTGCGAAAGCCCCCGTCCTTCGTGAAGACCTTGGCGTTCTCGTCGTCGTGCGCGTGGTAACCGGCCATCACGTTGTGGCCGTGGACGATGATCTCGCCGTTCTTCGGATCGTTGGTCTCGGTGCGATCGATCTCGATCTTCACGCCCGGGATCGGCTTGCCGACGCTGCCGATCTTGCGCGCGCCCGGCCAGTTCGCCGTCGCGATCGGTGACGTCTCCGTCAGACCGTAGCCCTCGTAGACGGTGATGCCGAGGTTGTCGATGAACTCGGCGACCTCTTTGCTGATCGCCGCGCCGCCCGAGAACGCGTAGCGGAGCTTGCCGCCGAAGCGATCACGGATCTTCTGGAACACGAGGCGATCGAACACCTTCT
>CAYSCF010000141.1:2469-14822 GCA_964429305.1 uncultured Sandaracinaceae bacterium | reverse complement strand
TCTTCTGGAACACGAGGCGATCGAACACCTTCTGCTTGAGCTCGGCGATGCCGCTCGAGCGCTTCTGCTGCGCGAGCTTCTTGCGCAGCGCCGAGTTGGCGATCGCGGCGCGGAAGATGCGGCGGTTGAGCGGCGGGCCCTCTTCGACCTGCTTGTTCACGCTGTCGTAGATGCGGTTGAAGATGCGCGGGACGCTGAAGAGCAGCGTCGGGTGCACTTCGCCGAGGTTCGCGATGATCTTGTCGACGCTCTCGGCGATCGCCATCGAGGCGCCCATCGAGAGCAGGCCGTGCAGCTCGACCGACTGACCGAAGCTGTGCGCCCACGGCAGGAACGAGAGCGAGCGGTCCTCCGTGCTCATGGGGAAGACTTCGTGCATCGCGCTGACGTTGCACGCGATGTTCTTGTGCGTGAGCTTCACGCCCTTCGGATTGCCCGTCGTGCCCGACGTGTAGATGAAGCCGGCGATGTCGGCCGACGTCGGCCGCAGCGATGCGACGGGCTGTTCGTGGCCGCGCCGCTTGAGGTCGGCCCACGTGATCGCGATGTCCTTGCTGGTGCCGCCGAGCACGACGATGTGCTGCAGATCCGGCAGACCCTCGTCCTTGTTCTTCGCCTCGAGGATCGCGTCCCGCGCCTTGTCGTTGGCGACGATCACGAGCTTGGCGCCGCAGTCGCGCAGGATGTACGCCCACTCCTTGACGTGCTGCGACTCGTACATCGGCACGTACGCGGCGTTGCGCCCGTAGGTCGCGTACGCGGCGATCGCCCACTCCGAGCGGTTGTTCGCGATGATGCCGACGCGATCTCTCTCGCCGATGCCGAGCGACGCGAAGCCGCCGCGCACGTCGGCGACATCACGCGCGAACTCGGCGAACGTCATCCAGTTCCACGTGCCGTTGCGCTTCTCGCCGAAGAGCGGGCGATCGCGGTAACGCGCGGTGGCGCTGTCGAAGACGTCGACGAGGGTCTCGAACTTCGGAGTGAAAGACGTGTCGGTCATGAGCGGCGCGCACGTTAACACGCTCATCCGGCCTGGGGCAGCGTTAGGCTCGCGCGATGGATCAGCTCAGCAGCCTGCCGTGGCCGATGATTTGTGTCGGCGCGTTCTCGTTCGTCGTCGTGGTGACGGGGATGATCGCCTGGCAGATCATCCAGGGCCGCATGGAGCGCGAGGCCGAGAGCGCGATGAAGGCCGGCAAGGGCATGGCGCCGGTCCAGCATCCCGAGCCGCTGCACGCGTGGGTCCGCGCGGCGTGTCAGCACCTCGATCGCGGCGCGAGCTGGGTGAACGAGCCGCGCGACAAGGCCACGCAGATGCTGAATCGCGACTGGCAGATCTTCGACGGGAACCTGATGCGGCAGTGCCTCGACCAGCTCGCCAGAGATCAGCCGACCGCGTGGAACGGCGTTCGATTGTTTCGCGTGGCGCTCGCGGGCGTCACCGCGGGCTATCTCGACGTCGCGAGCGCGTGGAACGGGATCCGCCCGGTCGCGCAGCGCCTGCAGCAGGCGTATCCGAGCTTCGATGCGATCTGGATGGACTACGTCGTGAGCTACCGCGCGTGGCGCGGGCTGCCTGCCGACGGATCGGCCGACGACGCCGAGACGGTCGCGCGCCTGCAGTACATCGCCCAGGCGCGGACGCAGGCCCCGCCCGTCGCCTATCGCGCGGGGATCTGAGTCAGAGGGTCAGGGTCCAGGTCACCGATCGCTCGCCGTCGGTGAGCACGAGCGTCGCCTGCTTCGGCGTGCCTTCGAGCGTGAGCTCGAGATAGCCCGCGGCCTCGAGCGCGCGAGCGGCGATCGGTACGTCGATCGACGAGAGCGCGATCCCGATCGGTGGCTCGGCGTAGATCGCGAGCACGCCGCCCGCGAAGGCGAACGCTTCGAGCGACACCTCTCCGAGCGTGATCGCGCCGAGCCCACGACCGAGCGACGGATCGCGCACGGCGGGCGCCGAGTCGGCGGCAAGACGCTGGCGCGTGGCCACCTTTCGCGACGGGAGAAACGCCGCGTATCGCTCGCGCATGCCCGAGCGATGAAGCCGGAGCGCGACATCGGCCGCAGCATGCCCATCGAGCTCGCCCCGGAGCAGCTTGCCGAGCTCGTGGGGCGTCGGCTCGTGCATCGGCGCCCCATCGAGCGCGCTCAGAGGGCCACCGGCGAGCAACGCGAGGCCACGGCGCGCCTGCTCGATCGCGAGCTCGAGCGCATCGAGCGCATCCTCGTCGCCGTGCGCCGCGTTCCGCAGCGTCGCCGCGCCCAGCAACGTCTTGCGGGTCGACGACGCGATGCGCTCGCGCTCCGGCGCACGGCCCGAGAGCTCGAGCACGGTCAGCGCGATCCCCATCGCCGCCGCCTCGAGAACGGCCGAGGCCGGCGCGTCGGGCGCCGTCGCGGCACGTGCCAGGCGCTCGAACGCGCGTAGCACGCTCGATCCGTCGTCCGCGCTCCAGC
The DNA here is from genome assembly GCA_964429305.1 of uncultured Sandaracinaceae bacterium. GTDB lineage: Bacteria > Myxococcota_A > Polyangia > Polyangiales > Sandaracinaceae > JBBSAT01. The sequence goes on along the minus strand of CAYSCF010000141.1, from coordinate 12,362 downwards.
TTTCGTTCGTCATCGTCGACACGCCTTCCGGCAATTCGGTGCTGGCCGCACCTCGTCCACCGCTCTGATCGGGGGAACGACAGCAGGGGCTCCGGACTGACACGGGCTGCTCATGCGTCGTCGTCTCCCTTCGATTTTCGGCGTTCTGGGCGGGCCTGACCTGCGTCGGCACGGCGCGCGAGCACCGCGTCGCGAAGCGCAAAGAGAACGCCGCGCGCCGTGTCGTCCTGATCCCATGCGAGCCGCTCGAGCACCGCGACCAGAAGAGGCCGACCGCGCTCGACCCACTTCGCGAGGCGGTCGCTGCCGAAGCTCGGCTCCAGACCGAGGAGCCCGCGCAGCTCCGCCGTCTCGGTGCCCATCACGCGATGCAGCGTCGCGCGTGCCTGCATCCGCTTGAGCTGGCGCTCGGACGCGGAGCCGATCTTGAGCCCGTCCACGTGCACCGCGATGCCCGTTTCGATTCCCTCGAGGAGGCTCGTCAGCGCGCGATCGTCGATCGGCTGACCATCGTCTCGCTCCAGGCGATCGACCGCGCTCGGCTCGTCGTCCGGCGTCGCGACGCGCTCGCCCTCGCGCGCGCGCATGCGCGTCAGATCGATCTTCTTGTGGCGCGCGATCCGCGTGCACCACGCGACGACGGCGCCGGGGTCACGCGCATCGAGCTCGGCGACGTGCCTCGCGATCGAGAGCAGCGCCTCCTGCACGACGTCGTCGCCGTCTTGCCCTTGCGACACGCGACTGCGTCGAACGAACACCTCCACCGCACGCCAGTCGCGGCGCTCGGCGGAGAGATCGCGCGCGCGGGCTCCACGGGCGGCATCGCGCAGCCTCCCGAGCGCCGCGAAGAGCTCGTCGCCCGTGGTCACGGGATGGCTCGTAGCATGGTCGTTCGATCGAGGGCCGGCGATGATCCGGCATCCGCCTGCGAAGACGCCCGTCGCTCGCGAAGGAGCGCAGCGGGAGAGGCGGAGAGGGGGGCGAGAGCGATCCGGCTCCGCCGGTCGCTCGAGGGGCGCGCCCAGCGCCCCTGAAAGAGGTAGCTTGCGTGGCGATGCGCTCGCCCGACGCTCGCCATTTCGTGCTCGATCCCGCGTTGATCTTCCTCAACCACGGCAGCTTCGGCGCTTGCCCGAAGACGATCCTCGACGCGCACACCGCGCTCCGTCTGGAGTGGGAGCGCGATCCGCTCGGCTTCTTCGACGGCCTCGAGGAGCGCATCGATGCGGCGCGAGACGAAGCCGCTGCGCTCGTCGGCGCCGACCCGCGCGGCTTCGTGTTCGTGCGCAACGCGACGATGGGCGTCAACGCGGTGCTGCAGTCGTTTCCGATCGCGCCGGGCGATGCGCTGCTGACGACCGATCACGCGTACGCGGCCTGCAAGAACGCGCTCGATCACTGGGCGCACCGCGCGGGCGCCGAGGTCGTGGTCGCGAAGATTCCGTTTCCGATCGCGCACGAGGACGAAGCGCTCGCGGCGATCGAAGCGGCGGTCACGCCGAAGACCAAGCTCGCGATGATCGACCACGTCACGAGCCCGACCGGAATCGTGCTTCCGATCGAGCGCATCGTGCGCCGCCTCGAGGATCGCGGCGTGGCCGTGCTCGTCGACGGAGCGCACGCGCCCGGCATGGTGCCGCTCGCGATCGATCGGATGGCGCCGTCGTTCTATACGGGCAACTTCCACAAGTGGATCTGCGCGCCGAAGGGCGCCGCGATGCTCTGGGTGCGCGAAGATCGACGCGCGCGGATGCATCCGACCTCCATCAGCCATGGCTACACGGCGCGCACGCGGCGCGGTGCGTTGCAGGACGAGTTCGACTGGACCGGCACGGACGACTTCAGCCCGTGGCTGCTCGTCGGGCAGGCCGCGCGAACGATGGCCGAGATGGCAGGCTCGATGAGCGCGCTGATGGAGAGCAATCGCGCGCTGGCGCTCGAGGCGCGGCGGATCTTGTCGGGCAAGCTCGGGATCGTGCCGCCCGCCCCCGAGAGCATGATCGCGACGCTCGTCGCGATGCCGCTCGCGCCGCGCACCGACGACGGGAGCGGACGTGATCCCCTCTACGACGCGCTCTTCGCACGAAACTTCCGCGTGCCGGTGATGCCGTGGCCCGGACCGCGCGATCGGCTGCTGCGCATCTCGGCGCAGCGATACAACCACGTCTCCGAGTACGAAGCGCTCGCGGACGCGGTCCTCGAGCTGCGAGCTTCGGGCATGCGTGTCTGATTGACGCACCGTGTTGACGGATCGTTGTCGATCCGCACGGTCCGCGTTGTTATCCTCTCGCGCGATGCCGTCGATGCGTAGGCAAGCGTTCGAAGCCGCGGGTGACTATCTCCGCCGCCGTCCTCAAGAAGTCACCCGTGCGGTGTGGAACCTGCTCGGCTTGCGCGTGGGCGTGCCGCTCGATGCGCTGCGCTGGCTGCTCGATCAAGCGGCCAAGAGCGGCAAGCTGATCGACCCGGTGCTGACCGAGGTACCGCCCGGGATCCGCTTCACGGGCACGGTCGACGCGATGAAGACGCCGCTGCGCTTCTCCGCGGTCGTCTACATCGATCGCATGGTGATCACGCCCGAGCAGATCCGCATCGAGCTGCGTCTCGAGGAGATCTGGGCCGAAGTGCTCGGCGATGCGACGGGACCGGTGGCCGCGCTCATCAAGAGCGGCGCGCTCGATCTGAGCAAGCCCGGCAACCTCGCGAAGTACCTTCCGCTGCCGCCGACGGTCGTCGAGACGCGCGACAACAAGATCGTGCTCGACATGATGAAGGACCCGAAGCTCGCGAAGAACGCGGTGCTCAAGCGCGCGCTCTCGCTCGTGACGCCGGTGGTCACCGCGTACGGCCTCGAGACCGACGACGATCACCTCGAGGTGATGTTCCGCCCGTTGCCGGACGGGCTGCGGCCTGCCGCGAGCGCGGTGCGAAGGCACCTGCTCTCGCCCGGCCTGCGCCGCGTGCGCGCGCTCTTGCCGCAATTCACCTGAGCTAATCGACTTCGACGTCGGGCCCGGGGCGCGCTTCGAGCACCCGGAGCACGCCCTGCGTCGCTTCGAGCGCCTTCTTCACGCGCGGCGCATCTTCGGCGGACGAGATCGCCTTCACGTGCGGGCCGGCGTCCATCGTCGCGAAGACGGGCACGCCGTCCGCGCGCAGCTTTCGAACCGTCGCCAGCGCCGCGAGGCTGCCGGGCTGGAAGTAGAGCGTCGGCGGGCTCGTCGAGAGCGCGAGCGCGTGCATGGACGCGAAGCTGTGCTCGGCGAGCGGGCCGAGACGACCGAGATCTCGCGCTGCGATGGCCTCGCGGATCGCCTTCGCCATCGCAGGCGCGGCGTCGACCCACGCCTGGTAGTACGGCGACGTCTCTTTGCTCAGGCCCATTCCGTCGGTCGATCCGACGTCTTTGCGCCCCTCGGTGATCACGGCGACCGTGAGCCGCAGATCCCAGTGCGATGCCGGGTGGAGCTGCACTGCGGTGTTCGTATCGTCGCCCGGCTTGCCCGCGGGCAGCTCGACGAAGCCGCCGTAGATCGATCGCGCGGCCGACGCGCTGCACCAACGAGCGAGCGCGCTCTCTTTCGCCGGATCGCGCGGTAGCCCGTACGCACGCCGCGCGGCGACCACGAGCGCCGCGAAGCCCGACGCGCTCGATGCGAGGCCCGACGCGGTCGGGAAGTGATTGACGCTCTCGACGCGCGCCTTGTCCTTCGCGCCCGCTTCGCCGCGGATCCGCTCGAGCACGCGGGCCGCGCGCTTCGTCTCCTTCGCGTCCGCCTCGCTTCCGCCGAGCACGAGCACGTCGTGATCGGCGCGCGGATCGAGCGTCACGCGCGTCTCGGTGATCATCGGCTCGAGCGTCACGCTCACGCTCGGCACCGCCGGCAGGTTCAGCGCGAGATCGCTCTTTCCCCAGTACTTGGCGAGCGCGATGTTCGCCCGCGCCCGCGCCATCCCACGACTCATGCTGGAGCTCCTGCCGTCACGATCCACGCCTCGTGCTTGCCGTGCTCGATCAACGCCGCGCGGATCGGCTCGGCCGCTTCGGCCGAAGGCGCGAGCGCGATCATGCAGCCACCGCCGCCGCCGCCGGTGAGCTTGGCGCCGAGCGCGCCCGCTTTGCGCGCCGCCGCGCACATCTCTTCGAGCGTGCCCGTCGAGACCATCCACGCCGCGAGCAGCGACTGGTTCATGTCGAAGAGCTGCCCGAGCGCGCGCAGATCGCCCGCTTCGAGCGCGGCGCGCGCGTTGTTCACGAGCGCCTCGATCGCCCCGAGCGTCTTGTCGAAGCGGGCCGCATCGCGCTCTTTCTGACGCGCGACCGACTCGACCATCGCGCGCGTGCTCGCGCCCTCGCCGCTGTGCGCGACGACGAGCGTGATCGGCGATCGCGGCGTCACCGGCTCGAGCGTGCGCTGCCCTTCTTTCGGGTGACGCCGGTAGAGCGCGATGCCGCCCGCGATCGCCATCGCGGTATCGATGCCGGAGGGATTGCCGTGGAACACGCGCTCCCACGCGAGCGCGAGCCGCTGCGTGTCCTCGTCGCTGCGCGTGACGCCTTCGAGCGAGTCGATCGCGCGGATCACGGCGACGCCGAGCGCGGCCGACGATCCGAGGCCCGCGCCGCCGGGGAGCACGACGTTGGCGTGCACCGAGATCTTGTCCTTGCTGCCACCGCGCGCTTCGAGCGCTGCGAGGAACGCCCGAGCGAGCGGCAGATCGTCGGCGACGCCCACGTCGACGCCCCAGGGCTCGATGTGCATCCGATCGGTCTCGGCCGGCGCCGCCGTCGCCATCGCGCCGTTGTCGAGCGCGGCGGCCAGCGCGGGCACGCCGTGCACGACGGCATGCTCGCCGAGCAAGATGACCTTTCCCTGTCCGCGCCCTTCGCCCATCATCGGCAAGCGCATGCTCTAGCTACGCGCAGGACGCCACGCAAAGCGGGCTACGACCTGCGGAACGTCAGCGCCCCTGCGAGCTCGGCGAGCATGGAGATGCCGCGCTCCGAGAGCTCGCCGCCTTCGAGCGCCGTGCATGCATCGTCGAGCAACGCTTCGAGACGCGCTTCGACGCGTGCTCGCACGCCGGTGGTGATCAGCGCGCGACGCGCCGCCTCCACCTCCACGTCGCTCGCCGCGCGGCCGAGCACGCGCAGCACCGGCGCGCGATCGGCCTCGGAGACGCTGTCCTCGAGCTCTTGGATGATTGCCGTCCGCTTGCCGACGCGCAGATCGCCGCCGATCGTCTTTCCGACTTCACGCACGTCGCCGAACGTGCCGAGCAGATCGTCGCGGATCTGGAACGCCTCGCCGAGCGGGATGCCGAAGCGCTCGAGCGCGCCGAGCTGCGTGTCGCTCGCATCGCCGAGGAGCGCGCCGAGACGAAGCGGGCCGGCGACCGTGTAGCTGCCGGTCTTGAGCCGATGCATCCGCGACACGTCCGTCGATCCGACCAGATCCATCTCCTGCCCGAGCACGACCTCTTGGTGGATGCGCGAGAACGTCGCGCTCACTTCGCGGCCGCGGCCACAGGTCCAGCTCGCTTCGAGCATCAGCTCCCACGCGAACGCGGAGCCGAGATCGCCCGCGAGGATCGCGAGCGCGTCCCCGTTGTCGCCCTCGAGCTCGCGCAGACGTGCATGAACCGAGGGCCCGCCACGGCGGTGCAGATCGCCGTCCATCCAGTCGTCGTGGATGAGCAGATACGTCTGCAGTAGCTCGAGCGACGCGCACGCGGAGAGCACGTCGTGCACGCCGCGCGTGGGGCGCACGGCCGCGAGCGCCGCGACGAGCAACGCGGGGCGAAGGCGCTTTCCGCCGCGCATCGTGAGATCGGCGATCGCATCGACGAGCAGCGACTCGTGGGTGCTGGGCCCGACGAGACGGCTGGCGCTCGTCCGGCGCTCGTCGAAGAAGCGCGCCAGGTGTGCGTCGACCTCGGCACGAACATCTTCGAGCCAGCCGGCCGGACCTTCCCCCTCGATCGACGGACGCTGGGCCCCTTTCGCGGCCAGCGCGCTCGCTTCCTGCGCCATGTCTCGTGCCGAGCGTGTGTTGACGACGAAAACCGGTCAAGGGGTCGATTTATCGACGCGGTATGCTGAGGCATGAGCGACGAGGACATCGTCCGGCGAAAGGACGAGCATCTGGCGCTCGCCGCGACCGATGCCGTGGCGTTTCGCGAGCGATCCACGCTGCTGGAAGAGGTCGGTCTCGTGCACTCGGCACTGCCCGACCTCGCACTGAACGACATCGAGCTCGGCACGCGCCTGTTCGGAAAGCGGCTGCGCGCCCCGCTCGTGATCGCCTCGATGACCGGCGGGACGCCGCGCGCGGGCGAGATCAACCGAGCGCTCGCGGCCCTCGCCGAGGCGCGCGGGATCGGATTCGCGCTCGGCAGCCAGCGCGCGATGCAGAAGCGGCCCGACAGCACCAGCACGTTCCGCGTGCGCGAGCTCGCCCCGAGCACGCTCGTGATCGGCAACGTCGGCGTGATCGCCGCGCGCGATCAGCCGAGCGATGCGCTCGCGGCGCTCGTGCACGAGGTCGGTGCCGACGCGCTCTTGTTGCACATGAACCCGGCGCAGGAGCTGATCCAGCCGGGCGGCGATCGCGACTTCCGCGGCGGGCTCGACACGTTCGCGCGGTGCGTGGCCGAGCTTCCGTTCCCGATCGCCGCGAAGGAGACCGGCTGTGGCGTGAGCCGCGCCGTCGCGCGATCGCTGCGTGGCGTGGGCGTGAAGATCGTCGACGTCTCGGGCGCGGGCGGCACCTCGTGGGTCGGCGTCGAGACGCTGCGCGCCGCCGGAGTCGACGAGGATGCGCGCATGCTGGGCGAGCTTCTCTGGGACTGGGGCATCCCGACCGCGGCATCGGTCGCGATGGTCGCGAGCGAGGGGCTGACGCCAATCGCGACGGGAGGCATCCAGAACGGGCTCGACGTCGCGCGCGCAATCGCGCTCGGCGCGCACGCGGCGGGGATCGCCCGACCCTTGCTCGCCGCCTACGAGCGCGGCGGATCCGACGAAGCCGCGCGAATGCTCGATCGCATCGAGCGAGAGCTGCGCGCCGTGATGCTCCTCGTCGGTGCGCGCGATCTGGATGCGCTGCGCGCGAGCCCGCGCGTGATCGGGCCCACTCTCTCGCGTTGGCTCACGACGTAGGAATCACCACCAGGATCGCGAGCACGAGGAAGATCGCCGCGTCGAGCGGTCGCGTGACGGGCCGGCCCGGGCCTGCGCCGAATCCCGCGGCGAGCAGCGCGAATGCGCCGATGCCAATCATCAGCGGCGCCAGCATCATCGGATGCGGCGTCATCGCAGCCACCGGCCGCATCGCGCGTCCGATCGCGGCGACCACGACGACCGTGCCCAGCCGCCGCACGAGCAGGCTCGATGGAATCCGCAGCGAGCGCCAGTGCTCGGTCAGTCGCCGACGCTCGACGAGATCGACGTGCGTCAGCTCGATCGCGCCGCCGAGGCCAGCCGCCAAGACGACCGGCGCGTAGGGAGTGCTCACGCGGACGAAGAGCGCCGCCGCGCAGAGCGCGAAGTGCGCAGCGACGAACGCGCGCCTGCGTGGCGGCGCGAAGTGCGCGACGATCGCCATCAGCACGGCCGCGGTCATCGCGAGCAGACGCACCGGCTCGAGCGTCGGCAGCAAGAGCACGACGCCGAGCGCGCCTTCGAGAAGAAGGCGTCCGATCCCCACCCGGAGCACGTCACGACGCACGGCCGAAACCTACTGCCTTTCGGGCGCCCGATCGCCGTCCGAATTAGTAAGGTGGCCGCGACCGACTCGCTGTGAAGAGCCGAACCAAATCCGAACGTCCCCCGCGTGTCTCGGCACGCTCCGTTGCGACAAGCCAGGGCCGCACCCGCGGCTCGCGGATTCCCCCGAGCGTTCCGCCCATCGTGCTGCTCGGCGCGCAGCGCTTCGATCCCACGCTGGGCGCCGCGGCGGCCAGCGTCGGCATCGAAGGCAAGATCGCCACGATCACGGCCGGCTGGCAGGAGCGCGAGAGCGACGACGCCGAGCTGCACGAGCACCTGCAGAAGAACACGGTCAACCTCAAGCTCTACGAGCGCGCCGACCGCGTGTGGAAGGCCGATTCCGAGCTGCGAGAGGCCCACCGCGCCCGCCAGGAGCGCATGCGGCTCAAGCAGGACTTCTATCGCATCCGCCTGGAGCACGAGCTCGATGCGGCGCACGTGATCGAGCAGCGCAAGGCGCCGGCCGACATCCTCGACGAAGAGCGCGCGGCCTCGGTGCAGGCGATCCGCGATCTGGATGCGTTCCATCTCGCGACGTGCGTGCGCGAGAAGGAAGCGTGGACCGAGCGATGGAAGCCACTCGAGCGCGACGCGGTCAAGCACGAGCGCGACGAGATCATCGGTCTGCTCGAGGGCACGGCTGCGGTCGCGATCGCGGGCGGGCACGTCGCGACGCTGCTCAATCGCCTCGAGCTCTTCGGCATGGACGAGCTGCTGCGCGGCCGGCCGCTGCTCGCGTGGTCGGCAGGCGCGATGGCGATCAGCGATCGCGTCGTGCTCTTCCACGACAGCCCGCCGCAAGGCCCGGGCGCGGCGGAGATCCTCGATCGCGGCATGGGGCTCGTCGCCGACATCGTGCCCTTGCCCGCGCCCGAGCAACGCTTGCGTCTCGACGACCCCGAGCGCGTCGCGCGTCTGGCGCGGCGCTTCTCGCCTGCGCTCTCGATCGCGCTGCCCTCGTGCGCGCACATCACGTGGAACGGCCTCGCGTTCGTGCGGGCCTACAAGATCCAGCGCCTTCGCGACGACGGATCCGTCGAGCGGCTCGGCTGGCCCGACTCGCCGTCGACGCCCGAGTCGACCGAGATGAGCGCGGATGACATCCCGGAGATCCTCGGCTGATGCGCCTCTCGATCGAAGACCTGGTCGCGAACGCGCCGAACGCCGAGAAGGCCTCCGCGTTCCTCGCGGCTCACAAGTTCCCGCTCATCGAAGGCGGCAGCTGCACGTTCGTGTTCCGCGGCGAGGCCGACGCGGTCAACGTGCGTCACTGGATCTACGGCCTCGAAGCCAGCAACATCTGCGCGCGCGTTCCGAACACGGACCTCTGGTATCTCGTGCTCGAGATCCCGCCCAAGTCGCGCGTCGAGTACAAGCTCGAGATCATCCGGCAGGGCGCGAGCCACTGGATCGAGGACCCGCTCAACCCCTACCGCGCGCGCGATCCGTTCGGCGCGAACTCGGTCGTGTACGGCGAGGGCTACGCGGTCCCCGAGTGGACCAAGCACGACCCGCTCTCGCGCCAGGGACGCCTCGAGCCGATCAAGTTCAACAGCCGCGCGCTCGGGCACGAGCAGCACGGGCACATCTACCTGCCGGCGCGATTCCGCAAGACGCGCCTGTACCCGCTGCTCGTCGTGCACGACGGCAAGGACTACCTGAACTACGCGGGCATGAAGAACGTGCTCGACAACCTGATCCACCGGCTCGAAGTCCCGGACATGATCGTGATGTTCACGGACTCGAGCGATCGCCTGCGCGAGTACGCCGACGACGAGCGACACGCGAAGTTCCTCACCGAAGAGCTCATCCCGGATCTCACGCGTCGCTTGCCGATCCTCGATCGCCCGCAGGCGCGCTGTCTGATGGGCGCGAGCTTCGGCGGCGTCGCGTCGCTGAGCACGGCGTACCGCTACCCGGGCTTCTACGGCCGCTTGCTTCTTCAGTCGGGCAGCTTCGCGTTCACCGACATCGGCCGGCGCAATCGACGCGGCCCGCTCTTCGATCGCGTGGTCGAGTTCATGAACAACTTCCGCGAGAAGCCGGCCGCGATCAGCGAGCGCGTCTTCGTCAGCTGCGGCGTGTACGAGTCGCTGATCTACGAGAACCGCTCGCTCGTGCC
>CAYSCF010000141.1:0-2369 GCA_964429305.1 uncultured Sandaracinaceae bacterium | reverse complement strand
TCGTCAGCTGCGGCGTGTACGAGTCGCTGATCTACGAGAACCGCTCGCTCGTGCCCCTGCTCGACGCGACGGGCATGCAGGTGAAGTTCGTCGAGGCCCGCGACGGCCACAACTGGGAGAACTGGCGCGACCGCCTCCGCGAAGGAATGAGCTGGCTCTTCCCGGGGCCGCTGATGATGGTCTACGAGTAGCGCAGGAAATCAGGAGTTTCTTGCCTTCCTCAGCGGCAGATTTTCCTGACTTCCTCCCCGTTCCATCTTCCTAAGCGGCCCGCGTCTCTGTTACCTAAGTGGCATGGGTGACGTGACTCGGAACATCGGCCTCAGCCTGGGCGCCGATATCTGCTGGCCGCTCTGTTACGAAGCGTTGATGCGCCGGCTCGACCTGCGCATTCCGCTCACGTCGCTCGGGCTCGGCGGAGGCGATGGCGACTCCGTGAAGTTCCACGTCGAGCGCGTCTCGATCGAGCCCTTCGATCTGAAGCAGCCCGTGAAGTACGACGTCGTGATCGACCGGCTCACGCACTGGTATCACACGTCGCGCGAGTGGATAAAGAAGGGCGTTCTGATGAACGACCTCTACGTGTTCAACAACCCGTGGAGCGTCCAGTCGAACGAGAAGCACACGTCGTACTGCGCGATGATGGAGCTCGGGATGCGCATCCCCGAGACGTGGATGATCCCGCCCAAGGAGTACGAGCCCGGCAACCCGGATCTCAAGCCCACGCTCGGCAAGTACGCCAAGCTCTTCGACCTCGGAAAGATCGGCAACAAGCTCGGCTACCCGGTCTTCATGAAGCCGTACGACGGCGGCGGCTGGCGGGCGGTCACGAAGGTCGACGACGAGAAGGCGCTCTGGAAGACGTACGAGGACAGCGGCAAGGCCGTCATGCACGTGCAGGCCGCCGTCGCGGGCTACGACCGCTTCGTGCGCTGCATCGGCTTCGGCCCGCAGACGTACACGGTGCTCTACGATCCGAGCGCGCCGCTCCACGATCGCTACACGACGCCGGGCCTCAACGCGCCGAGAGACTTCGTCAGCAAGGAGGAGGAAGAGCACCTCCGCAAGATCACGCTGACGATCAACAGCTTCTTCGGCTGGGAGTTCAACAGCTGCGAGTCGCTGCGCAAGGACGGGATCTGGTACCCGATCGACTACGCGAACCCGTGCCCCGACTCGCAGGTCACGTCGCTGCACTACCACTTCCCGTGGCTCGTGAAGGCGTACATCCGCTGGTCGGTCTTCTGCGCCGCGACCGAGCGCAAGATGCGCCGCACGCTCGACTGGGATCCCTACTATCAGATCGCCGCGCAGCAGGGCATGAGCTTCGAGGAGAAGCTCGATGCGTACGCGCGCATCGCCGATCAGCGCCTCGAGACAGAGCGCTTCGACGAGTTCTGCGCGCGCCATCTGCCGCATCTGGACGAGCTCGCGTGGGAGTTCTTCGCGTCGCCCGAGGCCAAGGACGCCGTTCGCCAGAAGGTGACGGCGCTCTTCCCCGCGCACGAGGTCGAGAAGTTCACCGAGCTCTTCTGGGAGCGCATCCAGCGCTGGCGCGCGGATCAGAAAGCCTAGCGACCCAACTGCGCGCGCAAGAGCGCGAGCTCTCGCTCGGCGTTCTCTGCACGCTCGGCGGCGCTCGGCACGATCGTCTCGCCGTGCTCGCCCGTCGCGAGGCGCACGTGCTCGCCGACGACGCGTAGCCAGCAGCCGAGCTGTTTGCTCTTCACGCGATCGCCGTTCGTGCCTTCGACGCGAACGAGCCCCCGCTTGCCGACGCGGCGCCACACCTGCCAGCGAAGACGCTCCGACGGTGCGTCGCGGTAGCCGGGATCGTAGATGACGAGCTCGGCCGTCCCGATCTCGTCGTACTTCGGCGGCCCGTCGCGGTGATCCTTCAGCCAGTCGTCCGAGACGCACTCGAACGCGAACGAGGGCGCGATGCCGTCGCGTTCCCAGATCTTCCACGACGCGAAGTGCGCGTCGGGCGCGACGCCCGGCAGGATGTACACGTCTGGTGCGACCGCGATCGTCGGCGCGTGCTGACGGAAGTAGATGAACTGATCGGCGCCGACGAACACGCGCTTCTTCTTCGCGCTGCACCAGTCGATCACGAGCGCATGCAGCAGAGCGACGATCACGCGGTGAAGCGTGCTCTCGCCCATGTTGTCGCTCGTCGGGTAGTAGGTGGGATCGGCGGGAATCCGCTTCGCCACGCGCGCCATGGCGTGCACGGTAGCACGCGTCACTCGGGCTCCGCGGCCGGCGCGGGGCTGGTCGGCATGTGGATCTCGCCGCCGCTGAGCACCTCGAAGAGCGCGTCGATCTCCGCGATGCGCGCCTCGTGCTCGACGTCGGTCTCGCCGGTC
>CAYSCF010000140.1:0-16907 GCA_964429305.1 uncultured Sandaracinaceae bacterium | reverse complement strand
GCGCGAACGCGGCCATCTGCTCGTCCTCTCGTCGCGCGCGCTCGTGTCCCATCGGCATCGCCTCACCGCGCTCGAGCCGCAGCGCCCGCGTCATCTCGGTGTCGACCACGCCTGGTGCGATCGCGTTCACGCGCACGCCGATCGGCGCGAGCTCGACGGCGAGGGCCTTCGTCATCGCGATGACCGCGCCCTTCGTCGCCGCATACACACTCGTGCGCTTGGCGGGCGCGATCCCGAGCGTGCTCGCGACCATCACGATCGATCCCGGCGCGCCGCGCGCCTTGCAGCGCTTCGCGAAGTCGCGGCACATCAAGAGCGGCGCGCGCACGTTGATCGCGAAGTGCCGATCGATCCGCGCGGCGTCCACGTCTTCGATCGGCGCGTGCTCGGCGACGCCCGCGGCGAGCACCATCGCGTCGCACCGGCCGATCATCGCCTCGCTCGCTTCGAGCGCTCGCTCGGCATCCGCCGTCGACGAGAGATCGAGCGCGAGCGGCTCGGCGATCTTGGCGACGTGCTCGCTGCCGCGATCGAATCGCGCGATCGCCACCACCCGATCTCCGCGCCCCGCGAGCGCTTCGACCGTCGCGAAGCCGATGCCGCGGCTCGCGCCGGTGACGATCACGTTGCTCACGAGCGACCTTCGATGATCGGATGCCGCGGCAGGAACGGCGGCTCGGACGGCACCTGCGTGGGCTCGCCGCTCACCTCGACCTCGTCTTCCGGCAAGAACCGCGGCGTGTCCACGCAGAGGATCGACTGCCAGCGCGAGGTCGGATTGTCGTAGCGATGCGCCGCCTGATGGGGCCAGCGATGGACGGTGCCCGCAGCGACCGCGACGCCCGAGAGCAAGAGACCATCGCCGAGCACCATCTCCGACTCCTGCATCACGCGATGCACGTGCAGCGGTATGCTCCGGCCCGGCGCGACGTTGAGCCGATAGATCCCGAGATCGCGCGTCTCGGCGACGATGTCGACCTGCCCGAAGGGCTTCTCTTCGTGCGTGAGCCGCACGTCGTTCTAGTCGCGATGCACTTCGAGCGAGGGCACGCCGTTGCCCGCGAGCGCGAGCGGCTTCGCGAGCCGGAGCGTGACGGCCTGCACGCGCGCCCGCTCCTCGCCGAGCGCCGGCGGCGCGAGCAGGTACCGCGTGAGCGCGTGCGCCGCGGTCTCGAGCAGATCGAACCGACAGCTCTGCAGCAAGAACGCGAGCTGCGACGCGGTCGCCGCGTAGTCGACCGTGCGGCGCAGACGTTGGCTCTCACCGGCGGGCGCGGTGTCGAGCTCCATCTCCACGTCGAGCGTCAGCGGTTGCGGCGTCGTGCGCTCGTGCGGATAGACGCCGACGATGCAGTCGACGCGCAGATCACGGATGCGGATGACATCGCGCCGCGATCGATCGCGCGCCTTGGTGGGACGGCTACTCACGGGAGGAACCGTACCGCGGTCGCGGGCCCGGCGCTGCGAGCACGAAGACGAAGACGCTCACGCTGCGCCGAGGCTGTCGAGCGCCTCTTCGACGCTCGCGACGTAGCCGCCGCCGAACAACACACAATGCGCGAGCAGCGGCAGGAGCTGGTAGAGCGGCACGCGCTCGCGATGGCCCGCGGCGAGCGGCGCCGCTTCGCCGTACGCGTCGAACGTCCGCCGATCGAAGCCCCCGAACAGACGCATCATCGCGAGATCGACCTCGCGGTGGCCGCCGACCACCGCCGGGTCGATCAGCACCGCGCCCTGCGCGTCCCAGAGGACGTTGCCGCTCCAGAGGTCGCCGTGCAGACGCGAGGGCGGCTCGTCGGGCCCGACGCGATCACGGATGGTCCGCCTCACGTCTTCCACGCCGCGGCGCAGCCGCGCGCTCGCCGCGCCGCGATCCACGGCACGCGTCAGAAGCGGAACGAGGCGCTGCTCGGCGTAGAACGTCGGCCAGTCGGCGCGTGGCGTGTTCGTCTGCGCGATCGACGCCAGCCAGTTGTCGTGATCGAGCCCGAACGTCGGCGCGCCCGAGCGATGCAGCGCCGCGAGCTGGCGACCGAATGCTTCGACCGCGCCGCTCCGTGGAGACGCGGCGTCGATCCATTCGAGCACGAGCGCCTTCTCGGTCGTGGCCAGCACCCGCGGGACGCGCGCACCGCCTTCGCCGAGCCAGCGAAGACCGCGCGCCTCTGCTTCCACCACGCGGGCCTCGCCCGACTTCGCGAAGACGTCGCGCCCATCGTCGAGCCGCACGCGAGTCGCCGTCCGGCCGTGCGCGATCGAGATCACCGACGACGACACGACCCGCGCGCCCAACGCTCTGCCGATCGCTTCGTCCACGCGCCCGCGAGCTTGCCACGCGTGGTAAGCCAGCGCGCGATGAGCACCCCCGCTGCATCCGATGCGCTCCTGCACGGCTTCCGCGCCGTTCCTCGAACCGGCGTCATCTACGTCACCAGCGAAGCCGCGCGTCACGGCTACACGGCCGAGGACCCAGAGTGGTGCAACCTCGGGCAAGGCCAGCCGGAGACCGGGCCGCTGCCGGGCGCGCCGCCGCGCATCACGGACATCCACGTCGATCCGGCGGACCACGAGTACTCTGCTGTCGCGGGCCTGGGCGCACTGCGCGAGACGGTCGCGAGCCTCTACAACCAGCGCTACCGACGCGGGCTGCCCTCGCAGTACACGGCCGACAACGTCGCGATCGGTGGCGGCGGACGCGTCTCGATCATGCGCGCGTGCGCGGCGGTCGGCGGCGTCCACATGGGCCACTTCCTGCCCGACTACACCGCGTACGAAGAGCTGCTCGACGTCTTTCGTCGCTTCACGCCCATCCCGATCCTGCTCGATCCCGAGAGCGGCTACGACTTCAGCGTGCGCCAGCTGAGCCGCGAGGTGCGCGGTCGCGGGCTCGGCGCGCTGCTCTTCTCGAACCCGTGCAACCCGACGGGCAAGGTCGTCGCAGGCGACGAGCTCCGCGCGTGGGTCGCGCTCGCACGCGAAGAAGGCTGCGCGCTGCTCATCGACGAGTTCTATGCGCACTACACGTGGAAGACGGCGCCGCCCGTCAGCGCCGCCGCGTACGTCGAGGACGTCGACGCCGATCCCGTCGTGCTCTTCGACGGGCTCACGAAGAACTGGCGATATCCCGGCTTCCGCATCTCGTGGACCGTCGGCCCGAAGAGCGTGATCCAGGCCATGGCGAGCGCGGGCTCGTTCCTCGACGGCGGCCCGTCGCGCCCGATGCAGCGCGCGGCGATCGAGCTTCTCGATCCCGAGCGCACGGCGGCCGAGACGCGCGCGATCCAGCAGACGTTCGGCGCGAAGCGACAAAAGCTCGTCGCAGGCCTGCGCAAGCTCGGCGTGCGGTTCGACCTCGAGCCCGAAGGCACCTTCTACTGCTGGGGCGACGTGAGCGGCCTGCCGACGTCGCTGCGCGAGGGCGAGTCGTTCTTCCGCGCAGCGCTCGAAGAAAAGATCATCACCGTGCCCGGCGTGTTCTTCGACGTCGATCCGGGCAAGCGCCGCGGCAGCAAGCACTCGCGCTTCCACCACCATGTGCGCTTCTCGTTCGGCCCGAGCGAGGATGTGCTCGACCGCGCGCTCAAGCGGCTTGCCGCGATGATCGCTCGCGCCGGCTGAGACGAGTGCGGCTCCCCGCCACGCGGCCCGGCTTGCTCGCGTTGCACGTCGCGATGCAGCTGACCTTCGCGCTGGTGTGCGGGGCGCTCGGGCTCTTGCTCACGGCGTCACGCGTGCGTGATCTCGACGTGTCGATCCTCGTCGGCTGTTGGATCGGGACGGCCGCGTTCGGCAAGCTCGTCGCGCCGCGCGCGGCCGATGTCGCGTTGCGGGCGCGACGCTTTCGTTTCGAGCACGCGACGATCGCGGGCGCGACGAGCTTCTCGGCGTGCCTGTTCATCGATTGGCTAGTGCGACCGACGACGCTCGGCGACATCGCCAGGCGCAGCTGGTTCTTCGTCGGGCTCGCGGACCGGTTCACGGGATGGCTTCCGTCGTGGCTCGCGAACGGATGGCGGATGGCGGCGCTCGGTGCCGCGCTCTGCTTCTTCTCTTTCCTGCGCCTCCTCGCACGCACGGAGCGTTCTCGACGACCGACCTCGACGGACTGACTCCACCGATCTTTCGTGCACGCCGGCGCACGCCCATCAACCGAGACGTGCTGCGATGGCTCGAACGCGCGGGCCTTCGGGCCAGCGGGGCCATGCAGCCTCGAACGCGTCGGCCATCGCTCGCAGGAACGACGCGCAACGGGCGTCGCCGCGTCGGTCGATCACCTTTAGCGCGACCGTGACCATCATCGACGGGCGCGCGCTCGGGACCAGCGCCGCGAGGCGCGCGATGGCGTCGACGTCGCCCACGGCGCCGATGATGTCGACCAGCTGCTTCGCGGCGACGTCGTTCGCCTCGCCGTGCTCGAGACGCGCGAGGGCGACGCTGGCGGCAGCCGGCGTCGGATGCGCCGCCGAGACGCGGCCCGCTGCCGCACGGACGTGGGGATCGGGATCGTCCAGCGCGACTGCCGCTCGCTCCACGAGCGCCTCGCTCGGATGGCGCTGGGCGACGCCGAGCGCCGCGACTCGAACGGCATTCGATCGGGTGTCGACGAGTGCCGCGAGCTTCGTCGACGCATCCGCTCTCAGCGTGCGCGTCTCCGTGAGCGCATCGAGCATCGGTAGCGCGTGCGCATCCGAGTCATCGAGCGCAGTGAGCGCCCGCGGCTCGTCGATCGCGAGACGCGCACGCGCGGCGAGCGACGCACGGCTCCGTGCGTCCGGCCGATCGACGGCGGCCTCCGCCTCGAACGTTCGCGAGAGCGCGTCGAGCGCCACGTGCGACATGGGCAGCGGCGTCGCGCTCGGATCGAGGCCCGCGTCACCGAGGATCGCTCTCGCCGCCGCGCGTGCGGTGCGCTCGTCGGGATGCTCGGCCGCCAGCGCGAGCAATGCGGTCTCCGCTTCTGCGCCACCGATCGCCGCGACGACACCGATCAGACGCCGCACGACGTCGGCACGATGCGTGTGCACGACGGCGATTGCGTCCGCCTTCCGCTTCTCCGTGGTCGAGAGCGCCATGTATGCGTCGGTCGGCGCGAGCGGGAGCGAGGGAACGAGAGCGGCCTCGGCGTGCAACGCGTCGAGCAGTCGCGTCGCGATCGCGAGTGGCGGATGCGCACGCAGCGCGCGCAGCGCCTCTTCGCCGGGATCGCCCGTCAACGCCTGCGGGCCCCAGAGAGCACGCCACCTCGCATCGAGGACGGCGTCGCCGCTGCTCATCTCGGGCGCGACCACCGGCGTGGGCTTCGCAGCACGAGGCTTCTTCGGAGCGACCTTTTCTTTCGGAGTGCGAGCCACCGGCACAAGCGTATCGATCTGCCGATTTTTTGGGTCTGCCTACATGTGCGCTTACTGTCGCACACATGGCTACATCGCAGGCGGTCGCGCGGATCAAGCTTTCCCGTAGGCCCGTTCCGCGGATCGCGCGTGACACGTCGGCTCCGGCGCTCAGGCCCGAGGCCTCGCCCTTCCTCAAGTGGGTCGGCGGCAAGGGAAAGCTGCTCGGACAGCTGCTCCCGCTTCTGCCGCCGGGCGTCGAGCGCATGCGGCACGTCGAGCCCTTCACGGGTGGCGGCGCGATGTTCTTCCGCCGTGCTCCCCAGCGCGCGCTGCTCTGCGATCTGAACAGCTCGCTCGTCGACACGTACCTCGCCGTGCG
This sequence comes from uncultured Sandaracinaceae bacterium, assembly GCA_964429305.1. Classification (GTDB taxonomy): domain Bacteria; phylum Myxococcota_A; class Polyangia; order Polyangiales; family Sandaracinaceae; genus JBBSAT01. The sequence goes on along the minus strand of CAYSCF010000140.1, from coordinate 11,195 downwards.
CGACGACGTGGACTCCGTGATCGGCGAGCTCGAGATGCTCTCGCTCGCGCACGCGTCGGGCAATTACTACCGCGTTCGCGCCCGCTACAACGCCGAGCGCCGCGACCTCTCGCGCATCGAGCGCGCCGCGATGTTCGTCTACCTCAACAAGACGTGCTTCAACGGCCTGCATCGCGTGAACCGCCGCGGCGAGTTCAACGTGCCCGAGGGCCGCTACAAGAACCCGAACATCTGCGACGAAGAGACGCTTCGCGCAGCCAGCGACGCGCTCGCGAGCGCCGAGATCAAGCACACGAGCTTCGAGGGCCTGCTCTCGCTCGCGAAGCCCGGCGACTTCGTCTACCTCGATCCGCCCTACGAGCCGGTCAGCACCACCGCGAGCTTCGTCGCGTACGGCGCCGACGGCTTCTCCCAGGCGGATCAGACGCGCCTGCGCGACGTCGTGAACGAGCTCGATCGCCGCGGCTGCAAGATCATGCTCAGCAACAGCGACGTACCCTTCATTCGCAGCATCTACGCGAAGTACCGCATCGACACGGTCGCCGCGCCGCGCGCCATCAATTGCGACGCCGAAAAGCGCGGTCTCGTCTCCGAAGTCGTCGTCCGGAACTATTGAGCGCCGTCGTTGTCCGTTCGCGCATGGCGAACGTACGACGAGAGCTCCGCAAGGCGATGCGACGCAGCGAGAACGAGGCCGGCTCCGGCGAGCTGAACATCGTTCCGTTCCTCGACATCGTGACCAACCTGATGCTCTTTCTCCTCGCGACGACGACCTTCGTCGCGACGGTGAGCGAGGTGCGCGCCGATCTGCCGACCATCGGCCCGGGCCCACGAGCGGACGCCTTGGATCTGAGCGTCACGCTCACCGACCGCGGCGCGATCGTGTCGAGCGCCGAAGGCCGCGTCTGCACGACGCCGCTCGGCGATCTCGCCGCGCTCACGCGTTGCGCCGTCGTGGTCCATGCCGCCCACCCGCACGAGACGTCCGTCATCGTCAGCGCCGATCCGGGCATCCCCTACGGCGCGCTGATCGGCGCGATGGACGCGATGCGCAGCGATGGCGCGGAGCTGCTCTTCCCCGACGTCCGCATCTCGGCCGGCGTGCGCTGAGCGCTCAGGGCAGGCCCGCGCGCAAGAAGCGCAGCGTGTTCTGTCCCATGATTGCCGCGACCTCGTCGCACGTGAGCCCTCGCGCGAGCAGCGCTTCCGTCACCAGCGCCATGCCGCTCGCGTCGATGACGGTGGGCGTCGCGCCGTCGAAGTCGGAGCCGAGCGCCACGTGCTCGATGCCCATGACGTCCACCGCGTGCAGAATCGCGCGCGCGATCGCATCGACGTCGTCACCGCAGAGAGCGTGGGGAAAGAATCCGATGCCGACCAGCCCGCCGCGATCTGCGATGGCCCGCAGCTGTCGATCGCTCAGGTTCCGCGGCGTATCGCACGTCGCGCGCACGCCGGTATGCGAGACGAGGACCGGACGCGTCGCGATGGCGAGCACGTCGTCGATCGTGCGAGGCGAAGCATGCGCGAGATCGACGATCATGTGGCGGGCTTCCATGTGCCGCACCAGCGCCGCCCCGCGCGGCGTGAGCCCGCCCTGTGCGGAGCCGTGCGCCGAGCCGCCGAAGACGTCGTCGAAGAAGTGGGTGAGCGACATCATCCGAACGCCGGCGGCATCGAATCGTTCGAGCGTCGCGAGATCGCGGTTCTCGTCGGGGTCCAGAGCGTGTGCGCCCTCGACACCCACGAACGCCGCCACGATCGCCGGCTCACGCTCGCGACGCGCGAGGAACGCATCGAGATCGGCGGCCCGCTCGATCAGCACGAGGCGCCCTTCGGAGCGTTCGACGGCACGCCGGAGGCGTTCCACGGCGTACAGAACGCGCTCGGCTCGGTGCGTCCACGTCACGACCGGCCAGCGCTCGGCGATGGCGAGCGCCGTCACGGTGTCGAAGCGATCGACGTTGTGCTCGATGTTGCGACCGAGCGGGCTCGCCGTGGGAATCGTCAGCGCCTGCAGCGCGACGTGACCTTCGACGAGCCGCGGCAGGTCCACGTGCCCACGCGCGCTGCGCGCGAGCAGGTCTCGACCCCAGAGCAGCGTATCGGCGTGCAGATCCGCGACGAAGAGCCGTCGATGCAGCGCGAGCGCGCGCGGCCCGACGCGGTACGGAGGAGCCAACAGCGTCGGGTCGAGCGCCGCTTCGACCTCGGCCGGAACGAGGCCGAACACCGCCAGTGCGACGAGCGCGGCGATCAGCGCGGCGGCGAGCCCTGCTCGCGCGGCGCGCGACATTCGTGACGCCTCGCGATGCACGCGCGTCGGAGGCTCGGGCCTCCAGCCGTGGACGAGGCGACAGCTCGCCGCTCGCGCTTCGCACCAAGGCCACGCGAGCTGATGCCAGTACGAGCGCGGCTGGAGCTGGCCTTCCGCGAGACCGAGGCCCGACGGGGCGTCGCGATCGCGCGGAAGGAAGAGCGTCCCGAGCGCGAAGTCCCAGAACGCGAACGTCGCGCCGTAGTTCGCATCCGCCTCGTGCTTCTCGTTCGAGTGATGCCATTGGTGCAGCTCCGGCGTCGAGAGAACGGAGCTGACCAAGCCGAAACGCAACGCGACGTTCGCATGCTGCAGCACGGCTACCGCAGCTCGGAACGAGCCGACGATGGCGAGCGCGCGTGCATCGAGACCGAGCGCCGCGGCGAAGCCCACCTCGAGCGCGACGTTCCAGGCGACGTTCACCGGGTGCAGGCGCAGGCCGTTGAGCGAGTACATGCGATCGGGCGCGTGATGCGCCGCGTGGAAGCGCCAGAGCGAGGGGAGCTCGTGAGACGCACGGTGGACGACGTACTTGCCGAGGTCCGCGAGCAAGAGGGCCGCGCACGCACGCACGAACATCGGTGCGATCGAGGCCCACGCGCCGAGCCGAGGTCCGAGCCACAGCGCCGCAGCCGCCGTCTCGGCGACGAGCGCTCCGCCCACGACTCTCTGCACCAGCACACCGCTCAGCAGATACGGGAGATCCGACGCCGTATCCGAGATCGACGCGGGAGACCACGCGGGATCGCGCGGTTGCGCGCGCTCGAGCACCGCGACCTCGGCGAGCGCCAGCAGGTACGCGAGCGTCGTCGCGAGCGGCGCTCCGACTCCGGCATCGAGAAGCGTCAGCGCGAACGTCACGCAGGTCGCGAGGACCGTCGGGTACGCCAGCCACGCGAGGAGGCGGGAGTGGGGGTCGTCGGAGTGCGATGTCACGGGCGTCCTTTCGAGAGCTCGTCCCCAGGACGGGCATCGAGCGAAAAGGACGCACGCGAATCAGCGACGCGGCCCGGGCCTCGCGTTCTTCCGCTCCTGCGCGAGCGCGGCGGCATGCGCTTCCGGCGTCCGCGGGCGCGACTCGCAGGCGATCACGTGCCCTCGCGCATCGAGCGCGACCTCGCAACAGAGGTGCAGCAGCGTGCGGATCTGCGCGCGGCCCCGCTGCACGCGGGACTTCATCCCGGAGAGCGAGATGCCGACCTTCGCGGCGGCCTCGCTCTGGGTGAGCCCTTCGATCTCGGTCAGCAAGAGCGCTTCGCGGTACGGCGGATCGAGGAGCCCGACGAACGCAGCCGCGGCCGAGGCCAGACGTGCGTCCGGAGATTCTGCGTCCTCGAGCGGATCGCTCGGAAGCGCCGCGAGGGTGTCGTCCGCTCCAGGCTCGCGCGGAAGCGGATGTCGCGCGCGGGCGCGCTGGCTGTCGGTGATCGCGTTTCGGGCGACGCGATAGACCCAACCACCGAATCGCTCCTCGTCGCGCAGGCCGTCGATGCCCCGCAGCACCCGCACGAAGACGTCTTGCACGACGTCGTCCACCTCCGCCGGGGGCACACGGCGGGCGACGAAGGGCCGCAGCTGCGCGGCGAGAACGTCGTAGGCATCGCGCGCCGAGCTCTCGATCACCGCGTCCTCCACACATCGACCGCAGCGTTCATCTCTCGTGCCTCGATGACGAAGGATGCCCGAAAAGGACGCAGCCGATCGTCTTGCATCGCTCGCTTCATCGCAGCACGATCTGGCTCGTGGTCGCGCGGCGCACCGAGCCCGAAGACACGAAGATGTACTGTCGCCGCTGCGACGACGTCGTCTCGGTGATCGTCCCGTGGCACGGTTGGCAGCGGCTGAAGATCGCCTGGTGGGTCGGCGTCGTCGTGCTCTGTGTGCTCTCGCCGATCCTCGGCGCCGACTACTGCGTGATGATTCCCAGTGCGTTCGCCTTCGTCTTCGCAGGCGGCACGCTGCACAGGCTCGCAGCCGAGAAACCGATCTGCCGTAGCTGTTCTCTGCCTCTCGATCCCGGGCGAGCGGCCGGAACGGGCGTGCATCGCCGTGTAGTTTGAGTTGCGTACACCCGCCTCCACGGCATAAGTGAAGCGTTCTCCATGGCGGCGGTCCAGGCAGTCGCGGGCGACGCCCTCGAATCACTTCCCCGAAGGTTCGGGCGGTATCAGCTCTTCGATCGCATCGGTCGCGGGGGCATGGCGGAGATCTTTCTCGCGCGTGCCGACACGGGCATCGCGGGCGCGTCACGCTTGCTGGTCGTCAAGCAGATCCACGCGGCTCTCTCCGGTGATCCGAAGTTCGCTTCGATGTTTGCCGACGAAGCGAAGCTCTGCGCCGGCTTGCGACACGCCAACATCGTCCAGATCGTCGACCTCGGCCGCGCCGACGGACCGAACGGCGCATCGCTCCTCTTCATGGCGATGGAGTACGTCGAGGGGCTGGACCTCAACCAGCTGCTGCGGCGTCTCTCGCAGAAGAAGGTCCCCCTCCCCCTCGAGTTCGCGATCCTCATCGTACGCGAGGTCCTCTCGGCGCTCGACTTCGCGCATCGGGCGAGCGACGAGAGCGGACGAGCGCTCGGCATCGTCCATCGCGACGTCTCTCCGTCGAACGTGCTCATGAGCCTCGAGGGTGAGGTGAAGCTCTGCGACTTCGGCATCGCGAAGGCGTTCGCGACCTCGTCGCCCGACGGAGAAGCCAAGGTCGTCGGCAAGAGCGCGTACATGTCGCCCGAGCAGGCGCACGGCGACGAGCTCGACGGGCGCGCCGACGTGTTCGCTGCAGGCATCCTGCTCTGGGAGCTCTGCGCAGGCCGTCGTCTCTATCGTGGCAGCGAGGACGAGATGCTCGCTCAGGCGCGAGCAGGCGACGTGCCGCCGCTGCCCGATCGCGGCATCCCCAAGCAAGAGGCGCTGCAAGCGCTGCTCGATCGGGCGCTCGCGTCCGATCGCGACCAGCGATTCGCCACGGCGGCAGAGATGCGCGAGGCGCTCGACGCGTTCGCCGCGCAGGCGCGCATGTTCGCGTCTCCGATCCGCTTCGGAGCCTTCCTCACCGAGCACTTCGAGGCCGAGATCGTCGAGGGCCGGCGCGCGAGAGAGCAGGCCGCGAAGGCGGCCGAGGGGATCGTCGATGCGCCCGAGAGCTCCGGGTCGGCCGTCGTGCCGATTCCCACGAGTGGCAGGCCGCCGTCGGACGAGGTCGCGATCGCGGATCTCCCGACGCCGCTGCCGAGCCAGCCGCCGCGTGTGTCGAGCACGCCACCGACGATGCCGGTCGCGCAGCCGGCGGCCGCGCCCGAAGAAGAAGACGACGGCTACGTGATGCCGATCGTGATCGCCTCGGCCGCGGTCATCCTCGTCGCGATCGCGGTCGCGCTCTACTACTTGCTCTGGTGAGCAGCGCTGCGCGGATGGCACGAGCCTTCTCGCGGGAGAGGCCGGCCTCGCGCGCGACATCGAGGATCACCGGCGCGATCGCGTCGTAGGCGGCGCGCGTTCGCAGATCCATCGCCGCGCGATGCGCTCGAACCGTCCGCGCGTCGCCTCGCACGATGGGCCCGGTGAGCGCGCGCGGAACGCCGACGGATGCGACGTTGTCGGCGACGGAGCGCAGCAAGCCCGCGACCGCACGCTCGGCGCAGCGCCGAGAGACGCCTTGCTTCTCGATCGCGCCGACGGCCCGCGTCGCCAGGGCGGCGGCGCCATTCGCGACCAGCGCGGCGGCCGCGTGATAGCGCGCGCCGTGGATGGCAGCCTCGATCGTCGTGAGCCCGAGCGCTCTCGCGAGCCAACGCGTCCGGCCCATCGCTGCGCGGTCGCCCGCGACGACGGCGAAGGCGCCCTCGAGGGAAGGCCCGACGCCCACGAACGACACGAGCGGATGCATCACGGCGCGTGCTCGTGGCCTCAGTGCGTGGAGCGCCTCGATCCCACGCGCGCCGCTCGCGTGGATCACGACGCACTCCGGTGCGAGGCGCGGCGCGAGACGCGATGCCACCTCTTCGAGAAACGGATCGGCGACGGCGAGGAGCGCGACGTCGACGTCGGGCATCGCGGGCCATCGTCCGCGCCCGGCCCACTGCGTGAGCGCGACGCCGCGTGCTCGGAGCACGCGCGCGAGGCTGCGGCCCAAACGCCCGCGCCCGACGATCAGCACGCGACGAGAGCGGCTCAAGACGAGGCGGCCCCGTAGAGACCGTGCGCGCGTACGTACGCATCGACCTCGCGTGGCACGGCGCGCCCCACGCTCTCTCCCGCGCGATAGCGCGCGCGGACGTCGGTGGAGGACACGGCGGGAAGCGCGAGCCCTTCGATCTCGTCGGCGCCCCGACCGACCACGAACGGCGGTGCGATCGCGGCGATGCGATCGAACTCGCGCCAGCGAGGCGTCTCTGGCATGACGTCGGCGCCGATGAGCAAACGCAGCGCCGTGCCGGGCAGGCGCGCCGCGAGCGCTTCGACCGTGCGGATCGTGAAGCTGCCCCCGCCGAGCTCTTCCTCGATGCGCGAGATCTCCACGGGACGGAACGCGGCGAACGCACGCTCGCACATCGCGACACGATCGTCGTAGGGCGCCATGTTCTTGCCGAACGGATGCTGGAACGTCGGCACGATCAGCACGCGCTCGATCGGCGCGACGGCCAGCGCGTACGCGACGAAGAGCACGTGACCGGCGTGCGGCGGGTCGAAGCTCCCTCCGAACACGCCGAGCGCGCCGCCCGTCATCCGGCGACCGTCATCTTCGTGGAGCCGGCCATCACCGACTCTCTCAGGACCGCGCGGCCCGTGAGATCGAGCAGCGACACGTACGCACCGTCGTCGTCGTCCTCGATCAGCGCGACCCTTCTGCCTTCGAGCGGGCCGGGTGTGACGAAGAGGCGCTTGCCGAAGCGACGCACGCCAGCCTCGGCCGCCTTTCCGTAGACGACGATGGCCGCGTTCGCGATGTCCTCTTCGTCGAGCACGGCCTTGTCGTGCACGAAGATGACGACGCGATCGTCGATGAGCTCGATCGCACGTGCGGGCGGCGGCGGCAGCTTGCGGATCTGGGCCAGCCGAGCCGTCAGCGTGTCGCGTGCGAGCAGACCATCCACGTCCTCGGCGCTGCCCGACATCGCCACGTCGAGCACGCGTCGGAGGAAGCCGTCTTCGGTCGCGACGTCGAGCTCGCGTACCCAGCGCTCGGTCGCGTCCTCGAGAAAGGTCGCATCGCCGAGATAGACGATCTGATCGACGTCGCTCTCCGCGAGGAGGAGCTTGGCTGCCTCGCGAAAGAGCGCCTCGTCTTCACCCGGTCCCAGGAGCCCGATGCGCATGCGCGCTCAACCGAGGCCGGCGCGCTGGCGTGCTTCGAAATGCGCGTCGGAGATCGCGAAGGAGATCAGCGATGCCGACTCCGGCGAGCGCCGGATCGTCGCCACCCGCGCGTTCGGATCGGTCGGGAGCGCGGTCTCGCCCGCGAGCTTGGCGAGCGCCGAGAGCGCGGCCGGTGCATTGCCCGTCACGAGAAGCGCCGCGCGATCTCCGAGCTCCGACACGGCGAGCGGGAGCTTCGTCGGCTCGTACTCGGGCGCGCCGGCCATCTCGAACACGACCGGGCCGATCTCTTCCTGCGCGCGGCGCGGCAGCTGACGCGCGACGCGACGCATGAAGTCCTGAGCCTGCGCGGGATCGACGCCCGGCGGGACCTGGTAGTGCGGATCGAAGTTGAGCACGAGGCCCGCGAGCAACGTCGCGAGCTCGACGGGCTGCGCGCGTAGCGCGAGCGTGAGCTGGCTCTTGGCGATGCGCAGCGCGCGCGCGAGCAGGAACGTGCGCTCGCGCTCGTCGGCCGACAGGAGATCGCGACCGACGACGAGCGTCACCGGCTGGCTCGACACCGGCATGCACACGCGACCAGCCGTCGGCGCGAGCCAGATCTCCACGTCGGGCAGGCCCATCCAACGGCCGATCTCGAGCGCGATCGGGCGTAGCGACGTGTCCTTCGCGCCGAGCTTCTCGGCGCGCAGCGAGCGCGGATCGAAGGGAAGCACCTTCTCGAGCGCGGCGCCGAGCAAGCGGAAGACCGCCCGCGTCGGCGCGCTGAGCGCGGGGCTCGCGAGCACGTCGTCGAGATCGGCATCGGCGCCGCGCAGACCCGCGCCCGGTGCACCGCCGGCCGCATCGAGCAGCTTACTGAGCTCGAGATCGACGATGCCGAGCGCCATCGCGGCCGACGCCGTCGCGCGCGCCGCATCGCGCTTGCCGCGCCAGCCGAGCACCTCGACCAGCCCGAGCCAGGCCTGCGTGTCTGCGAGATCCGTGACCAGCGCGTGCCGGAAGTCGGCGACCGCGCGGTTGAGATGCATCGCGTGCGCGGTCGCCGCGCGCTGTCGTCCGTAGAAGTCGGCGAGCGCGCGCAGCGTCTCGAGCTCGGTCGGGCCCGCGCGCCGGGCCATCTCGAGCACCTGCTCGGCCTTCCGCGCATCGCCGCCGGCCTCGAGCACGTTCGCCAGCGCGAGCTGATGCTTGCGCACGCGATCCGGATCGACCTCGCCCTTCGCGAGACGCTCGAGCATGTCGGCGGCCTGCGCGGTCTGCTTCTCGCGCTGATAGAGCTCCGCGAGGCGCTCCATCGACGGGAGATCCTCCGGCTCGAGCTTCAGCACGCGCAGGAACGCCGCCTCCGCGCGCTTCGGATCGGGGATGTGCTTGTCGTAGATGTCGCCGAGCGTGAAGAACACCCAGCGCAGCTCTTCGCGATCCTTGCGGATGCGCGCGATGCGGATGAGCGCATCGGCGGCCGTGCGGTAGTCCTCGCCCGCGAGGCTGAGCTGCGCGAGCTTGCGCAACGCCTCGAGCTTCTCGGGCGCGAGCGCGAGCGCGGCCCGGAGCGCGTTCTTCGCGCCCTCCACGTCTTGATCGGCTTCTCGCAGGCCGGCCTCGGCCAGGTGCAGCTCGACGAGCATCGCGCCATCGCCACCCGCGGCCGCGCGACGCTTGACGAGATCGGAGAGCTTGGCGCGATCACCCTTGCGCTCGAGGATCACGCGGGTGCGCTCGAACACGTCGCCGTGCGCGACGTCGATCGCGCCGGCACCTTCGAGCATGGCGAGCGCGCGCTCGTCGTCGTCCGCGCGGTCGCTGGCGATGACGGCCGCGCGATGGAAGAGCACGACCTTGCGCGACGGGACGCCCGACGCGTTCGCCGCGCTCTCGAGCGCATCGACGGCCGCGGAGTGAGCGCCTGCCTGCTCGTGCAGCTCCGCGAGCTCTTCGAGCAGCGGCCCGTGCGTGCGCGCGGCGGAAGCGTACGGTGCGAGCAGCTCGGCGCCGCGTGCGGCGGCAGTCGGCACGCCGACCTGAGCGCGGGCGAGGCTGTGAGCGGCGCGCAGGGCATACGTACCGCGCTCGATGGGCCCGGCGAGACGCTGCGCGAGCGCCTGTTCGGCCTCGGCTGCGGTCGTGGCATCTTGTTTGGCGTGCGCCGCGGTGATCACGCGCCGCAGCGTCCAGGGATCGTCTTGGGTCGCGGCGCGGGCCGCCAGGACCGCTTCGTCGGCGGCGTCACCGCGCGCGTCGTTCGGTGCGAGGCGGAGCCGAATCGCCAGACGGAGATGAGCGGCAGCGTCGGCCGGCGCGAGACCGGCGCGCGCGATCTGTTCTTCGAGCGTGGCGAGCTCGAGACCGCGCTCGCTCTCCATCGCCTGCCGCTCGAGCGCGCGCAGCGCCCAGAGGTGCTTGGGACGCAGCTCGACGATGCCGGAGAGCGACGCCGCCGCCGACGACGCATCTCGCTTCACGTCGAGGTCGAGGGTCGCGAGATCTTCCAGCGCACGCACGCGCGCAGCGTCGTCGCCTCCGCTTCCTTCTTCGGGCGTCGCGAGCCGCAGCGCCGCGAACCGACGCTCGGCGACGCTCGGCAGATCGCCGAGACGGATCTGGAGACGATCGAGCGCTCGCAGCGCCGCGCGACCGACTGCTCCGGGCTGCGGCACGAGCGCGCGCGCCACCTCGACGGCCTCGGGAAGGCGGCCCGCGTCCTCGAGCGCGAAGAGATGCGCGAGGCGATATGCGGGAACGAGAACGGCGGGCGCGCTCTCGGCGGCGCGACCCGCGAGATCGGCTCGCTGGGCCGGAGACAGAGCATCGCCGAGCCGAAGCGCGAGATCCGCGAGCACGGAGTCGCCCGGCGCGAGCGCGCGGGCTTCCTCGAAGGTTCGCGCGGCCGCGGCAGCGTCCTCCGAGCGAACGAGCGCGAGCCTGACGAGCTGCGCGGCGCGATCGAGCGGGACCGTCGGCAGGCCCAGGCCGCGGTCGAGCGCGTCCTCGAGCAGCTTCGAATCGCCGGTGGCGCGTGCCTGACGCTCGAGCGCCTCGATGCTCGGCGCGTGCGTGCGTCGCGCATCGAGCGCACGTCGGTGGGCCGTGATCGCGCCATCGCCCTCGAGCAGACGACCGGCCATCGACGACGCGAACGCGGCACGCGCGTCGGGCGCGCCGCTGGCTTCTTCCAGCCAGAAGGCGGCCGCTTCACGAGGCGAGCGCGTCGCGAGCATCGCAGCGAGATCGCGCACGACGACGGCCTCGCCCGGAGAGAGCGAGCGTGCATCACGGAGCGCTTGCTCGCGTGCGGCCGCATCGCCGCGCGCGCGATAGCGATCGGCGAGCGCCACGAGGACGGGCGTGCGTGCATCGGCAGCGGTGCGCTCGACCTCGCGCGCGAGCCCCTGATCGACCGGCGCGTGATCGACCTGCGCGAGACCGCCGTTCTCCGCGAGGACCGCAGCGTCGAGCGAGAGGACGTCGGCCGTGACCGGCGCGTCGTCTTCGGTGCGCGCGCGACCGAGCAGCTCGAGCTCGCGCCCACCGTCGTCGACGTCGATCGCGACCTT
>CAYSCF010000139.1:0-16926 GCA_964429305.1 uncultured Sandaracinaceae bacterium | reverse complement strand
GAGCGTGCGCTGCTCGACCTCGGCGACCTTCTTCGCGAGGTTCGCGCGCGCGAGCTCGATCACGCCTTCCTCGGAAATGCCGAGACGCTCGAGCGTCTTGTGCGTCGCGAGGTGCTGCGTGTGCTGGCCGTCGAACGCCAGGACCAGAAAGAGGTCGGCGACGAACGGGCGCACGATTACCGCGTTCTCTCCGGTCGACGCGCCCAGCTCCTCGATGTAGCGAGCGTCCCGCACCAGCGGCACGAGATCCTCCGAGCGGAGCGCTTCTTCTTGTTCGCTCGTGCGGAGCGCTTCCTTCACGGCCTTCGCGAAGTACTCGACGAGCCCGACGCGTGCCTCGGGCCCTTCTGCCTGAGCGAGCGACGCACGCAGGTTGTCGAGCCGGATGCGCAGCTCGGCGCCTGCCTCGGTCTTCATCGCGATCTCGACGCCGCTCACGACCTCGATGCTCCCGACGTCCAGCTCGGCCAGTGCAGCGCCGACGGTCGGTGCGAGCGCGTCTCCGCCGTGCTCTCCCGAGCGGAGCGTGGCGCGCCAATCGTTCATTCTCATCTGTCGGTCACTGTACCGCGCTCACGCGTTGCGTCACGTGGGTGCCACCCCACACGAACGTGGGGGCGCCGTGCCCCGTTCGTGGTCCTCGGCCCCCGAGACCCCGCACTCTGCCCACGAGCCCATTGAGGAATTCCGGTGGTCGTCCGATTGCTTCGTCGATGCCGATGGACGCGACCCCTCGCAGCCGTACGCCGATCCCTCCCCGGCCCGTGGTGACGAGCGCCGCGATGGACTCGACCCATCGCCTCCTCGCCGCGCTGATCGACCGCGATCTCATCGAGGCAGAGGCGCTCTTCGAGCCGACGGCCTGCGTCTGGTTTCCGTCCCGTGGCGGCCTCGCCTCGGTCGAGGGCGCGGAGGCGCTGACGCGCGCGCTCCTGGAGCTGCTCGAGACATCACCGCCGACGCGCCTCGCCGTGATCGGTGGCATCGGTGGGAGCACGATTACCTCGGCGTATCTCGACGACGCGCTCGCGTGGACGCTCGAGATCCAGCTGCACGGCGAGCGGATCACGGGCGCGCTCCTTCGAGGCGCCCAGCTCCATTGATCTCTACGGCGGTGCCCGCCAAGCGGACCACTCCGGCAGAGATCACAGATTGCGTCGGTACTCGCCGCCGACGGCGTAGAGCTGACGCGTGATCTGACCCAGCGAGCAGTGCTCGACCGCATCGAGCAGCGCCGCGAAGCCGTTCTCGTTCTTCAGGCACGCCGTCTCCAGGCGCTGCAGCACCGCCGGCGCGTCCTTCGCATGATCGGCCTGGAACGCGCGCAGCCGCGAGATGCAGGCCCTCTTCTCGTCTTCCGTCGCGCGCGAGAGCTGGACGTCGCGCGGGATCGACGCCTCGGACCCCAACTTTCCAGACGCAGCCTTGGCGAGGAACGTGTTCACGCCCACGAGCGGCAGCTCGCCCGAGTGCTTCATGCGCTCGTACTTCATCGAGTCGTCCTGGATCGCGCCGCGCTGGTACTGGCGCTCCATCGCGCCGAGCACACCGCCGCGATCGGTCAGGCGATCGAACTCCTTCAGCACCGCCTCTTCGACGAGATCCGTCAGCTCTTCGACGAAGAACGATCCCTGCGTCGCGTTCTCGTTCCAGACCATCCCGAACTCTTTGTTGATGATCTGCTGGATCGCGAGCGCGCGCCGCACGCTCTCCTCGGTCGGCGTCGTGATCGCCTCGTCGTACGCGTTCGTGTGCAGCGACTGCGCGTTGTCGTACGTCGCGAGCAACGCCTGGAGCGTCGTGCGGATGTCGTTGAACTGGATCTCCATGGCGTGCAGCGATCGGCCGCTCGTCTGGATGTGGTACTTCAACATCTGCGAGCGCGCGTCGGCGCCGTAGAGCCGCTTCATCGCGACGGCCCAGATGCGGCGCGCCACACGACCGAGCACCGTGTACTCGGCGTCCATCCCGTTCGAGAAGAAGAACGAGAGGTTCGGCGCGAACGCGTTCACGTCCATGCCGCGCGCTCGGTAGTACTCGACGTACGTGAAGCCGTTCGCGAGCGTGAACGCGAGCTGATGGATCGGATTCGCTCCCGCTTCGGCGATGTGGTAGCCGCTGATCGAGACCGAGTAGAAGTTCTTCACGTCGTGATCGATGAAGAACTGCTGCACGTCGCCCATCATCCGCAGCGCGAACTCGGTCGAGAAGATGCACGTGTTCTGGCCCTGATCCTCCTTGAGGATGTCGGCCTGGACGGTGCCGCGGATCTGCTGGAGCGTGCGCGCGCGAACGGACGCGAAGTCGGCGTCCGAGATCGTGGCGCGCACGTCGGACCACTTCGTGCCACGCAGTCGATCCGGGCCGAGGGCTTGCTCCTTCGTGATCGCGAGCGTGCCCTTCTCTCTCAGCCACAGACGCGTCTGCTGACGAATCGCGGTCTGCACGAAGAACGCGAGCACGGTCGGCGCCGGCCCGTTGATCGTCATCGAGACGCTCGTCGCCGGGTTGCAGAGATCGAAGCCTGCGTAGAGCTGCTCGGCCTCTTCGACGGTCGCAATCGACACGCCGCTCTCGCCGATCTTGCCGTAGATGTCGGGGCGCTCATCGGGATCTTCGCCGTAGAGCGTGATGGAGTCGAACGCCGTCGAGAGGCGCGCGGCCGGCTGCCCCGCCGCGAGCAGATGGAAGCGCTGGTTCGTTCGCTCGCTCGGCCCTTCGCCCGCGAACATGCGCGTCGGATCCTCGCCCTGACGCTTGAACGGGAACGTGCCCGACGTGTACGGGAACTCGCCCGGGACGTTCTCCTTGAGCCGAAAGTAGAGCCGGTCGCCCGCGCTGCGCAGGCGCGGCAGACCGACCTTCGGAATCGCCAGCTCGGAGAGCGACTCGCGGAAGTTGTCGACGGAGACGTTCTTGCCACGCACGGCGTACGTGAACTTCGGCGCACGGTAGTTCGCGGCCCACGTGTCCCAGCGCGCGAGCATGTCGGCGTTCTCCGCCGCGAGCTCCTTCTTCAGCTCGGCCGCACGCGTCGAGAGCACGTCCTTCGTCGTCGGCGCGACGCTGGATGCCACGTCGAGCGCCTCGATCTTCGTCGCGAGATCCGACTGCGCGCGCGCCCAGCGATCGTAGTCGCGCGACGTCGAGGCGATCTCGGAGAGGTAGCGCTCGCGACCGTTCGGCACGATCTGCAGGTGCATGTCGGTCGTGCGCGCGGGGCCGACCTCGTACCGCGACACCCAGCCGAGCGATCCGCGGTCGCTGACGCTCTTGACCAGATGCGCGTAGAGCGCGTTGACGCCGCTGTCGTTGAAGTGCGCGGCGCTCGTGCCGAACACCATCAGCGACTCGGGCTTCGTGTCGAAGAGCTTTCGTCCACGTGCGACCTGACGGCGGACATCGCGCAGCGCGTCCTCGCTGCCGCGCCGCGTGAACTTGTTGATCACGACGAAGTCGGCGTGATCGAGCATCTCGATCTTCTCGAGCTGCGAGGGCGCGCCGTACTCGGCGGTCATCACGTAGACGCTCGTGGAGGCGAGCTCGAGGATCGCGCTGTCGCCCTGCCCGATCCCGGCGGTCTCGACGAGGATCAGATCGAACCCCGCGCTCTCGAGCGCCCGCAGGACGCCCTTGGCCGAGTCACTCACCTCGCTGCCGCTGCCGCGCGTCGCCATCGAGCGCATGTATGCGCGCGGCGACTTCAGGGAGTTCATCCGGATGCGATCGCCGAGGAGCGCGCCGCCGGTCTTCTTCTTGGTCGGATCGATGCAGAGGATCGCGACCTTCTTGTCGGGAAAGTCGCTCGTGAAGCGCCGCACGAGCTCGTCGGTGAGCGAGCTCTTGCCTGCGCCACCGGTGCCGGTGAGACCGATGATCGGCGGGCGCTTGGTCGGCATCGGCAGCGACGCGGGATCGATCTTGCCGTTCTCGACGCGCGTCAGCAGACGCGCGAGAGGCATCCACCCATCACCGCTCAGCGCCGCGTCGACCGGGAAGTCGCAGCCCTTCACGACGAGATCGATCATCCCCTGAAGACCGAGGTTCCGGCCGTCCTCGGGCGAGAACACGCGATCGATCCCGCGGCTGTGCAGCAGATCGATCTCACGCTGCACGATCACGCCGCCGCCGCCGCCGAAGATGCGCGTGTGCTTGGCCCCGAGCGCATCGAGCCGCTCGCGTAGATAGAGGAAGTACTCGACGTGCCCGCCTTGATAGCTCGTGAGCGCGATGCCTTGCGCGTCCTCTTGAACCGCAGCGTTCGCGACCTCTTCCACCGATCGGTTGTGACCGAGGTGGATCACCTCGCATCCGCTCGACTGCAGGATGCGACGCATGACGTTGATCGAGGCGTCGTGACCATCGAAGAGCGCCGCGGCGCTGACGATCCGAACGGGATTCGCGGGAAGATACGGCTCGGCCATGAGGTTGCTGGACTCTCCCACTTTTTCGCCGCCGAGGCAGGCCCTGGCGTGCGTAGAGTGGCGACATGAAGGCGGTCCGATCCTTCCTGACCCTCCTCGCGGCGCTCGTCGTCGCGCTGCTCGTGACGGCCGGCGCGATGATCCAGACGAGCCGTTCCTCGCTCGAGCGGCAGTACCACGCGTTCGGCGTCGAGCTCGTGCTGCCGACGGAGCCCGCGGAGCTGGAAGAAGGGCACCGGCTCTATCGCATCTACGGCTGCGTGAGCTGCCATCAGGAGGACGGCGGCGGTCGTATCGTGATCCCGAACGGCATCGGTTTCATCGCGGCGCCCGACATCACGCTTGTCGCGAACACCATGCCCGTTCCGGACTACGACATCGTCATCCGCCACGGGCTACGGCCCGACGGGACACCGCTCCTCTTGATGCCTTCGCACGACTACTGGCACCTCGACGACGCGTCGACGGCGTTGATCATCGGATACACGCGCTCGCTGCCCGCGGCCGGCCGCGCGTACGATCCGAGCACGCTCTCCATGGTCGGTCACATCGTGCACGCCCTCGATCTCGCACCGCTCGTCCCCGCCGAGAAGATCCAGCACGGCGCGCGTCGCGGACCGATGGGCGAGCCCGGGACGATCGAGCGCGGTCGCGTGCTCGGTCGCATGTGCACCGGCTGTCACGGCGAGCACCTCTCCGGCGGCGCGATACCCGGCACCGATCCCGCGCAGCTCGGCGTGCCCTCGAATCTGACGTCCGACGAGTCCGGTCTCGCGCACTGGACCGAGGAGCAGTTCCGGACGGCGATGCGCACCGGCGTGGTGCCCACGGGCACGCTGAACAACGCGTGGATGCCCTGGCAGGACTGCTACCAGTACTTCACCGACGACGAGCTCCACTCGCTGTGGCTCTTCCTTCAGGAGCAGCCGCCGATGGCCGCTGGCAACCGCTGAGCGACGGTCACCACATGGCGGTGACGTGCACGTCGACGCTCGCGAGCACGTCGACCGTGTCGATCGTGATCGTGTGATCCGTCAGATCGACGTCGGCGTCGATGGTGCCGAGCACGCTACCTTCGCCCGAGGGCAGCTCGTTGATGCCGAAGCGCGGATAGTGGTCGACCTCGCGCAGCTCGTACGTGAGGTGCAGCTGCGTCTGACCGTCGAACACGGGCGCGTCGAAGAGGACGATGGCCGGATCGAACGTCTGATCCTGATTCATCTGGAAGAACGGCGCGCTGCGCGCGTCGACCGACTGCTCGCTCACGATCGCGCCTGCCACCGCGGCGCCGAACGTGGTCTCGAGAAACGGCGCGTAGGTGACGCTGACGTTGCTCGCGAGATCGGCGGGCGCGGTCCCGAAGACGGTACCGATCGCGCCGTGCGGCATCTCGTGATCGTGGTGGAGCGTGACGTCGTGCAGCGTGATCGTGACGCGCCGATGCGAGAGCATCGCAGCGGCGGCGCTCGCCACGGCGCCGAGCGTCGACTCCATGCTGGTGTGCGTCGCGTCGTTCCACGTGTGCGACGGCAGCACGTGCTCGCCTGCGCTCGTGACGAAGCGCGCGGCCGCGTCTTGCGCGGTGAAGAACGTGTCGCGCGCGTAGAGCACCGTGTCGTTCGGCTCGTCGTCGGGGTTCGTGACGTCGAGGGGGCGCACGACGCTGAACGCCGCGACGGGGTTCGTGCCGGTCGCCGAATGGATCTCGACGCCGGCCCACATCGGGTTGTTGGCCTCCGAGAGGTGGTGATCCCAGATCGCGCTCTCGTCCTCGACGTAGTTCGGATCGAGATGGGTGAAGTCGCTCGTCTGAATCGGCGCGACGGCCGCGTAGCTCTGCAGCATCGGGTTGTCGAAGAGCTCAGCGAGCCCCGCCCCGTTCAGTGCGCCGGCGATCGTGAGCACGCGCGCGATGCGACCGCTGGAGGCGAGCTGACGCAGGTCGTGCTCGACGAGATAGCGCGTGATGTGACAGCCCATCGAGTGGCAGACGATGTTCACGCCCGTCGCGTGCGCGTCGGTCAATCGATGCTCGAGAAAGATCGCCACGATCAAGGCGTATCGCTCGAGCGCGGACGGGCCGTGCGCGTCGTGCGCCTCGATCTCGGCGATCTCCGCGGCGCTCAGCCAGGAGGCCGCGTGCGTGCCGTAGTACTCGATGGCGACGAGCTGATTCGGCGCGGTGGGCGAGGCGAGCCCCGCCGGCAGCGACGGCGCGAAGAGGCGCAGCGCGGTCTCGAGCGTCCGATCGGGGAGCACGTCGCCGTACGTGAGGCCGTCGGTCGTGCTCGTCGTCCCGACCGAGAGCCCGTGGAGCTGGAGCGTGATCGTGGTGCTCGGATCGTACGTAGGCATGCCGGTACGCATGGGCCCGCCGCAGTCGATTCCACAGCCGGCCTCGCGCTCGCACGGCGCGCACGTGCCGTCGCCGCAGGCGTCCCAGCGGTGCGGATCGCGATCGGGGCCGAGACACCACGACGTGATGCACGTCCCGCCGGGGCACGAGCTCGGATCGCTCGTGCACGTGTACGAAGGCGTCGCGGGCGCGCACGTCGCTGCGTCGAAGCCTCCGTCCGTCACGATGGGCGCATCGATCGCGAACGCATCGGGCGACGCCGCACCGTCGAGGCCCCCATCGACCGCTGGCGCGGCATCGTGCGGCCCGGCGTCGTTCGAGGGCAGCGCGCCGTCCGAAGTCGGGCCGACCGTTCCGTCGCTGCAACCCGCCATCCACACGACTGCCCACACCGCGATGCGCTTCATCCGGCCACCGTACCGCGAGAATCTCCCCAGAATCGTGAGCGCTCGCACTATGACGAATACGACTATCGTCGAGACGTGACGCAGCGCACGGTCGGGTATGCTGCGCACGTGGCTGAAAGCGCGTCGCTCTTGCCGGGACCGCCCACATCGACCCGGACGCTCCTGCTCGACCCCGCGATCGCGGAAATCACCGAGCTCGTCGCCGGTCACGAGGGGCTCGATCGCGAGATCACGCAGGCGCGCATCCAGAAGTCGGGCCTCGTGCTCGCGGGGCACACGCACGGCCTGGTGCGCACGCGTGTGCAGCTGCTCGGCGAGACCGAGCTCTCGTATCTCGCGACGCTCGACGCCGCGACGCAGCTCGCGCGCGCCCGCCAGATGTTCGCGCTCGATCTCTCGTGCGTGCTCGTCACGCGCGGTGTGGACGTCCCGGCGCCCCTGCTCGCGGCCGCGAAAGAGACGTCGACCCCGCTCGTGGTGTCGGCGCATCGCTCGTCCTCGACGATCCAGATCGTCCACGAGGTGCTCGATCGGTTGCTCGCCCCGCGCCTGCGCGTGCACGGCGTGCTCGTCGACGTGCACGGGCTCGGCATCTTGCTCACGGGCGCGAGCGGCATCGGCAAGAGCGAGTGCGCGCTCTTCCTGGTCGAGCGCGGCCATCGCTTCGTCGCAGACGACGCCGTCGATCTCGTGCGCTCGCAGAACGCAGTCGTGACCGGCAGCTCGCCGCCCGCGCTGCGTCACCACCTGGAGATCCGGGGCCTCGGCGTGCTCAACATCCGCGACCTCTTCGGCGCGACCGCGGTCCGCGAATCCGTCACGATCGATCTCGTCGTCGAGCTCGCGCGCTTCGACACGGCCGACGAGGACGACCGGCTCGGCCTCGACGATCGCACGCGCGACCTCCTCGGCGTTCCGGTCCCGACGCTGCGAATTCCCGTGCGCGAAGGGCGCGACATGGGCGTCCTGCTCGAAGTGGCAGCCCGCAACCAGCTGCTCAAGCGGAGCGGCCTGCACGGCGCCCGAGCGTTTCTGGATCGCCTGACCAAGAACGAGCGCTGATACAATCGTGCCCGGGCCCGTGAAGGACAAGCTCCACATCGTCGTCGTGACCGGGATGAGCGGCGCCGGCCGCACGAGCGCGTTGCGCGTGCTCGAAGACCTCGGGTTCTTCTGCGTCGACAACCTGCCACCCAAGCTCGCGCCCGCCGTCGTGAAGGAGATCACCGCCGGTGGCGAGCTCGATCGCATCGGCTTCGGCGTGGACGTGCGCACGGGCAACTTCCTCGAGGGCGCCGGCAGCGCGCTCGACGAGCTCTCCGCGAGCGGGCACGACGTGGAGGTCCTCTTCCTCGACTGCGCCGACGACGCGCTCGTTCGTCGGTACAGCGAGACGCGGAGGCCCCATCCGCTCGCGCCCGGCGGCGACGTGATGGAGGCGATCAACCGCGAGCGCGAGCGTCTCTCGCCGCTGCGCGTGCGCGCCAAGCACGTGATCGACACGTCGCGTCTCTCCGTGCACGACCTGCGGCGTCAGCTCGTCGAGCACATCGCACGTGAGGGCGAGCGCCCGCAGATGCGCATCCGCTTCGTGTCGTTCGGCTTCAAATTCGGCCTGCCGGTGGATGCGGATCTCGTGTTCGACGTGCGCTTTCTGCCGAACCCGCACTTCGTTCCCGAGCTGAAGCCGCTGACCGGGCTCGACGCGCCGGTCGCCGACTACGTGCTCGCGGCGACCGAGACGCGCGAGCTCATCGAGGACGTCACGCGCCTGCTCGATCGCACGATCCCGCGCTACGAGCGCGAGGGAAAGGCGTATCTGACCGTCGCGATCGGATGCACGGGCGGGCGTCACCGATCGGTCGCGATCGTCGAAGATCTCGCGCGCACGTTCCGCGCGCAGCGCGCGGTCCTCGTCTCGCATCGCGACGCGGGTCGCTGATGGTCAAGGCGGCGTCGGGCACGTTCGAGATCGTCAACGTCCTCGGCCTGCACGCGCGTGCTGCGACGAAGCTCGTGCAGCTGGCATCGCGTCACCGCGCCGAGGTCGAGCTCGAGCTCGACGGACAGAAGGCCAACGCGAAGTCCGTCATGGGCGTGCTTCTGCTCGCCTGCGGCATGGGGTCTCACTTGGCCGTTCGCGCCACGGGAGAAGATGCCGACGCGGCCGTGCGCGCGATCGGCGAGCTGATCGCGAATCGCTTCGGCGAGGACGAATAGGCGTACCATCCCTGCGATGGCCACGAGCGCCACGGTCCTGCGCGGCGTATCGGCCTCGCCCGGAGTCGCGATCGGCGCTGCGCTGGTCTTCGATCGGCGCCGGATCCTGATCCCGCCCGAGACGGTGAACGCCGGCATGCGCGACGGCGAGCGCGCCAAGCTGGAGGCCGCGCTCGACGAATCGCGACGCATCGTGGCCGCAGCGCGCGACAGCCTGCCGGAGGACGCGCTCGCCGATCACCGCTTGGTCCTCGAATCGCACGTGCTCATGCACAAGGACGAGCTCTTCGTCGGCGGCGCGATGAGCGCGATCGACGAAGGCTCGAGCGCAGCCTTCGCGCTGCGCAAGACGGGCGATGCGATCGCGGCGCGCTTGCGGAGCGCCCAAGCGCCGTACCTGCGCGAGCGCGCGCGCGACGTGGAAGACGTCACCGATCACGTGCTCGGCGTGATGCTCGGAAGACGTTCCGTCGTTCCGCGCGCGAACAAGAAGAGCGTGCTCGTCGCGCACGATCTCTCGCCCGCCGAGACGGCGCAGCTCGATCCGGACGAGATCGTCGCCGTCGTCACCGAGCACGGGAGCTCGACGAGCCACACCGCGGTCCTCGCGCGCGCGTTGCACATCCCGGCAATCGTCGGCGTGCCCGGGCTCATGGCCTCCGTGCACGGCGGTATGCGGCTGATCGTCGATTCGCTGCGCGGCGAGCTGCTCATCGAGCCCGACGAAGAAGAGCAGAAGCGCGCGACGAGCCGTGCTCGACGCTACAAGACGTTCACCAAGCGCCTGCGCGAGCGGCGTGCGACCACGACCGGCCTGCGCGACGGAACGCGCGTCGATCTCGCGGCCAACCTCGAGCTCGTGCGCGAGATCGACGACACGCTCGCCGCGGGCGCCGACGGCGTGGGCCTGTTCCGCACCGAGTTCCTCTATGCGGGCAAGGACGCGCCGGACGAAGAACAGCAGCTCGCCGCGTTCCGCGAGCTGAGCACCAAGATGGCGCCGAAGCCGGTCACGCTGCGCACGTTCGATCTCGGCGCGGACAAGCTGCCCGGCTTCGCCATCGCACACTCGGCGGCGCTGCGCGGTCCGAACCCGGCGCTCGGCTTGCGCGGCATCCGGCTCGCGCTCGCGCGCCCGGAGCTCTTCCAGACGCAGCTGCGCGCGATCTTGCGGGCGAGCGCCGATGCGAACGTCGAGGTGATGTTCCCGATGATCGCCACGCACGGAGATCTGACGGCCGCGCGTCGCGCGCTCGAGCGTGCCGCCGCATCGCTCGACGGCGCGGGGCACGCGCGAGGCGCACCGCGAATCGGCGTCATGATCGAAGTGCCGGCGGCGGTCGTATCGATCGAGCACTTGCTCGACGACTGCGACTTCGTCTCGATCGGAACCAACGATCTCGCGCAGTACACGCTCGCGCTCGATCGCGAGGATCCGGCGCTCGGCCATCTGCGCGCGCCGCTCGAGCCGGCCGTCCTCGTGATGATCCGCGCGGTGCAGCGCGCGGCGTCGCACGCGAACAAGCCGGCCACCGTGTGCGGCGATCTGGCGGCGCATCCGTACGCCGTGCCCGTGCTCATCGGGCTCGGCTTGCGTCGGCTCTCGATGCCTCCGACCGACGTGCCCTACGTGCGCGAGCTGCTCTCGGTGCTCACGCTCGCGGACTGCGAGGAGGTCGCGCACCTCGCGACGGCCGCGCGGTCGGCGGGCGACGTCGAAGCGATCGTGATCACCAAGCTCGCGCCGAAGCTCCGCACGCTCTGGCGCGAGCGCGGGTTCGAATGATCCCTACGACGAGCGGCGCATCACGCGCGTGATCGTGTTGCGCGACACGCCGAGCTGCCGTGCGGCGGCGCTCCGGTTTCCATCGAGCGCCTCGACGGTCGCGCGCACGTACGCATCGCTCGCTTCGTCGAGCGTCAGCCCCGCGGGAATCGGAACCCCCTCCCGCTCCCCCGGCGCCGCGGGCGGCATCGACGGCAGCGCGCGCATCGCGATCACGCCATCGGGCGCGAGCACGAGCGCGCTCTCGATCCAGTGCTCGAGCTCGCGCACGTTGCCCGGGAACGGATGCTGCGCGAGCCGCTCGAGCACACCGGCATCGAAGCGCGGATGCGCGCGCCCGTAGCGCTTGCCGTAGAGCTCGGCGAAGTGATGGGCGAGCCGCTCGATCTCTTCGCGACCGCGCGCGCGCAGCGGCGGGACATCGATCGTGAGCACCTTCACGCGGTAGTAGAGGTCGCGCCGGAAGCGACCCGCGGCCACCTCCGCGGAGAGATCGCGATGCGTCGCGCACACCACGCGCACGTCCGCGTGCAGCTCGGTGCGACCGCCGACACGCTCGAACGCGTGCTCCTGGAGGAAGCGCAGAAGCTTTCCCTGCGCCTCCATCGGCAGCTCGCCGATCTCGTCGAGAAAGAGCGTGCCGCCGCTCGCCGTCTCGACGCGCCCGACGATGCGCCGATCGGCGCCGGTGAACGCGCCGCGCTCGTGCCCGAAGAGCTCGCTCTCGAAGAGCGGCGCCGGGATCGTCGTCACGTCCACGGTCACGAACGGGCCGTTGCGACGCGGCGAGTTCACGTGGATGGCGCGCGCGAGCAGCGTCTTGCCGGTGCCGGTCTCGCCCGTGAGCAGCACGGTCGCATCGGCCTGCGCCGCGAGCACCACGCGCTCGTAGACGGCCTCCATCGGCGCGCCGCGGCCGACGATGCGATTGAAGGGCCCGCGCAACACGAGCCCGGGATCCGAGGCGCTCGCGGGAGCGAGCGTGGTCAAAGCGAGCGCGCGACCGAGCTCTGCGCCGAGCGCGACGAGATAGCGCCCGTCTTCTTCGTCGAACGAGCGGCCGCGGTGATTGAGCACCTGGATCACGCCGCGCACGGGCGACTCCGTGCTCTCTCGGATCGGCACGGCGAGAACCGAGCGCGTGACGAACCCCGTGCGCTTGTCGGCGCTCGGATCGAAGCGCGGATCGGACGCCGCATCGTCGATGCGAACGACCTCGCCGGTCGTCGCGACGTGACCGACGAGCCCGCGATCGAGCGGCTGCTCGAGCACGTCGACCTCGGGAAGCACCGCGACGCGCGTGACGAGCGTCTTGGCCTTCGCATCGACGAGCCACACGCTCGCGCGCTCGGCATCGAGCGCCGTCGCCAGCGCACCGGCGGCGCTCGCGAGCCACCGGTCGAGGTCGACCTCGCGCGAGAGCATCGATCCGAGATCGACGAGCAGCGACAGCCGAGTCATGGCTGCCGGAGCATACGCGAGCGCGGCCGTCACGCCGCGCGCGGCAGCGCCGGGCGATGCAAACTGACCTCCAGCCCCTCGCGCGCGGCGACCGTCCCCGGGCGCTGACCGGCGGCGATGCGCTCGATGGCCTCGACCTGCTCGTCGGTGCGCGCGGGATCGTGATGGAAGAGCACGAGCCGGTCGACGCCCGCGGCGGCGGCGACGGCGCAGCCGGCTTCCCACGTGCTGTGACCCCAGCCGATCTTCGATCCGCCCTTGCGCCCCGTGTACTCGTCCTCGGTGTACATCGAGTCGTAGATCAAGACGTCCGCGCCGCGCGCCAGCGAGACGAGATCGGCGTCGAGCTCCCCCGCGCGGTGCTCGGTGTCGGTCGCATAGACGATCGCGCGTCCGCCCGACTCGATCCGGTATCCGATCACGCCGCCGGGATGGTTCAAGCGCGTCGCGCGCACGGTCGCGCCCGCGAGCGTCAACGTATCGCCCGAATCGACCTCGCGGAACGCGAGGTGCGAGCGCATGTCCGTGAGCTTCACCGGGAAGTGCGGCGGCTGCATCTGCAGCGAGAGCGACGCCTCGAGACCCAGCTCGGGCGTGCCCGTCGATCGCGCGCCCACGATCTCGAGCTGCGAGCTCGGCAGCCACGCAGGCACGAAGAACGGCAACCCCTGGATGTGATCCCAGTGGAGGTGCGAGAGCAGCAGGCTCGCGTGCCCGACCTTGCGGCGGACGAGATCGTCACCGAGCGCGCGGATGCCCGTGCCCGCGTCGAGGATGATCGTGCCGCCAGTGGCGGTCGTGATCTCGACGCAGCTCGTGTTGCCGCCGACCGCGGCGGTGTGCGCGCCCGGCGACGCGATGCTTCCGCGGACACCCCAGAACCGGATCGCAACGTTACTCATGGTGAGCCTCCTCGCGCCTCGGTCCATCGAGCGCTCGCACCCTGCTTTGCGAGGCACATGCCGCGCCCGGGGCCGCCAAAAACGCGCCGATTCCCGTGGTTCCGTTCCGGAACGGCCGCTCCCGAACGGTGCAGGTGCACCTACCGAGAGCAGCGTTCGGTCACGCGCTGCGCTTTGCGAGGCGCCGCTGCACGGCTTACCCTGCGCTCGCGATGATTCTGAGTGTGTTGGGGATCCCCGAGACGCCGCTGAACCTGTTCCTGATGCTCATGATCGGCGGGACGATCATGTACTTCGCGAGCAGCGGCCTCTCGTACATGATCTTCTTCGTCTGGGGGCGCGAGCGCTTCCACCCCGGCTACAAGCCGAAGCCCGAAGAGATCCGGTCGCAGATGAAGTGGGCGATCTACGGGACGTTCGGCAACGCCGTGCTGACCGCGCCGCTCCACTGGCTCATCGCGAATGGCTACAGCCAGGCGTACTGGGATCCGATGCAGTACGGCCTGCCGTACCTGCTCTTCTCGATCGTGCTGTACCTCGCGTTCACCGAGACCTGGATCTACTGGGCGCACCGCGCGCTTCACCTGCCGGTGTTCTTCCGGCATTTCCACAAGCCGCACCACAAGTGGCGCGCGACCACGAGCTGGGCGTCGATGGCGTTCCACCCGATGGACAGCTTCGTCCAGGCCCTACCGCATCACCTCGCGGTCTTCCTGTTTCCGGTGAACATCTACGTCTACTTCGCGATGCTCGGCTTCGTGATGCTGTGGACGGTGATGATCCACGACCGCGTCTCGCTCGTGAAGCTGCCGTACGTGAACTACACGGGGCATCACACGCTCCATCACTGGTACTTCACGTGCAACTACGGCCAGTTCTTCACGTTCTGGGACCGCGCGATGGGCACGTGGCGCGATCCCGAGGCGGCGCAGCGCGACGGATCCGTGCCCGAAGGCGTGCTGCGGTAGCGATCTCTGCAGGAGTGCCCGGCCAGCGGACCACTCCGGCAGAGATCACGGAGGCGCGACGAGCTTGGTGCCGACGAGCGCCAGCCAGTCGTTCTTCGGCAGCCAGGTCGTGCCGTCGGCTGCGAGGTAGTAGATGCCGTGGACGGTCGGATCCATCGAGTCGATCCGATAGGTCCACCACGCCCAGCCGATGTGCGCGGCGTTCAGCGCGTCGAGCGCGGTGCCCGCGTAGTCGCTCGCCATGTCGCGACCGCTCTCGATGCCGATCTGGTTCACCCACACAGGCACGTGATGCGCCGTGGAGAACGCCATCATGTCCGCGAGGTGCGCGGGCGCAGGTGACGTGAAGAGGAAGTCGTCGACGGTGTAGATGATGTTGTCGTCGACGGTCGTGTACGCATCCTCGAGATAGTGCGCGTTGTAGGCGTCGGCCGGCCCCATGATGACGGGCGTTCGCGTGTCCAGCTCGCGCACGACGGCCGTCATCTCCTCGTAGAACGCGCGGATGTCGGCGCGGTCACCCGTCCACTGCGGCTCGGGCAGCAGCTCGTACGCGGCGATGAGCGGATGATCGCGGTAGGTCGTGACGAGCAGGCGCCAGAGGTCGGCGAAGTGCGCGCGCATCGCCGGGTTGTTCCAGAAGTTCTGCCCCATGCAGTACGTCGTGTCGCTCGATGCGTCCTGGCCGCAGTCGGAATCGAGGAAGAGCACGACCCAGAGGCCCGCGCGCGTGGCCCACTCGATGTCGTCGTGCAGCATCGTCAGATGAGCCTGATCCACGTAGTGCTGGGTCGGGTCGTCGACGTACGAGTCGACTCCGGCGTGGTACTGGCCCCACCAACGCAGCGGCAGACGCACCACGTTCGCGCCTTGCGCTGCGTTGTCCATGCCGTCGCGCTCGATGGCCGTGCCCCACGCTCCCCAGCTGTAGCCGCGGAGCACGACGCGGTTGCCGGCCTCGTCGACGATGTCGCTGCCCGACGCATGCAGGCGCGCGGGCGGAGCGATCGATGCGTCCGCTGCCGCGTCGATCACGAGCACGTCCGTGCCGGCATCGGACACCACGACGGCATCTACGGCCGCGCCCACATCGGACGTCGCTGCGTCGATCGCGACAGGCTCGCTCGTACACGCGACGAAGAGAAGGCTCGCGACGATGTGCCTTCGCATGATCACGACCCGATCCTGTGCTCGGCGTTCGTGCATGGGTCACGGTACCAGGCGCCGATCGCGCCGGGCAGCGTCACCGTCCCGATGCTCGACGTCGTCCAGACGGAGTCGTCGTTGATCACGCCGTGCTGCGTGTCGTTCGTCGAGTACACACCGTGGCGCGCGCTCACCATCGTCAGCTCGTCGACCATGTGCGCGGCCCAGCGCTGCTTGTAGTGCTGCGCGTCCGTGCCGGTCGGGCCGTCGATGAACGCCTTGATCTGCACGCCGTCGCGCTGCGACTGACGGATGAAGAAGCGCGTGGTCAGATCGTTCCCGATACCCAACGCGTACGGGCTCCGGCAGAGCAACCGCGAGGTCGGATCGGTCGCCGCAGCTTCGCAGCTCTCGTCGCCGTGGCCGCCCCAGAATCCCGCGGCCATCGCGAGGTCGGCCGCACGCGCAGTCGGCACCGCGGTGCTCTCCGTCATCGTCGTGGTGTCGTACGCGGGATAGTCGATCATGAAGCCCGCATCGGGCAGCGCGAGCATGCGGATGTTGGGTCCGAGCGCCTCGTGGATGCGATCCGCGCTCACGAACACTCCGACACCGCCCGCCGAGCTGCCGACGAGCAGGACCTCGTCTCCATCCGAGAGCCCGAGCGTGCGCACCTCGGCCAGGACTGCGTCGATGATGGCGCGGCCGCGGAAGCTCCAGTGCGCGATGTCGCTCGTCGGCCGCCCGGGCGTCGCAGCGGTGTCGCCCGACCACGCGTCGCTCGAGCAGTACGCGAGCTGCACGTAGTTCGCGTCGTAGAAGTCCGGGTTCGTCGTGGCGTTCGCCTCCTTGATCCCTTCGACGGCCACTGGCAGGCCGTCTCCTTCGTGCACCGTGCTCGACGTCATGTAGCCGGGCGTGTCGTGGAAGCGCGTCACGCAGTCGGTGGACGACTCGCACGAGCCACCGCCTTCGAGATAGACGATCCACCGGTGTGCACCGCCGCCCACGCCGCGGCGGAAGTAGAAGTAGCCGGGTGTCCCGTCGTTGCAGACGGCGTTCGGATGCACCGTCGTGTCGAGTAGATGCGCATGGATGGTGTCGGTCACCGCGTCGGCCGTGTGCGTGATCGTGACGGGCGCGACATCGCAGCTCTCGCCGCCATCGACGGTGCCATCGGCCGCGACGAACGCGTCCACCGTGCTCGCTCCGGTGTCCGCGCCTGCATCGACCGAGGCGGCATCGGGCGATGCAGG
>CAYSCF010000138.1:2294-16951 GCA_964429305.1 uncultured Sandaracinaceae bacterium | reverse complement strand
CCCGAGTCGAGATCGCGATTCCAGCCGAGCGTTCCGTCGTACCAGCTCGCGCAGAACTCGCTCTGCTCGAGCGAGAGATGCTCGGTCAGCGTGACGGCGACGTTGGTGTAGAAGCGTCCGTCGCGGAAGAGCCACGTGTTCTGGTGCAGGCCCGGAAGGATCGCGGCGAACGCCATGACGGCGCCGAGCAGGCCGACGGCCAGGACGGGCGAAGGACGCAGCCGCTCCGGAAACACGGCGCGACCATAGCCGATCTGCCCCGGCGCGCGATCAAGGTCTGATCGTGCCCGATGCGGCGAGCTCGACCCACGCCTCCGAGAGGCCGGCGACCTCGACGATCGCGATCGCTTCTGCCATCGCGGTGTCGGCGCGGGCATCGATCGATGCCGCGAGCGCGCGCGCGATCGCCACCCGCAGCGCGAGCTCGGAGCGAGCTTCCTCGAGCGTCGTGGCGAAGGTCCACTCGAGCGCCCACATCACGTCGGCGAGCCAGTCGTCGAGCATCGCGTCGGGGTCGTTCGCGACCGGAGAGCGTGCCTCGGCGCGCGCGAAGCTCCGAGCCCACGGCCGCGAGAACGGTGCGCACGTCCCACCGGCCTTCACGGCCTCGATCCCGCGCGCGAACGCCGCGTGCATCGCGCCCCAGCGCGTCGGCGCCTCCGCGATCGCGTCCATCGCGCGAACGATGTCGGTGGTGCTCGCGATCGCAGGCGTGTCGCGATCGAGGAGGCTGGATCCGAGCAGCTCGGCCTCCATCGCCTCGTAGCGCGCGAAAGACACGCTGCGGCGGCCCTCGATCGCGATGCGTCCCTCGATGCGGCGATCGGCCGACAAGCGGCCGCGGCGATCGACGATCGACGCGACGGCGTCCTCGACGCGCAGGAGCGGGCGCTCGCCCATCGTTCGGCAGGGACAACGATGATCGGTCCCGATGCGGCCGCCGGCCGGCGTGGCGGCGAGCAAGAACGGATAACGCGTGCAGCTGCGCGGCTTGATGCCGAGGTCGTGGATCTCGCAGCGCATGTCGCTCGCGAGAAACGTGCAGCCCCCGCTCTCGTTCGGGGCGAGCACCGCGAGATGGCGGCCACGAACGATCGCACCGGGACGAGCCTCTTCGATCGGAGCGATCTCCGCGCGCGCCACGGGCCCGAGCAGATGCACGTCGGTGCAGCAGAGGCCGTCGCCCGCGCACGCATGCCGTACGCCGGGCCGCACTCGGAGCGGTCGAACCGCCGAGACGCTCATGCGCGCGAGATCAGAAGCCGACTTCGAAGCCGGCCATCAGATCGAGCGTGAAGAGGAAGCTCGGGAAGTTGAAGACGAACGTCGGCTGGATGTGGATGCCGAAGTTCGGCATGAACCGGTAGCCGATCGTCGAGCCGAAATCGATGCCCTGCGAGCCGCTCGTGCCCCACGGCGCGTACGCGGCGACGTCCGAGCGGCGCGGCAGGAAGACCTGGATCTGCCCGTACGCGACGAAGCCGAGGTGCAGGTGGACGTGGAAGCCGACCGCCGCCGGCTCGGTGAGCTCGGTCTCGACGCGCAGACCGAGCTGCATGAACGACAGCGTGCCCATGCCCGAGATGGGCTGGAAGCGGAACATCGCCGCGACCGCGAACCAGCGCGGGACGATGTAGTAGCCGATGTCCAGACGCAGAGCGAGGTTCGCCACGAAGCCGGGCGACTCGACGTAGAAGCAGTGCCGATCCGTGAACGGGCACGTCTGCGCCTCGCCCGGGCCGAGGCTGCCGACGGCGTTGGCCGGATCGCTGCGGATGCCGGTATCGTCGTAGCCGTACGTGGAGGATCCGCCGTTGCCACCGTCGCCCATGTGGTCGATGGTCGTGATGTGGGCGTACTGGTCGCCCGGGACCGGCTGCGGGTTGTCGACCTGGGCGCAGTCGCCCGTCATGCCCGAAGCCGCGTCCTGGTTACAGATGTTGCGATCGGTCTGCATCCCCGTCTGCACGTAGCTCAGGCCGGTGCCGACGCTGACGCGCGTGAAGAAGCGCGGCGCGCCGTTGTCCTCGCTGCCGCCACCGCCACCACCGCCGCCACCGCCCTCGCGCTCGCCGATCGCGCAGAGGTCGTCCTCGCAGAAGCCGGACGAGCAGTCGTTGTCGACGCGACACGAGTCACCGAGGCCGCGCGTGCCCGTGCTCGCCGTCGTGTGGCAGCCGGGGAGATCGGGCGGGCACTCTTCTTCCATCGACGTGCACTGCGTCGGCGGCGCGCGCCCCGGAAGCGCCGGCGCGCTCGTGCTGCGCGTCGCGACGATCGGCACGCTGATCGGCGAGCTCTGCGAGCCCGCGAAGCTGATCGGGCTGCCCGACGCATCGAACACCGCGATGTAGTACGTGACCTCGGGCTCGAAGACGTCGCCGCACGGGATCTCGTAGCCGTAGCCGCGGCCCACGTGATCCATCTCGGCGCGCTGGAAGTCGCGCATGCCGTGGCCGCGGTAGTAGAGGTACACGTGCGCCGGGCGGCCGGGCACTTCGACGTAGACCGGCACCGGCGTCGCGCGCAGCTGCTCGGTGATCGGCGTGTGCACGAGATCGCCCGCAGGCGGTGTCGTGTCGACGGGCGGCGGCGTGACCTGGATCGGTCCCGATCCCGCGCGCGCATGCGCCTGCGTCCAGATGAGCTCGATGTCCGGCGTCGAGAGCAGCGGATCGAGCGCGACGCTCGGATCGGCTTGCAGCGCGGAGACGAAATAGGTGAGGCCTGCGGCGTTGTCGCCCGTGCCCGCGATCGCGACGATACCGAGGTTCACGTACGTGCGAGCGAGCGGCGCGCCCGTCACGCGCCCGCGCGTCGCCGCATCGAGCGCTTGCTGCAGCATCGTCTGCGCCTGCTCGATCTCCAGGTTGTTGTACGCATCCATCGCCTGACGGTTCAGGTCGAGCACCTGCTGCAACGGACGCTGCGCCAGAGCGGCAGCGGGCATCAGCGCCGCGAGGAAGATCGACGCAGCGAGAACGGACGCGAATGAACGATTCATGTGCAGTGGGCCCCACGACGGATGGACGGGCGGCCCGGAGAATACCGGCTCGCCGCCCGATTTGAAAAGTGCCACGCTGCGCGCCCCATGAATGGAGACGTAGCTTTCTCGGCCGAGAGCCTGGCGCAGGCGGTCGAGCGTTTTCGCGAGACCACGCACATCGTCCGTGATTCGAGCACCGGCGTGATCGGTGCCCTGTTCGGCGAGGGAGGCGGGCATGAAGTTCTCGCCACGCTCCCACCTCTCTATCCCGAGTGGCTGGGCGATCGGACGTTCAACGAGACGCACCGCGTGCGCTTCCCGTACGTCACGGGCGCGATGGCCAACGGGATCGCGACGACCGACATCGTGATCGAGATGGCGCGCGCCGAGATGCTCGGCTTCTTCGGCGCGGCGGGTCTCGGGCGCGAGCGCGTGGAAGCAGCCGTCGACACGCTCATGCGTGAGCTCGGGCCCTCCGATCGCGAAGGGGGGCGCACCTGGGGTGTGAACCTCATCCACTCGCCGAACGAGCCCGCGCTGGAGGCCGCGGTCGCCGACATGCTCATCCGCCGCGGCGTGCGTCGCGTGGAAGCGTCGGCGTACATGGGGCTGACGGCGTCGATCGTGCGCTACGCGGTCGTCGGGCTCGCGCAAGCGGCCGACGGAACGATCACGCGGCGGCACCACGTGATGGCGAAGGTGAGCCGGCCCGAGGTCGCGCGGCACTTCATGTCGCCCGCGCCGGCCGCGATGCTCGAGCAGCTCGTGCGCGATGGCCTGGTCACGGCCGACGAAGCGCGGCTCGCGGCGCACGTGCCGATCGCCGAGGACGTGACGATGGAGTCCGACTCCGGTGGTCACACCGACAACCGGCCGCTCGCGGTCGTGCTGCCGATCTTGCTCAACCTGCGCGACGAGCTCGCCAGCAAGTTCGGATACGCGACACCGATCCGCGTGGGCGCGGGCGGCGGGCTCGGGGCGCCTTCGTCGGTCGCGGCCGCGTTCGCGCTCGGTGCGAGCTACGTCCTCACGGGCTCGGTGAACCAGTCGGCGATCGAGTCCGGCTTGAGCACCGAAGGAAAGAAGATGCTCGCGACGGCCGGCATGGCCGACGTCGTGATGGCGCCGGCCGCCGACATGTTCGAGCTCGGGGTGAAGGTGCAAGTCCTGAAGCGCGGAACGATGTTCGCGCCGCGCGCGCAGCGTCTCTACGACGTGTATGTCGCGCACGACGGCTTCGACGCGATCCCGCGCGAGACCAAGGCTCGCCTCGAGAAAGAAGTGCTCGGCCAGAGCATCGAGAGCGTGTGGGCCGAGACGCAGGCGTTCTGGAGCAAGCGCGACCCGCACGAGCTCGCGAAGGCCGACGCGTCGC
Source organism: uncultured Sandaracinaceae bacterium (assembly GCA_964429305.1). Lineage (GTDB taxonomy): Bacteria > Myxococcota_A > Polyangia > Polyangiales > Sandaracinaceae > JBBSAT01. The sequence continues at coordinate 12,590 of CAYSCF010000138.1, read as the reverse complement.
CCAAGCACAAGATGGCGCTCTGCTTCCGCTGGTATCTCGGTCTCTCGTCGCGCTGGGCGATCGTGGGCGAGCCCACGCGCAAGCTCGACTACCAGGTGTGGTGCGGCCCCGCGATGGGCGCGTTCAACGACTGGGTGAAGGGCAGCTTCCTGGAAGCGCCCGAGAATCGCACCGTCGTGCAGATCGCGAAGAACCTGCTCGAAGGCGCCGCCGCGATCACGCGCGCGCACCAGCTGCGCACGTACGGCGCGCCGCTTCCACCGGCTGCGTTCCGCTTCGCGCCGCGTCCGCTCGACTGATCTCTACCGGAGTGCCCGGCGCGCCGGGCCGACACAATTGTGTCGGGTCCGCTCCGCGGATCACTCCGGCAGTGATCAGCGGCGCGCGGCGATCGCGTCGCGCGCGGGGCCAGGCGGCAGCAGCGCGAGCGCGCGATCGAAGACGGCGAGCCGTGCGGCGCGATCGGGCGCGCGATCGGCCAGCTCGATCGCAGCGCGCAGAACGGCGGCGTCCTTCGTCTGCGCGAAGAGCTCGACGAGAACACGCGCGGCATCACCGTGCTCGCCGGCCGCACGAAGCGACTCGGCCCGCGTACGCAGCGTCGCGGCGTCTCCGCTCCCGAGCGCGCTCGTCTCGGCGCGCGCGATGGCGCTCGCGTGCCCCTCGATCTCGCCCGCACCGACGTCGCCCAGCGTGCGCGCGAGCGCCTCGAGATGCGCGCGTGCGAGCGAGACGTCGTGAGCGACGAGAGCGCGGCCGAGCGCCGCGCGCAACGCATCGGCGGCCGCGCTCGCTTCGATCGGCCCGAGCGCATCGACGAGGCTCGCGAGCGAGCGATCGGCTTCGAGCGCTTCCGGCAACCGCCCCAGATCGCCGAGCGTGTGCGTGAGCTCCACGTGGGCGGCGAGAATCGTCGGTGTCGGCCGCAGCGCGCCTTCGCTCACGAGCGCGCGCAGACGCGCGATGGCGCCCTCGGTGCGACCGGCCGCCAACGTCGCGCGCGCTGCACGCAGCTTCGCGTCGGTCGCGCCGGCGAGCTGCGCGACGCGATCCCACGCCGTGATCGCTTCGTCGTGACGCGCGAGCGCGCTCAGTGCGCGTGCGATCCCACGCTGGGCGACGTCGTCCTTCGGCTCGCGCCGCGCGACGTCCGCGAACACACCGAGCGCCTCGGCGAGGCGGCCCGACCCCTCCAGCGCCAGCGCCCGCGCGCGCATCACCGTCGGGCCTGCGCCCTCGAGCGCACGCGTGAGCTGCTCCCACGGCAACGCGGGAACGCTCGCGGACGTCGCGAGCTCGATCGCACGCGCGAGCGACGCCGGCCGCGACAGCCCCCCGCGCGTGATCGCCGCCGCCGCCAGACGCGCCGACGTGGTGCGATGCGCCCGCGCGTGCTCCGCCGCGTGCAGCAGCGCCGCCGACGCCATCGACGGATGACGTTCCCTCTGCGCGTAGTCGGTCGCCGCCGACGCGAGACGTTGCTCGTTCGCATCGCTCTGGAGCTCGCCGGCGAGCGTCGACGCTGCGTTCGCGACGAGCGAGGTCTCGATCGGCGCAGGCCCATCGCCATCGAGGCACGCCGCGATCACGGCGGCATCGGCGCGCGACGCCTCGAGCGACTCGCGCGACGCCTCGGGGAGGCCGCCGGCGGTCCGATCGCTCGTGATGACGAGACGCCCGTCCTCGACGTACGCCCGCGTCGCCAGGCCGGACGCGCTCGGAACGCGCAGGCCTGCAGCCACCATCGCGCCTCGAAGCGCGCGTCGCAGCGGAGAGGGCAGTCGTGCCGCGCCGCGGACCGCATCGAACGTCGCGCCCGCTTCGCGCGCGAGATCGTGCACGAGCGCGAGCGGCGCGCGCGGACCGAGCGGAATCGATCGCGCGCCGCGCACGACGACGAGCAGATCCCCGTCGTCCCAGCCCCACTCGAGCTCGGCGGCGAGCGAGAGCGCATCGCTCGACGTCGCGATCGAGAGCGACGAGGTGCCGAGCGCGACGAGCTCAGTCTCGAGGCCGAGCTTCTGGCCGATCCACGACGCGAGCTCGCGCAGGCCGATCGAGATCGTCGCGCTCACGAGAGACGAGCGACGATGACGGAACGCGCGCCATCCTTCCGTCAGCGAGAGCCGACCGGCGAGCGGCGCGAGCTCGGTGCGCATCGCGTCGAGCCGCAGCCCGTGCGCGAGCGCGAGCGGCGCATCGAGCACCAGCTCGGTGCGGCCCCGATCGAAGCGCAGGCCCAGCTTCGGTGCATCGGTCTCGCGAGCGGTGCCCTGGCTCACGTGGCTCGCCATCATCCGTGCACGAACTTCTGGAACCGCGTCCACGGCTCGCCCAGCGCCGCCTGCACCGAGCCGCGTAGCTCCGCGAGGCCCGCCTCGTCGGCGCCGACACCGATCGCACGCTCGATGGTGAGCAGCGCGGCGAGGCGCCGCTCGCGCGCGGCGTAGGCGGCAGCGAGCAGCGGCAGCACTTCCTTCTCTTCTCCGCCGAGCGCGATCGATCGACGCAAGAGACCGATCGCTTCGCCCGCGCGGTCCTGCACGAGATGCGTCGCGCCGAGGCGGCGGAACAAGTCCGCGGTCACCTCTCCGTCCTGGCCCCACTGGATCGCGAGCCGGAGGATCTCGTGCGCCCAGTCGGTGCGATCGAGCGATGCGTACGCCGAGCCGAGCAGGCCGAGCCCTTCCGCGATCGTCGAGCGAACCTCCTTCGTGAGGCCCTGCCCTTCCATCGTCCGCAAGAGCATCGAGAGCGGCCCGGGCCACGTGCCGAGCAACGACACGACGCGCTCGTGCTCGCCGCTCGCGGCTGCGGCCTTGGCGGCGCGCACCGCTTCGAGATCGATCGAGAACGGCGAGCGGGCCTGCGAAGCACGCGCTGCCTCGTCACGGATCCCCTGTCGCACGATCTCGCGCAGCTCGGTGATCGTGACCTCTTTCACGCCCGTCGCGCGCGTGATCGCGAGGATCGGCTCACCTTTCGCGGGGATCGTGATCGTTTCGAGCCGGACGCCGAAGATCGGCGCGAGCAGCACGTAGCGAAAACCGATCGCGGCCTGGATGCGATCCGGCGTGGCATCGGCGCCGAGCGGAGGCGCGGGCTCGTCCTCACCGAGGAGCGCGGCGGCGAGGCGCTTCTTGAACTCGCCGAGCGGCAGACGCTGCGAAGGGCCGCCCTCCGTACCGAACTCGATCGACGACGCGTCGGGGTTGCGCTGATCGACCGCGAGCGCGGTGATGCGGAGGCCTGCGACGACCGCGAACGCCACGAAGCGCGCGCCGACGATGCCGTTCAGCTGCGCGAACGCGGCCGAGCCCTCGCCGAGGCGCTCGAACCAGCCGTCGGCACGTACGTCGTCGAGAGAAAGGGCGCGCGAAGCAGTGGCCACGGGTCCGCCGATGATCGCGTCCGAGAGGCGCGCGCGTCAACCCATCGTTGTCAACGGATCCCGTGGATCGCCTGGATCCAGTCGCGGATCGCCTGCGCCTCTTCGACCGTGAGCGGCGGATACGACGAGCCACGTGGAGGCATCGGGCTGCGCATGTCGGGACCGACCATCAGCTCGTAGCCCTCCGCGCGTTGACCGACGATCGCGGCGAGGTTCGTCGGCGTGTTTCCGACCGTGTAGGTGCTCGTGTGTTGCCGAATGTCGTCCTCCGTCTCGAGGTAGACGCCGCGCGCCGTCGCATCGGGATCGATCGGCGCCGCGCGGCGATGACACGGCGTGCACGAGCGAGCCAAGAGCGCCATCGCACGATCACGACGCGGATCGGCCGAGCCCGCGTCGACGCCCGCATCGACGTCGCCGCTCGTGCTCGTGCTCGTGCTGTCGGACGTGTGCTCCTGTGCCCAGCTGTCGTCTTCTTGGTAGTGCCGGCCTCCACCGCAGCCGGCGATCAGAGAGAGAGCGATCGAGATCCCCAGGACGATTCGCATCCCGCGTTCGTACACGCTCTACGGATCGACGAGCAAGCCGATCGCGCCTTGGATGCCGAGCGCGTTCGCCACGTTGCTCGTGAACCCGGGGTCCGAGTAGATCTGTCCCAAGAGGGCGACCTCCGGCATCAGCGCAACGTGCGAGTCCAGCTGGATCGAGACGCCGACCGACGCGCCCGCGTAGAGATAGCTGACGGGCCCCGGCGTCGCGGGAACGCCGAGGCGCATCTGATAGACGAGGCGCGGCGCGATCACGATCTGGTGCTCGCCGAGGTTGATTCCGAAGAGCACCGGCACCTCGATCGCGAGCTTGTCCTGCGCGGTGTACGCGAGGCCCGGCGCGATGAGCAGATCGAGTCCCTGGTGCGGATCGGGCGATCGGTAGAGCTGCACGCGCGAGCCGAGGTCGAGCCCGAGCGTCGTCACGCGCGCGTCGAGCTCGACCTCGCGCGTCGCGCCGTAACGCAGGCCCACGTCGCCGACGGGCCGGATGCTCGCGCCGCTGTCGGTCGCGACGACGAGCGCTTCGGGCGCACCGAAGACCTCGAAGTGGTCGCGCTCGACCGTGCGCGCACGACCGAGCGTGCTGAACGAGTAGCAACCACTCAGCAGCAACGCGGTCGCGATCACGCGGCTCACGGGCAGTCTCCGATCGGTCGCGTCCACGCGTCGTTCAGCGTGCCGAGGCCGTCGCCGACCGTGCCGCCGCCGAACAGGATCAGACGACGGCGCGCGTCGTCGACCACGAGGCTCGGGTGATCGCGCGGCGTCGGCATCACCGTCGACGGCATGTGCACGATGCGCGGCATGTCGCTGAGCACGAGCGCATCGGTGAACGAGACGTCGAAGTTGTCGAGGTTGTCGCCGCCGGTCGTGATCAGCGTGCCGCACGTGGGATCGTGCGCGTGACCGAAGTGCGCGCCCGCGACGGTGTCGCCGCTCGGTGCGAGCCGCTCCCAGCGCTCGGTGTCGAGGTGGTAGCGCCACGCGTCGTGATACGCGGTGACGGCGTCGTGGCCACCGCGCATCCAGAGCGAGCCGCCGTGCAGCGCGAACGCGTAGGACGTGCGCGCGATCGGATGATCGCCGGGCGCAGGCATCTGCCTCCACGTGTCCGTGGCGAGATCGAGCTCCCAGAGATCGTCGAGCGACTGGAGGAAGTCGCCGGCGCCACCGAACACCCAGAGGTGCACGCCGTCGGTCACCGCCGACACGTCGTGCCGCGGCGGAGGACCTGCGGGTAGTGGCGACCACGCGAGCGTGCCGAGATCGAGCGCCCAGATCTCGCCGGTCGACGCTGCGAGGCCGACGCGTCCGCCCACCACGATCACGCGGTTGCGCGGCGCATCCAGCGCGGCCGCGAAATCGGTGCGTGGCGAAGGCCTATTCGTGGTGGGCACGATCGACCAGGCGAGCGTCGTCAGATCCATCGCGGCGACGTCTTGCTGCGGGCCGAAGTCGTTCTCGCCGCCGAAGACGAGCATGCGATCGCGCGCCACGTCCACGATCGCGACATGCCCCCAACGCGCCGCGACGCCCGTCGTGTCGATGCGCGTCCACGACGGGCCCTGCTCGGCGCAAGCGACGAGGACGACGAATCCGAGGATCGCGGCCGCGCGCGTCACGTCTCGACGGCGGCCTCGAGCCCACGCTCGAGATCGGCGATCAGGTCCCGCTCGTCCTCGAGACCGACCGACAGACGGATGAAGCCGTCGGCGATCCCGAGCTTCGCGCGGGCCTCCTTCGGGATCGCGCCGTGCGTCATCACGGCGGGCAGCTCGATCAGCGACTCGACGCCGCCGAGGCTCTCCGCGCAGACGAACACCTCGACCGTCTTCAGCAGCGCGCGCGCGGCAGCCTCGCCTCCCTTCACGACGAACGAGATCATCCCGCCCGGGCCGCGCATCTGTCTCTCCGCGAGCTCATGGCCGGGATGAGAGCGCAGCCCCGGATAGATCACCTTCTCGACGCCCGGATGCTGCTCGAGCCAGGCCGCGATGTCCTTCGCGCTCCTCACGTGACGCTCCATGCGCACCGGCAGTGTCTTGATGCCGCGCAGCACGAGGTAGCTGTCGAACGGCGACTGCACCGCACCGATCGCGTTCTGCAGGAAGCGCAGCTTCTCGGCGAGCGCATCGTCGCTCGTGATGATCGTGCCGCCGACGACGTCGCTGTGGCCGTTGAGGTACTTCGTGGTCGAGTGAACGACGACGTGCGCGCCCAGCGCGAGCGGCTGCTGGAGCATGGGCGTCGCGAACGTGTTGTCGACGACGAGCATCACGTTCTTCGCGCGGCAGATCTTCGCGATCGCGGCGATGTCGACGATCTGGAGCGTCGGGTTGGTCGGCGTCTCGAGCCACACGACCTTCGTCGCCGGACGGATCGCCTTCTCGAGCGAGCTCGGATCGCCGAGATCGATCTGCGTCGTCTCGATCCCCATCGGCTTCATCACCTTGTCGAGGATGCGGAAGGTGCCGCCGTAGAGATCGTCGCCCGCGACCACGTGATCGCCCGGCCCTAGCGTGTGCATGAACGTCGTCATCGCCGCGCAGCCCGACGAGAAGCAGAGCCCGTGGGCTCCGCCCTCCAGCGCAGCGAGGCAGCGCTCGAGCGTGTTGCGCGTGGGATTGCCGGTTCGCGCGTACTCGAAGCCCTTGTGCTCGCCCGGGCCGGCCTGTGCGAACGTCGAGGCGAGGACGATCGGCGTCATCACCGCGCCGGACGTCGGGTCCGCCTCCTGCCCAGCATGGATGGCGAGGGTGTCCAGGTGGGCGTGGCGCGGCTGCATGCGAGCTGCTTACACCCGGCCCGCGTTCCTTGCGAGCGACGGAGGGGGCAGGGTAGCCTTCGCCCATGCGTCTCACTACCTTCGTTGGCCTCGGGCTCTCGGTGTCGGTCGGTATCGCCAGCGCGAGCTGCAACTCCCCGCCCCAGCCCGCATACGCCGACATCACGTACCAGACCCGCTGCGTGCAGTCGGATGGGACGCCCATCACAGGCGGTCGTTGCGGCACGTCGACCAATCCCGCGCGCAACATCTACGGGTTCAACGGCGACATGGGCGCGCACTTCAGCTGCACCATCACCGAGCACGCCTCGATGCGCACCGTCAACTTCACCGTCGCGGCCCAAGATGCGGACGGCACGGAGCTCGGCGTCAGTCTCTCGAACGCCGCGGTTCCGGCCGCCGGCGGCGCTCTGAACGGTGCTGCAGTGTTCACGTGGACCGATGGCAACAAGTACGGCGGCCAGGCGAGCTCCGACGCGCCGAACGCGGCTCATCCCTGTCAGATCCAGGGAATCACGTTCGTGACCGACACCGACACGGGGCTCCCGCGTATGGACGTGAACGCCGTGTGCTATGCGGCGCCGAGCATCCCGGCAGCGACGCCCGAGATCGTCAGCAGCGTCACGCGCGCCGGCAATACGACCGCCGATGCGATGAGCCCGATGACGATCAAGTTCTACAGCTGTCCGGTCATCTCGCGCTGATCGCGTGCCCGGCGTCGCCGGGCGTTCTCTCTAGCAGTCGTCTTCGCTCGGCGCGCCGAGCTCGACCGACGTGTTCCTGAACACCGCGCTGCCGAGGACCTCTTCGCGCACACGCGAGAGCTGGCGCAGAAGCGTCGCGTTCGTCACGGCCGTCTCCGTCGGCGGGCCGGGCGAGTACGTGGTCACGATGCTCGCGTCGGTGCCTGCGGCGAGGCGATGCAGCGCGCCCTTCGGCAGATGGCTCGAGTCGCCGGTGCGCAGGTGCCGCACCTCGAACGCCCAGCCGTGATCGCCCGCGGTCCAGCGCTCTTCGACGAGCGCGCCGGAGACGACGTGCAGCCACGCGTCGCTCTCGCCGTGCGACACGATCTCGCCGTGCGATCCGCGCCGGAGCCAGCGCGCCACGATCTGGTGCTCGGCGTAGCGCGCGACCGAAGCGCGCGTCTGTCCGCCTTCCGTGATCGCCGTCTGGTTCGAGCGCAGGTTGGCCCAACCGAGACCGAAGAACGCGCGCGGCCGAGATCCGATGTCGTCCATGCGCTCGACATGATCACGTCCAGGATCCGCGCGCAAAATAGCTACAGAGGCGCGGTCTCGATGATCACGTCGCTGGTCGTCATCAGCTTGTGGATCGGACAGCGGCTCACGGCGTCGTAGATCTGCTTGCGCTGAGCGTCGTCGAGCGGGCCGTGGAACGCGAGCCGCACGCGCAGCGTGTACTTGCCGTTCTTCTCTTCGGAATCGTCGCGATCGACGTGCGCCTCGACGCGCTCGAGCGCGAAGCCTTTGCGCTTGGCGTACCACATGGCCGTCTCGGCCTTGCACGCGGCGAGCGCGGCATCGAAGAAGTCGTGCGGGCCGGGCGCGCTGTCGTCGCCGCCCTGCGCGGCGCTGACGTCGACGCGGAGCGTGTGCTTGCCGCGCACCTCGAGCGTGAGAGGGAACTTGCCGGGCTCGATCGTCTGCGTGTCGATGGTGCTCATTCAGGTCTCCTCTGGGGGCTCGGGATCGGGATCACCGGGGAGCGGAATGCGCTCTCGGTCGTCGCCGGGGATCGTCGGGAACTGCCGACGACGCCAGCGCTGCTTGGCCGCTTCGATGCGCTCCTTGGACGAAGCGACGAAGTTCCACTCGATGTGACGCGGATCGCGCGTCGTGAGCCCTTCGAGCCGCGGGCCACCGAAGAGAAGAAGGTGCGTCTCGGCGCTCGTCTCGATCGTCATCGCGGCGCCCGGCTTGCGCACCACGAGCGTGTGCGGCGCGTAGACGTCCTCGCCGACGGCGATCCCGCCAGAGATCACGTAGAGCCCCACGTCCTCGATCTCGCTCGGCACCTCGAAGCGCGCGCGCGCCGCGAGCTTCAGCTCGATCACGACGGGCCGAGAGTCGGTGCGCGCCGGCGACGTGAGCCCGAGCGCCGATCCGAGCAGCACGCGCACGCGCCCACCTTCGATCGCGAGCTCGGGGATCTCGCTCGCCGCGTGATGCGAGAACCAGGGCGCGTCGTCTTCCTTGTCGGCCGGCACCGCGACCCAGAACTGCAGCGAGTGCAGGGTCACGCCCCTCGCGCGCGCGGCGTCGCTCGATCGCTCGGAGTGCACGATGCCTCCGTTGGCCGTCATCACGTCGATCGCGCCGGGCACGATCGTCGCGACCGATCCGAGGCTGTCGCGATGCACGATCTCGCCCTCGAAGAGATAGCTCACCGTCGAGAGCCCGATGTGCGGATGCGGTCGCACGTCGAAGCCTTGCCCGGGCGGCAGCGTCGCGGGGCCGAGATGATCGAGGAACACGACGGGCCCGACCGCGCGACAGCCATTCGTCGGCAGCACGCGCGCCACCTTCATGCCGTCCAGCTCACGCGCGTGCGGCACGATCACGCGCTCGATCGATTCGTGGGTCACGAATCGAGAAGACCACGAAGGGCCGCCCGAGCGATAGTCGCCGCGCATGACCGACATCCCGCGCTATCCGACGCTGCATCTCGATGTTCCGCCCGACGACGTGGACGAGGCCTCTGCCACGCTCTTCGAGCTGGGCGCCACCGGCGTGGAAGAGCGCGATCGCTCGACGCTCGAGAAATCACCGGGCGATGCGGTGCTGCTCGTCGCGCATTTCGAGACCGAGGACGAGGCGCGGATCGCGGGCGGGACGGTGAGCTGGCCGTCGCGGCTCGAGCACATCGTGGGCGACGACTGGAAGCATCGCTGGCGCGAGTTCTTCAAGCCGTCGCGGCTCGGCGAGCGGATCGTGGTGCGTCCGCCGTGGGAAGAGGTGGCGACGAAGCCGCGGGACGTCGTGATCACGATCGATCCCGGGCAGGCGTTCGGTACGGGCACGCACGAGACGACGCGGCTCGTTCTCTCGGAGCTCGATCGGATCGTGAAAGGCGGCGAGCGCGTGCTCGACGTCGGATGCGGCAGCGGGATCTTGTCGATCGGCGCGGTGCTGCTCGGTGCCGCGCGGGCCGAGGGCATCGACGTCGAGGCCGAGTCGGTCGATGCGACGCACGAGAACGCCGAGCGCAATGGCGTGAAGGGGATGGTGTTGGCGAGCCTCACTCCGCTCGCGCGCGTGAAGGGCACGTTCCCGCTGGTGCTGGCGAACGTGGAGAGCCGCGTGCTGGTGCCGTTCGCGAAAGAGATCGCGGCGAAGGTCGCGCCGGGCGGCACGCTGATCTTGTCGGGCCTGCTCTTCGAGGAGGAGGCGGCGCTGATCGCGGCGTACGCGCCGATGAGCGCCGTGAACGTCACGAGAGAGAAGGACTGGATCGCGATCACGCTGACGAAGGCGGCGGCGCCGAAGGCGAAGGCGAAGGCCAAGACGAAAGCGAAAGCGAAAGTGAAGACGAAGGCGAAGGCGAAG
>CAYSCF010000138.1:0-2194 GCA_964429305.1 uncultured Sandaracinaceae bacterium | reverse complement strand
AAGACGAAGCGCCGTTGACCCCTCCGCGCCTCCGCTCTCCTTCGCCGCTCGCGCCGTCCTCGCATCTCGAGCTCGGGCAAGACGCCGCACATCACGCGCGCGTGCTGCGTCTCGCGATCCGCGATGCGATCACGGTCTTCGATGCCGATGGCGGCGAAGCGCCTGCGGAGATCGTCTCGCTCACGCCCACGTCGCTCGTCGTCGCGCTCGGTGCGATCACGCGTCGCGCGCACGATCTCCACGCGCCCGTCCTGATCCAGTGCGTCCCCAAGGGCAGCAAGCTCGACGACATCGTGCGCGTCGCCACCGAAGCTGGCGTCGCCGAGATCCACCTCGCGCTCGCGTCCCGCTCGATCGCGCGTGGCGAAGCGCGCCTCGATCGCCTCGTGCGCATCGCCGAGGAGGCCGCGCGCCAGTCGGAGGCGCCGCGGGTGCCGCGCATCGTCGCGCCCGCGCCTCTTCTCCAGGTTGCGTCGCGCGCGCCTTCGTCGTCCTCGCGCATCGTGCTCTCGCCCCGCACGGACGCACGCATGGGCGACGTCCTCGGAGCGTCGCCTGCATGGCTGGTGGTCGGGCCCGAGGGTGGGCTCGACGACGCGGAGACCGACGCGCTCGTCGCGCTCGGCTTCGCACTCGCCCGCATCGACACCCACGTCCTGCGCACCGAGCACGCCGGGCCGATCGCCGTCGCCTTGGCGCGAGAGCTCGCCCCGCGCTGACGCGAGTCGAGCTGTGCCAGACGCGAGGCGGAGTGACCCGGGGACACACCTCGGTGTTCACGTCGCTCGAAGGATCGGGCCGCGATCCGCGGTGATCTTCGCTGGCACGTCGGCTGCTCCACGCAGCCGCATGCGCGTGCTCGTCGCCCTGTCGTTGCTCGCCCTCGCCTCCTTCCCGAGCGCGATCGCATCGGCCCAGACGCCGCCGATCGTCATCGTCGGGCCGCCGACCCAATCGGGCCCGCCAGCCCAGTCGGTGCCGGCCGTTCCGCGGGGCTACGAGATCGACGGGCAGCTCGGAGGTCTGCAGTTCCACGCGCAGATCACGACGCCGGCGCCGCAACCCGCGCCTGCGGTCGTCACGCCTCCGCCCCCGGTCGTGGTCGCGCCTCCGCCCGCGCCGGTTCCGGTGATGACCGGTCCGATCCTCGTCGTGCAGCCGACCCAGCCTGCGTACAGCACCTACTCCTACCCGGTGCCCACGTACACGGTCGCGCCCCCACTGGAACGCCAGCCCGCGCCGCGGCTCGACCAGGGCATGGACTTTCCTGCGCGGCTCGCGCTCGACGTGCTCGGCGCCGGCGCCGGGTTCGGTCTCGCGACGGGCCTGGCGTATCTCGTCAACGACAACTCACGCAACGACGGCTTCGCGCCGATGGTGCTCGGCGTCACCGCGGGTCTCGCTCCGCTCGGCATCTCCGTCTTCGGCGGCTCGATCGCCGGCGGCCGCGGCCGCTACGGCGGCGCGCTGCTCGGCGAGCTCATCGGCGGCGGCCTCTCGGCGACCATCATCCTCGCGGGCGACATCCAGTTCCACGAGCCGTGGGAGATGATCGCCGCGATCGCCGGGCCCGCGATCCTGGGCGCCATCATCGGCTTCGAGGCGCAGCACGGCCTCCGAACCGCGCGTCTCGAGGACCGCATGGCGCACGAGGGCGTGCAGCTCAGCGGCGTGTCGGTCGCACCGACCGCGCAGGGAAGCGGCGCGACGGTGGGCCTGAGCGGAACGTTCTGAAGTCTCTCGTTCCATTGGCCTGAACGCTCGCGTTCCCGCATCCTCACTGCATGCGGCTCGTTCCTCGCTTGGTCTTGTGCACGCTCGCGGTGGCGCTCTTTCCCTCGATCGCGCTGGCGACCCAGGTCGAGGCGCTCTCGCTGCGTCAGCTCGTCGAAGGCGCCGATCACATCGTCGTCGGCACGGTGATCTCGCGTGACATGCACTACGACGATCTCGATCGCATCGTCACCGACCAGACGATCCGCATCGAGGAGACGCTCCACGGCGCGCGCAGCGAGACGCTCGTCGTGCGTCACATCGGTGGCGTCGTCGGCGAGCTCGGCCTGACCGTCGCGGGCGAGGCGGCGTACCCGGACGGCGCGCGCATGCTCTTGTTCCTGCACACATTCAACCCAAATAACACCAACATCATAATACACCCCATCAACATATCACAAAACAAAATAACCATCAAGAT
>CAYSCF010000137.1:0-17129 GCA_964429305.1 uncultured Sandaracinaceae bacterium | reverse complement strand
GCGCGCTTTGCCGCCGCCGAGGCCCAGTTGCTACGCGCCGTCGTGCTCGAGCCGAGCGAGCGCCACGAGCGCGCGCTGCAGCAGCTCGAGGCCGAGCGCGCCGCACGACAGCGCGTGCGCGATCAGGCGGCGGCGACCGACAGCAACTTCGGCAGCGCGCCGCGCTGAACCGGTAGCGGCGAGCCGATCGCCGTGCTTGTGCCAGCGACAGCACCGTGTCTACGCTCCACGGGTGACGTCCGGCACGAGCACGGCAGGCGCAGCGCGCGAGGTGGGATCGCGCATCGCGGTCGTGGTCCGCTACGTGGTGTACGTGGCGCTGCCCGTCCACATCGTGCTGCTGATCGTGTTCGCGCTCACCGGTGTCTACGAGATGGCGCTCTTCAACATCTGGAGCGTCGGCATGTGGATCGCCGCTTGGGTGTCGAACGAGCGAGGACGCTCGCGCCTGGCGTCGCTGCTCCTGAACATCGAGGTCTCGGCCCACGCCGTCGCGGCGGTCGCGCTGCTCGGGCTCGGCAGCGGTTTCCAGTACTACCTCGTACCGATCATCGCGCTGACGTTGTTCAACGATCACGTCCCGCCGCGACGCGCCATCGTCGGCTCGGCGGCCGTCGTCGCGCTCTTCATCGCGGTGCACTACGTGTTCGCGAATACGCCGATGCATCCGGGATGGGCGCCGCTCGCGGTGCCGTTCGAGGCGGTCAACATCCTCACCGCGCTCTCGTTCGTCTCGATCATCTGCGCGTACTTCCGGTTCGCCTCGATCGACATCGAATCGAAGATGGAGGATCTCGCCTCGAGCCTCGAGCGACGCGTCGAAGAGCAGGTCCACGAGATCGTCGCGCGCGCGGGCGAGGTGCAGACGCTCAACGCGCAGCTCAAGGCGCAGGTGAAGGTGCGATCCGAGGAGCTGGCCGTCGCGCTCGCCCGGCTGGCCGAGCAGTCCGACGCGGGCGGCCTGCGGCAGGGCTCCGTGCTCGACGAGCGCTTCGAGATCGGCGAGCCCCTGGGCGCGGGCGGCATGGGCCTCGTGTATGCCGCGCGTGATCGCACGAGCGGCAACGAGGTCGCCGTCAAGGTGGTCCGCACGCGATCGGGCGGCGACGTCGAGACGTTGCGGCGCTTCGTGCGCGAGGCCGGCGCCGCGGCGACGGTGCCCCACGCCGCCGTCGTGCGCATGATTCACGTCGGTCTCTCGGGCGACGGCTTGCTCTACCAGGTGCAGGAGCTCGTCGACGGCATCGTGCTCTCGCGCTGCCTCGGACAGCCGTGGGCGCCCGCGGATGCGGCCCGGCTCGGCGCGGTGTTGCTCGAGGCGCTCGCCGCCGCGCACGCGAACGGCGTCGTGCATCGCGACGTGAAGACCGAGAACCTCATGCTGACGTCGAGCGCGCCCGGCCTGAAGCTTCTCGATTTCGGGATCGCGAAGCTCTACGACGCGGCCTCGGGCCCCGGCGGCACGATGACGCACACGGGCAACCTCATCGGCACGCCCGCGTTCATGGCGCCCGAGCAGGCACGCGGTGACTCCGACGTCGGCGACCGCGCCGACGTCTACGCCGCGGGTACCGTGATCTATCTCCTGCTCGCCGGCCGATTGCCGTTCGAGAAGAGCACGGCGCCCGGCTGGTTTCTGATGCGTGCGATCGAGGACCCGCCGCAGCTGCGCGACTTCGCGCCGAGCGTGCCCGAAGAGCTCGCGAAGCTCGTCATGGCGTGCATCGCGCGCGAGCCCGCGGATCGTCCTGCCGCGGCGACGGTCGCGCGCGATCTCGCGGCCTTCGCCGACGCCCATGGCGCCCGCCAGCTCGAGACGATGTCCGGCGCGATGGAGTCGCTCGCGAGCCGAATGATGGAGAGCTCGGGCGTCGCCGCGAAGTCGGCCGGCGCGACCCCCGCGGGCAACGAAGACGAGACGCGCCAAGCCGGCTGAGCGCTGGCTATCCGCATGCGTCTGGTCGTGACCTAGTCGGTGGGCCAGCCGGGTGACCCGGTAACCCGCTCACTCTCACGTAACGCAGCCCGGATGGTTGTGATCCCCACGCGAGCAACATGGCTGCCCGGCCGCACCACACGCGATGCAGCTACTGGCGCCGGAGCTAGTCGCACAAGTCTGGCCCATCCCGCCGATCCCGGAGCAGCCGAGCTCCCAGCTCGTGCCATGGTCGTCGGAGCAGCAAGCTTGGCCCGCGAAGCCGAACTCGACGCATGTCGACGTCTCGTCGAACGGCCGAAGCTATCCCGCGACGTGCGCTGGGCAGCCGTTCGTCGTGCCGTGGCCGGCCGTGTTCGGGCAGAGGTCGTCGTCGTCGTGGATGCCGTCGGCGTCGCGATCGTGGATGTCGCCGTGAACGGTCGCGCCGCCGCAGGTCTGGCCGACGTGGCTCGATCCGATCTCGCAGCCCGTCTCGATCAAGCGCGCACGGGCTCCGCCACAACCGACGAGGACGAGGAGCGCGAGCGCGGGAACGAGACGCATGCCGCAGCTTGCACCGGCCGGAGCGCTCAGGCCGCCATGGATCTTCGCCGACGAACGAGAATCACGCACCGGCTCTGGAACGAACCGCGCGCCGCGATCGATTCCGGGCGCGGTGAGCACGTTGCGATCGAGAGGACGCTCGAAGTAGAAGCGGTCGGGAGGTGATCACATGGCGAGAGTGACGGGGATCGGTGGCGTGTTCCTGCGCAGCGCGGACCCGAAGGCGCTGGGCGCTTGGTACGGCAAGCATCTGGGCGTAGTCGTCGGGGACTACGGCGCGACCTTCCTGTGGAGCGACGAAGTGCCGAAGGGCTCGGGCGCGACGGCGTGGAATCCCTTTCCGAAGGACACGCAGTACTTCGGTGAAGGAAACCAGGCCGTGATGATCAACTACCGCGTGGACGATCTCGACGCGCTGCTCGCCGATCTCGCGGCCGCCGGCGTGTGGATCGATCCGACCCGCATGAACGAGAGCTACGGTCGCTTCGCGTGGATCAAGGACTGCGACGGCAACCGCGTCGAGCTCTGGCAGCCGATCGCCGACTAATCTCGACCCGAGCGCCCGGCTTCAGTGACAGGCGTAGCCCGCCAGCGCCGAGCCCTGGCACGTCGCTGGCGTCGTGCACGCCACGCCACAACAGTCGGTGGCGGAGGCCGGCGTGGAGCGCTCGCAGCCGTTCGCCAGTGACCCGTCGCAGTTGGCGAAGCCGGTCGCGCAGGCCGTGAAGTTGCACGCGCCCCCGTTGCACGAAGACGCACCGGAGACGTGAAGCGCGCCGCTGTCGCAGTTCGAGCACGCGGGGCCGCAGGCCGAAGTCGTCCAGGCTTCGCAGCCGTTCGAGCGCACCCCATCGCAGTCGCTCGCACCCGACGCGCAGGACGCGTAGTCGCACGTGCCACCCGCCGAGCAGAACGCACCCGTCGCGCGCGCGATGTCGATCGTGCAGTCTTCGCACGTCGGGCCGCAGTGATTGGTCGTCGACGCGCTACACGCGGCGTTCACGAGCTCGCTGACCCGCAGCTGGTAGTGCGCGCACGTCGCGCTCGTCGCGACACGTCGAACGCGGATCCAGATCTGAGCGGGCCACACGATGTTGCGGGTCGTCTGGCACGCCACGGGCACGCACCCGTCTCCGAAGTCCCACGTCGTGAGGCCCATCGCCATCTCGCCGCCGCCGCACGTGCTGGCCGTGCCGGAGCAGCTGATGAAGACGTCGAGAACGTACGACCCACCGTCGTTCATCGCGAAATCGACGTGAGGCGCGCCGTTCGCAGCCGGAGGGAACTGGACCGTGTACCAAGCGGACGCGGCGAGATCCGGGAGCGAGCCCACCGTGCCGGTGATGGTGCCGCCCGCATCGACGCTGCCGGTGCCGATGGGTGTCGCGGTCGCGCACACGGCGGATGCTCCGTCGTCCGCGCAGCCACCTGTATCCATCGTCGTCGCGGCATCGACGGGCACGTGTGCATCGTTGGTGTCGTCGGCCATCGTCGCGTCGGACGTCGTGCGCGCCGCATCGATGCCCGAGTCCGCGCCGGCATCCACGAGGGCCGCGCGACACGTGCTTGCGACGCAGCTCTGCCCGGCCATGCAGTCCGCGTCGCGCACGCAGTCGACGCAGATGCCATGAGCGAGATCGCAGACCCGATTCATCGAGGAGCACTCGCGGTCGGACATGCACGGGATCGGCGCGGCGGTGCAGACGTTGTCCGTGCACATCTGTCCGCTGGGGCAATCGGCATTCGTGACGCAATCGACGCAGAAACCAGCCGCGATGTCGCAGACCTGCCCCGGGCACATCCGGCTCGTCGTGCACGACGTGACGACCACGCACGCGTTCGCGCGGCAGATCTGGCCCGCGCCGAGACAATCGCCGACGACGACGCACTCGACGCAGCGCGACGAAGCGATGTCGCAGACCAGGCCGGCAGTGCTGCACTCGCGCGACGACATGCACGACGAGGGAGCGACGGGAGCGCTCGAGCACGCGGGCGCGAGCGAAGCCGACAGGACGCAGAGCGCAACCCACGCTGTCCGCACGATGTTCGAACGGCCTCTCGCCATCGGTCCCCCCCGCTCGATCCCGCCCCCGAGCGCCGCGATCGTTTCGCCTGTCGCGCTCGCTGTCAACGCGGTCCGGGAGCCCACAACGTTCCGAAACAGAGCGCGGCTCAGGTGATCGTGTACTTCCAGCTCCAGCTCTGCGCATCGGTCGGGTCGGCCGCGATCATCTCGAACACCAGCCGCTGCCCCGCGGCGACGTCGTGAGCCTCCGTCCGCAGGAGCCGGCCGTCCCAGTGGGTGTGCGCGTGGCCCGGGCCCGTCTTGAATCGGATCTCGTCGTCGAACGCGAGCTCGAAGTACTGCGCGAATCCGTCGAGCCTTCCCGACTCGGCGATCGTCGTGTCGTAGCCGAGGCGCACCGGCAGCGCGCCGCGCTTCATCGTGCCGAGATCGAAGCGGAGCACGCTCTGATCGGGCGCGAGGTTGCGCTCCACGTCGTCGGGCGCGAGCCAACGCTTGTCGCTGCCGTCGTTCATCCCGGGCCACTTGCCGCTCGCGGGCGCGAAGCACGAGAAGTCGAGACCGTGGAAGCGATGCTCCCACGAGTAAGGCACCGTGCGATCGGCGCGGAGCTGCACGGGGTCGGCGTAGAGCGCGAAGCGCGCCGGCAGAACGATGCCGTTCGGCGCAAGCACGCGATCTCGCAGCGAGACGACGTTCTCGACCATGTCCTCGTCGATCAGGTTGTGCCCGACCTGCTCGTGCAGGATCACGTCGATGGGCCCGGGCGCTTGGAAGTCTCGGCTGTGCATCCGGTGGAACGTGATCGAGGACGCGAGATCGTTCGTGCGCGCCAGCTCGCGTGCGTGCTCGATGACCTCCGTGTGCTCGATCGCGTGCACGTGCGCGCCGCGCTGCGCGGCCAGACACGCCAGAACGCCGCTGCCCGTCCCGAGATCGACGACGACCATGCCGGGCTGGACGTAGCGATCGATCGCACGCGCGTAGGCACGCAGACGCACGCGGTCGCCGAGCATGCCGTCGTGCCACGCGATGTTGCCGAAGCCGTCGCGGTTGCTGACGCGATAGGCCTCACGCCGCACGGCAGGTACGCTGCGGATGGCGCGGATGGTCCGGCGCGCTGCCTCGACCGCAGCGACCTCCAGTCGGCGCAGACCCCGGGAGGCGATCAACAGCCGCCTGCGAGGAGCAGGCCGCACCGACAGACGCACGAGTTGCTCATGACTGGATCAGAGCGCGCCTTCGGCGACGGAGCAACCAGATCTCTCGGCAATTCCTGGCGACGGCGCTCACGCGCGAATCCGTGGGCGAATCTGGATCAGGACGTCCTCGCCGAGGATGCGGCGCAACATCTTGTCCGTGGCCTTCACCAGCGCGCCGATCTCGACGATCCGCGACGCGACCACCTCGCGCGGACTGAGCGCGAGCAGCTTTCGCCTCAATGCGGTCGCACGAACGTCACACGCGCTAGAGGCTCACGTACAGGTACGCGAGGCACATCTCGTCTTGCGTGCTCTCGCCCCACCTCACCGTGGTGTCGCGGCTCGACGTGTCCCACGTGCAAGTGATCCGGACACGCGTCGTGCTCGTGATCGGAATCGGGCTCTCGTACTGATAGCCCCGCTGCCAGTTGAAGTCCCAGCGCGGGATGTGGACCATGCAGTCGGTCGTTCCGTCGTCGTTCAGCATATCGAGCTGGATGTCGCGACCGAGCGTGTGCATGTGCGGACCGACCGAGTAGACGTGCGCGCTCGTGACGCCGTACGGCGTGAGGTACGCGGCACCGACCAGGAAGTCGTAGTGGCTCGACGTGCTCGTCATGTGCGGCGGCGCGACGAACGTGCCGTCGTAGACGGGCAGGAAGAACCCGGGGATGGCGCTGTCCTTGATCTGCAGGTCGACGCTCGATCGATCGGTGTCGCCGGGACGAACGCTGAGCAGGTTGTAATGAACCTGTACGATCAACGGGCGCGTCGCGTCGATCTGCAGGCCGGTGCCCGCCGGCGCGATCGATGCGCCACCACCGGGCGCCCAGAGCACCACCGGCGTCGCGTTGCTCGTGCCCGAGTCGCCGAAGCACGTGTAGCCCGGACCGGCCTCGGCCGCGTCGAGCGCCATCACGTCCGCGACCGCGCTGTCGTCGGACGGCTCGAAGACGATCACGTGGTGCACGATGCGCGCGTTGCCCGGATGCACCTCGGCGCCCGTCACGTAGCCGCCGCGAGGCGCCTGCACGAGGAAGCAGTGGTAGTCGTCGTTCTGCGCCGCATTCGGCACGTAGTCGACGCCGGTATCGACCGTGTGGATGTCCGATCCGGTCAGATGCGGCACCTCCGCGACGTGCGGCGCAGGCGTCGAAGGATCGCCCTCCGGCATCCCTTGCTGATGCCAGGCGGCGAGCGTCGCGATCTCGTCGTCGCTCAGCCAGTCGTGCGTGACGAACTGCTGGCACTGCCCCGAGTTGTCGGCGAGGAATGGCGGCATGATCCGCGCGGCGGTGCGCACCGCGACGAGCGCGGCCGCGTCGGTTGCGGTCTCGTACGTGTCGAGCGCGATGGGCGCGATCCCGCCGTTCACGTGGCAGCCGACGCAGTGCTCCGCGAGGATCGGGCGCACGTTGCCGTAGTAGGTGACGGCGTCGGGCGCGGCCCCCGCGTTCGAGCATCCAGCGACGAGCAGGATCACCATCGAGACGCGCTTCATGCTCCCCAGCGTAGTCGGTGCGCAGAAACGGAGAAAGGCGGCGCAGAAGAAAGGTCTCGGGCCGTTCGCGCGTTATAAGGGCCCCATGGACGCGGCGCTCTCGTTCGGGAAGACCACCCTGGTGCTGATCGGCCTCTGGGCGGCGCTCGCGCTCGTGGGCTTCGTCTCGGGCGTGATCCCGTGGCCGCCTGGCTCGCCGCAGCACCTGCCGGTCGAAGCGAGCACCACCGAAGATGCCGGGGTGATCGCGGACGCAGGCGTCGAGATCGACGCAGAGGTCGCGCCCGACGCGGGGCTCGAGCACGTCGAGACGCCGCCACCTCCTCCCGAAGCGGGCCCCGCCCTGCCGCGTCTGCGCGTGTGCGCGGAGCCCACACTGCCGCCTTCGCTGTCGCTCGTCGACGTCGTGGGCGACACGCGTCCCGAGATCGTGATCGGATGCGGCGCGGGCTGGGACGTGCTCGGTCGATCCACCGACGACGCATGGATGCGCGTCGCGCACGTCGATGCACCAGCGGCCCCCGCCGATCGCATGGCGCTCACGTCGGCGGTCGCCGCGATCGACGTCGACGGCGATGGCGATCTCGATCCGATCTTCCCGGTGGCGCGCGTCGGCGCGGGCGGATCGACCGCGGGTGGTGGCCTCTTCGTGCTCACGCGCAACGCATGGGGCGCCATCGAGCAGCCGCGCTCGCTCGCGCCGATCGCCGCGGTGGGCGTGCGCCCGGTGACGTTGACGAGCGGGCCCGGGATCGTCGCGCTCGATCGCGCCAACCCATTCGCGCGCGAGCCGAGCGAGGCGTGGGTCTTCTCGCTCGGCGCATCGCCGTCGCGCGTCAGCTCGCCGCACGTCGCGACCGATGCGACGGGCTTCGGCGTCGTCGACATCGATCGCGACGGCAAGCAAGACATCCTCGTCGCGTCGAGCTCCGAGTCGCGTCTCGATCTGCTGTACGGCGATGCGAGCGGCCGCTTCGCACGCTCACGGACTCTCTCGGTGCCGAGCGCGACGGACATCGCGGTGGGTGACCTCGATGGCGACGGTGCGCCCGACGCGTTGATCGTGGGCGCGACGGTCTCACGCCTGATCGCGAGCACGACCGATGCGGCGCTCGCACCGATCGAGGGCGCGCCGACAGAGCTCCGCGACGCGGCGATCCTCGATCTCGATCACGACGGTCACGCGGACATCGTCGGCTGGTCGCACCCACGCCTCGTCGTCCTCGCCGGTAGCGCCGAGGGCACGTTCGAGACGCGCACGGTGTTCGAGCTCGCCGGCGGAGAGGTTGGCCCGCGCCGCCACGTCGTCGCCGATCTCGACGGTGACGACGCGCCCGAGATCATCCTGCTCACCGTCGGCGAGACCGAGGGCGCGCGCACCCTCGACCTCGTCGTGGTCCCGTCGTCGGCCCGCGGCCTCGTCCGCACGGGCGACTCGCGCCTGCTGCCCGACGCGCCGCTGATGTTGACGATCAGCCTGCCCGATCCGAACGCGCCGTGACGCGGCGGCAGCAATTCACGGAGACGTGATGCGATAGATCGTCTGATCGCCGAGACACGACACCACCAGCTCGCCAGCCCGATCCTCGCCGAACGTCACGGGGCTCGTGCACAGCGAGCCGCTGATCGAGTCCAATCGCGTCGCCGTGATGGGAGAGCCTGCGCAATTGCGAAGCGCTGCGAAGCGGCTCGACTCGGTGTCCGCGAAGAGATACGCGCCGTGAAGTGCCGGAATCGCGGCACCTCGATAGACGTAGCCGCCTACCACGGAGGCACTTCCGCTCGCCTGCATCAGCCCACCGGAGTGCGGATACTCCACGATCGGCGCGGTGCCGCCGACGAGGGACGCGCAGCCACCCGCGTAGTTGAGCACGTGCGTCGTGCCGTTGCGCATGTCGTGCGTCCCCTCGCAATAGCTCCATCCGAAGTTGGTTCCCGCGCCTGTCCCTCCGGCCAAGGCGTTCACTTCTTCCCACGAGTCCTGGCCGACATCCGCGACGTACATCGCGTGCGTCAGCCGATCCCACGTGAAGCGCCATGCATTGCGCAACCCGTATGCCCAGATGGTGGGATTTCCGCCGCTCGTCGCGAATGGGTTCGTCGACGGCACCTCGTACGTGGCAATCCCGGGACCGACGTGGAATCGATGAATCTTGCCCAGGTTCTGCGTCAGATCCTGACCGTGAAGCATCGGGTCGTACTGCACGCCGCCGTCGCCGACGCTGTAGTAGAGGAGCCCATCATCGGGACCGAAGCCGAGCTGGCCGCCGTTGTGGTTCGATGCGGGGTCCGCGATCGTGAAGATGTCGGAGCCGAAGGTGGCCGTGTCCGCCGTGGCACGCATCGCGACGGCAACACGGTCGTCGTAAGGCATCGCGCCGCCCGACACGCGTGCTGTGTAGGCGATGTAGAAGAGACCGTTCGTCGCATAGTCGGGATGGAAGGCCAGACCGAGCAGCCCATTCTCCGCCGTGCCCGACGGCATCGCGCCGAGACGCGCGGACACATCGAGGAACGGCGTCGCGCCGACGGCTCCCGTCGTCGGATTCATGATGACGATCTGTCCGCCACGGAGGACGACGAAGAGGTCGTCACGACCGGGCGCGAGCGCGATGCTGACCGGCAGATCGCTGAACGCATGGAGCGAGTGCAGTGAGAGATCGGGATACGTGTTCCCCAGCTCGCAGCCATCCGTCATGCCCGCGTCGGGTGACACGAACGCGTCGGCGCCGGCATCGATTCCGGAGTCCGTTCCCGGCGCGACGAACGCGTCGATGCCAGTGTCCGCGCCCGGGAGGCGGAACGCGTCGACGTTCGCATCCACCGCAGGCGTGTTCGCGTCGGGGCCGCCGTCGCTGCCTCCCGATCCCGTGTCGTTGCCGGGGGTGTCTCCGCCGCCGCAGCCAGCGACGGCCATCAGCGCACAGGCGCAACCAAGAACGAGTCGCTTCGACATGCCGGCCTCCTGAAGGAAGCGCTCATCATGCGCCGTCTGACGCTTGCAGAGAAGGCGCAACGCGCTCGATACTGCATGGCGCTTGGCCACATCTTCATCTTCTTCTCCGCAGGCGGCTCCTCCAGCCGCTACGTCCGCACGGCGCTCGCTGATCGACGACATGCGACCTTCGCTGGTCGGCATCATCGTCGTGTTGGTGCTCGTCGCGATCCAGCAGGGCACGTGGGTCTGTGAGCCCTGGATCTTCGGCCGCGTCATCGACGACGTGATCCCCGACACCGACGCCTCCGGGCAGTCGCTGCCGCGCACGTGGAACATGCTCTACCACGCGCTGCCGTGGTGGCTCTTGGTGTTCGCCGTCAACACGATCGCCGGCGGCGTGCTGCGAATCGCCAGCGAGCGCGTGTACGGCCGCATGTACGCCCGCGTCGCCGAAGGGCTGGCCACGCGAGCGAAGGAGAGCAAGGTCAGTGTGGCCGTGACCGCGTCGCGCGCGGAGCTCGGCCGCGAGCTCGTCGCCTTCTTCGAAGAGCGCGTGCCGGCCGCGATGACCGACTTCGTGAGCCTCGTCGGCGTGCTCATCGCCCTCTACACCTATGATTGGCGCATCAGCGCGGCGTGCTTCACGATCCTCGTGCCGCTCTTCTTCGTGCTCCGCGCCTACGATCGGAACGTCTCCCGGCTGACGGAGGACATGAACGCTCTGCGGGAGCAGAACACGACCATCTTCGCGAACGAGCCGCCGGAGGGCGTGCTCGGGCACTTCAACAAGGTCGCCGACATCAAGCGGAGCATCGGCACGTGGAACTCGATCAACTTCGGCGCGCTACGCGGCGCGTTGCTCGTGGTGTTCGTGGCGGTGCTCTACGTCTCGATCGACCTCGACGGCCTGTCGACCGGTGACGTATTCGCGATCGTCACGTACATCTGGACCTACGTGACGGCGATCGAGAGCATCCCCGATCTGCTGGAGAACCTCACGAGCGTGCGGGATGTCCGCAAGCGCCTGCAGCCCGGGAACATCGAGGCCGACGAGCCCGACACGGGAGCTGCCAGCGCCGACGAATGACTCGGTGCCTGGCCGTGCTGGCGGGGCGCCAGGCGTGCAGCGTGCTTGACCCCTGATCCCCCGCGCACCTACACTCGAAATCGCGCAGTTTCTGCGGGCTCGGCACGGTGCCATGCCCGGCGGCGACGTGCGCGCTCGGGTTCAAACCTGCCGTGAGCGTCGACCGAACCAAAGTCCTCGAGGCCGCTCAGAAGCACCTGGCCAAGGGCGCGTTCGACAAGGCGATCGCGGAGTTCCAGAAGCTCGTCAAAGCGGACCCGAAAGACGTCCGGACGTGGCTCAAGATCGGCGACCTCCAGGACAAGGTCGGCCAGAAAAAAGAAGCGATCGAGACGTACGCGCGCGTCGCAGATCAGTACGCGCAGCAGGGCTTCTTCCTGAAGGCGGTCGCGGTCTTCAAGCAGATCCTCAAGCTCGATCCGACGCGCCTCGACGTGCAGCTGCGCCTCGCGGAGAACTATGAGCAGCTGCAGCTCGTCTCGGACGCGCTGCAGACGTACGAGATGGTCGCAGCGACGTACGCGCGCGCCGGCGACATGGAGCGCGCTCTCTCGACGCTCGGCCGGATGGTCTCGCTCGACGAGAACAACATCCCGACGCGCATCAAGTACGCCGAAGCGCTCTCGCGCGCGGGCAAGACCGCGGACGCAGCGAAGGCGTTCGAGGCCGGCGCGAACCTGCTCAAGCAGAGCGGTCGCATCGATGACTACCTCAAGGTCGCCGAGCGCCTGCTCTATCACCGTCCGGAAGACGTCGTGCTCTCGCGCGAGCTCGCGCAGATGTACCTCGATCGCAACGACGGCAAGCGCGCGCTCGCGAAGCTGCAGGTCTGCTTCAAGGCCGACCCGAAGGACGTACAGACGCTCGACATGCTCGCGAGCGCGTTCGAGCAGCTCGGTCAGCTCCCGAAGACGATCAGCGTCTATCGCGAGGTCGCACGCATCCACGCCGAAGCGCATCGGCCGGAGGAGCGCGCGCTCACGCTCAAGCGAATCCTGACGCTCGATCCGGGAGATGCGGAGGCACGTCAGGCGCTCGCAGCGTATGCCGCGCCGGCGCCCGCGCGTCGTGATCTCGCGCCGCCGCCCGGCGCGGTGATCGAGCCGAGCAAGCCCGCGCATCGTGCACCGCCGATCCAAGAGCTCGAAGAGGAAGAGCCCGACGAGATCCTCGAGAGCGAAGAGCTCTCCGAGGAAGAAGCGGCGGCGCTCGAAGAAGAGTCGGCCGC
The DNA here is from genome assembly GCA_964429305.1 of uncultured Sandaracinaceae bacterium. Classification (GTDB taxonomy): domain Bacteria; phylum Myxococcota_A; class Polyangia; order Polyangiales; family Sandaracinaceae; genus JBBSAT01. The sequence goes on along the minus strand of CAYSCF010000137.1, from coordinate 4,665 downwards.
CCACGAGCGCCCACTCTCCGAAGAAGAAGAGGAAGCGTACGCAGCCGACGGTGACGACGACGTCATCATCGTCGACGACGGATCCATCCCACCGCCCGCGATGCATGCGCCCGCGGCGCAGAACATCGTCTCCGAGCCCGCTCGGCCGAGCCTGCCGCCCGAGGTCGCGCGCGAGGCGCAGATCGCGAAGCTGCTCACCGAGTGCGAGGTGTTCCTCCGGTACGGGCTCAAGCAGAAGGTCGTCGAGCAGCTTCGTCGCGTGCTCACAATCGATCCGCAGCACGTGGAGGCGCGCGAGCGTCTCAAGGACGTGCTCGTCGATCGCGGCGAGACGACGGCGGCCGCCGCCGAGCTCGTCACGCTCGCCGATCAGTTCGCGATCGCCAAGCCCGCGGTCGCGGTTCTCTACCTGAGGCAGGCGCTCGAGATCGATCCGGGCAACGGCGATGCGACCGCGCGGCTCGCGACGCTGGCACCCGAGCCTCCGAAGGCCGCACGGCCGCGGCTCGTTCCCCCGCCAGGAGCGATGCGCGCGCCCGCCGCGATCTCTTCCGCGCCGCCGCCTCCCGAGGACGAGGTCTTCTTCGTCGACGACGACGCGCAGGCCGAGGCGAGCGCGATCAAGAGCGCCAGGACGACCGAGGACGCGCCCTTCGACGAGGACGAGCGGACGATCTACGGCGCGCCGGAAGGCGCCCTCGGAGAAGACGACGTCCTGCGCACGGAGTCCGGCCTCGACGACGCCGAGCCACCGACCGGGATGCTGCCGACGCAGTCGCAACCGCGCGACTTCGATGCTTCCGGCCTGGAGGATCCGCTCGATCCGATCAGCCCCGAAGAGTTCGAGGCGATCCGTCCGAGCGCGCCCGGTCCCGCGCCCGTCGGGCTCGAGCGCGTGTCGCGCACGTCGATCGCGCCCGGTGAGGTCGAAGAGCTGCTCGACGAGGCGGAGTTCTTCGTCGCGCAGGGCCTCTTCGAGGAGGCGCGCGGTCTGCTCTCCGACGCGCTGACGGCGCATCCGCGCCACCCGGTGATCCGCGACAAGCTCGCGGAGGTGACCGAGGCCGCGAATCAGGCAGCCGCTTCGGCGGCGCAGTCGGCGCCTCCCGATCAGAGCTTCGAGCTCGCCGAGCGGCTCGCCGACGAGATCGGACAGGAGCAAGCGCAGCAGGCGGGCAGCGACGTGCTCGACGTCGAGCAGGTCTTCGCTCAGTTCAAGAAGGGCGTCGAAGCGCAGGTCGGTCTCGAAGACACCGACACGCACTTCGATCTCGGCATCGCCTACAGGAGATGGGCCTCTTGAACGACGCGATCAGCGAGTTCGGGCTCTGCCTCGCGAACCCGCAGCGCGTCTGCATCTCCGAGACGATGATCGGCCTCTGCTACATCGAGCGCGGCGAGATCGCCGAAGGCGTCATCCACTACAAGAAGGGCCTCTACGCGGATCACAAGACGGACCGCGAAGAGCTCGGCCTCTACTACGAGCTCGGCCGCGCGTACGAGCTGCTCGGCGATCCGAAGGAAGCGCTCTTCTACTTCGAGAAGGTGAAGAAGCGCGATCGCACGTTCCGCAACGTGGATGATCGTATCGAGGCGTTGGCGCGCCCCGCGCCCGCGCAGAGCGTCGTCGCGGCCAACCCAGCCGACGACATCGACGCCGTGTTCGACGATCTGATGGGCAAAGAGTAGCGGCGCTCGGAGAAAATTCTCCGGCCGCTCCGCGTCCTCTCGCGTTTTCTCACTGCGTCATGGGGAAGTTCCGAACGCGCAGCCCGTAGGGCGCGACGGAGCTACTCGCATGGCGTCTCGCATCTTCTTCGGACTCATCTTGATCTCGGGCATGACGGCCGTGGGCTGCGGAGGGGGCGACACGCCGGCCGACGACGCGGGAATGCAGGCCGACTCGCCCGGTCACGACGCCGCGGTTCTCCCCGGCCACGACACCGGCACGCCAGCCGTCGACGCGAACAGCGATGCGTACGTGCCCGTCGATGCCGCGAGCCTCGCATGCGACTCCCCAGGCGCGAGCGAGATGGTCGCGTGCGGCATGTGCGGCAACGCGACGCGCTTCTGCACGGCCGACCACACGTGGAGCTACGGCCCGTGCATGGGCGAGACGGGCGTGTGCACGCCCGGCGCGACGCGCAGCGGCACGTGCGGCATGTGCGGGACGCAGCCGCAGGAGTGCTCGAGCACGTGCATGTGGACGTCCTCGAGCGCGTGCACCGGCGAAGGTCTCTGCGCGCCCGGCAGCGCGGTTCGTACGTCGGACGGTTGCCCCGCTGGCCAGACGCGCGAGGCGACGTGCACGACGAGCTGCACGGCCGATGCGAGCGGCACGTGCGCCGACGACTCGTGCCCGACGCCCGGCGCATCCGAGAACACGGCGTGCGGCAACTGCGGCACGGTCACGCGCTTCTGCGACGCGAGCCATCACTGGACGTACGGCACGTGCATGAACGAAGGCGTGTGTGCGCCCGGCACGACGGGCACGACCGCGTGCGGCAACTGCGGCACCACGCCGGCGCACTGCAACACGGCGTGCGCGTGGGTCGCGGCCGGTGGCGCGTGCACCGGCGAAGGCGTGTGCTCGCCGGGCACCACGATGCAGTCGATGACCGCGTGCCCGTCCGGTCAGTCGCAGACGCTGACGTGCGGCGCGACGTGCGCGTACACGGCCGGTCCGTGCACGTCGTGCATGCCGGGCTCGACGATGACGGTGCCATGCGGCAGCTGCAACACCGGCACGCTCACGCGGACCTGCAACGCCGGCACGTGGGTCGACGGCGCGTGCGTCGGCGCGACGAATCTGCTGACGGATCACGCCAACTGCGGCACGTGCGGCCATCCGTGCACCGCGACGCAGGTCTGCTCCAACGGGTCGTGCGTCGCCGGTGCATGCACCGCGCTCAACCAGCCGTGCACGAGCGCCGCCCAGTGCTGCGATGCGGGCACGTCGTGCCGCAACACGCCGACGAGCCCGCTGTGCTGCTACGAGCGCGGCCACTCGTGCGGGACCGCGCTCGATTGCTGTGGATACATGCTGTGCACGGGCGGCGCGTGCGTCTGTCAGCCGAACGGCATGGCCTGCGACACGACGGCAGACTGCTGCACGGGATCGACGTGCGTCAGCGGAACGTGCACGGGGAGCAGCACGTGCGCCGCGGCGGGAGCTTCGTGCACGGCGACGAGCTGCTGTTCGGGACTCACGTGCTCGGGCACGCCAGCGACGTGTCACGCAGCCGCCTGCGGCGCGTCGGGCGCGGCGTGCACCGTCGACACCCAGTGCTGCTCGGGTTTCTGCTTCAGCCCGACGTGCCTCTGACGCGATCGAGCGCGCTCAAGGTGCGGCAGTGCAGCCGTGCGTGAGCGCTTCCTCCCCGGCGACGCGCTGCTCGTAGCAGCCGCCGTCGGGTGCGGACGAGCGTCCGGTGAGCGGCGACCAGTCGTAGCCGAAGCCGTGCCCGGCGGACTCCGCATAGAAGCGCATCGGGTAGAGGTGCCGTCGCCGGTACGAGAGCGATCCGAACGGTGGCGCGAGCGAGACGTCGCGGATCCCTCCCAGGCCGTCGCGCCACGCGTAGCGTCGACCGACCATCGAGACGTAGTTGTCGACGAACACGTGGCCTGCACCCCACCCGATCGGCAGCTGCGCGAGGAGCTCCGGCATGCCCGCGTCGCTGCCGAAGGCCTCCGTCAGCAGCCCGTCGGGCGCGTCGAAGATCGTCAGCTGCGCAGGCACGTGCCCCATGTTCCCGGCCGCGACGGCCGCGACGCGCGCGCCGTAGCTGTGCCCGACGAGCTGGATGCGCCCATTGCCCGAGTAGAAGTCGTCGGCCACCCCGGCGTCGATCGCCTCGGCCAGCACCAGCCCGTACATCGTCGTGCGTGCGAGGGCGCGACGCTGCGCGAAGAACGAAGACTCGGTGCTCGACTCGTCGGCCCACGAGTACGCGACGACCACCGCGTGCGGATCGTGCGTGACGATCATCTGCGCGAGCTCACCCATCCAGGGCTCGAAGGGCTGACCCGACGCGCTGGTCAGCTCCCAGCCACGCCGGTGATCTTCCTGGATCGGACCGCGATCCCAGCCCGGCGTCCAGCCATGCACCAGCACCCGCAGCGTGCTGGGCGGCAGCGAGCCCGGCGTGACCTCGACGAAGTGCGTCCCATCCCAGCGGCCGAGGCGTGACACCGGCGGGATGGCGTGCATGAGCGCCTCGTCCTCCGCCAAGATTCGCGTCGGCGAGAGCAGGATGGGCAGCGGAATCGGCAAGCCGCACGCTGCGAGCAGCGTCATCAGCAGCGGCGAGACGAAGCGCACCCTCGATCGTGGCCGCAGTGGCGCGAGAAGCAACCGCTCGACACGTTCCGCAGCGTCACGCGTCCGCGAAGCGCTCCCAACCTCTCGACGTTCGTCGGAGCAGTGTCGACGAGATCACGTGATCGCCGTCCTCGAGGATCTCGTCCGCGATCTCGCCCATGCGCGCGACCGCGCCCTCGCTCGCGGTGTCGGCGAAGAGCACCACGTCGCGCGCAGGAACGCACGCGATCATCTCGCCCGTGAGGTTCAACGCGACGCGCGCCCACACGTCGTCGAGCAGCAGCAGGCTCGCTTCCAGATCGCCGCCCGTCACGAGCATGCTGACCAGCGGACCATCATCG
>CAYSCF010000136.1:0-17136 GCA_964429305.1 uncultured Sandaracinaceae bacterium | reverse complement strand
CTCCTCGTTGATCTGGACGAGCACCGCCTCGCTCGCGATCGACTCGAGCGCGTCCACGTCGCCGAGACGCGCCACCGCGGTGAGCAGCACACCGAGCGCGCTCGCCTCGCTGAGCGATCCGGCGGTCGCGAGCGCGCGGGCCTCGTCGGCAGCGACGCGTGCGGATGCGGGATCGCCGAGCCAGAGCTTCGCCTCCGCGAGCGAAGCGAGCAGCTCGGCTCGGATCGCGCGCGCTGGATCGCTCGCGAGACCTCGCTCGGCGAAATTGGCGGCCGCCGCGACGTCGCTCGCGGCCAGGGCCTCGCGCGCCGCGAACGAGAACGTCGCAGCCGCCTTCTCGTTGCGCTTGGCGCGATGCCAGTGCTCGGCGATGAGCGAAGGCGCACCGCCGTGCGCCTCGAGCCGCTCGGCGGCCAGCGCATGGGCCAGCGCGCGATCGGCCGTCGTCAACATGCCGTACGCCGCCTCCTGGAGCAGTCTGCTACGGAATGCGTAGCGGACGCCGGCGCTTCTCGTGTCGTGCGCGAGCACGTCGTCGGCCACGAGCGCTTCGAGCGCTTCGCTCGCGTCGCGCATGCCGGTGAGGTGGGCCACGTCCGAGGCCTCCGAGACGCCGAGAACGGAGGCGGCGCGCATCGCGCGGCGGAGATCGGGCGCCAGCGCTTCGAGGCGCGCGTGCAGCACCATCGTGGCCGCCGACGGCAGCTGCGTGTTGCCGGACTTCGCCGCGCGCAGCAGCTCGCGCAGCACGAACGGGCTGCCCGCCGCCGTTCGCACGAGCTCGCCGATGCGCGTCGCCGCGGTGCCCGTGCCGAGGGCCGAGGTCGCCCATGCCTCCATCGCCTCGTCACCAAGCGGCAGAACGGGCAGCGTCCGCACGCTCTCGCAGGCGAAGAGCGCCGGAAAGCGCGTCATCGCATCCGGCCGCGCGGTCGCGAGCACGAAGAGGCGCTCGCCTGCCATCCGCCCGAGGAGCGCGATCAGCGTGTCGACGCTCGGCGCGTCGGCGAAGTGCAGGTCTTCGACGAGCAGCACGAGAGGCACGCCACGGCACTCGGCGCCGAGAAGGGCTGCGAGCGCGTCGTGCACGCGATCGGCGAACGTGGCCGAGCCGCTGAAGCCGGCGTTGTAGAGCGCGCTCCGCTCGCCGCTCGCGCCGAGGCGCAAGAGCTCGACGATCACCTCGAGGGCGCGCGAGGCCTCGACGCCGTCGAGCCGCGCACCGATCCACGTCGCGATCCGATCGAGCACGCCGGGATCGGGCGAGAGCGGCACTCCGATCGCGTGCCTCATCAGATCGGCGATCAACGCGAACGGAGCGTGCTCGCGGAGCGGCTCGCCCCGCGCGGTCATGGTGGTCGGAAGGCTCTCGTGATCGACGAGCCGATGGAGGATCGCACCCGCGAGCGACGTCTTGCCGATGCCCGCTTCGCCGACGAGCACGCGCATCGTCGCCGCAGGCGTGTCGATGCACGTCGCGAACGCGCTCTCGATCAGCGCGATCTCGCCGGTGCGACCGCGGAGCTCGGTCGTGTCGTGCTCGGGCGCGTCGTTCTCGCCGCTGACGCTCAGCGCGCCGCCCTCGCCCGAGATCACGAAGCGCGAGCCGAGCAGGCCCGCGGTCGCAGCGTCGACCTGCACGACGGATCGCGAAGAGTCGGCCGTCGCGAGCGCGGCCGCGCGCGCGATGACGCCACCGAGCTCGCTCCGATCTCCGAGCGAGGCACGGCCCGTGGCGACCGCGATCGCCCGCAGCGGCAGGGCCTTGCGCACGGCGAGCGCGAGGCGCGTCGCGATGGCTGCGAGGTCCGTGGCGGCGCGAGGACCGGCGACGAGACCGGCCACGGATCCATCCGCGAGCTCCTCGAACGTGGCGCCGAAGCGCACGCCGAGATCGCGCACACGACGCGAGAGCGCAGGCGTCATCGCGCCCTTCGGCATCCGCGCCACGAGCACGCTCGCGACGCTACGCGCGGTGTCGCCGATCGCGCGCACCGGCGGCGGCGGCAACGATGTGTCGCGCAGATCGATGTCGAGCAGGAGCGAGGCGACCTCGTCGCCGTCGGCCGGACGATCGGCGACCTCTTTGCTCAGCATCCGCTCGACGAGATCGGCGAGCATCACCGAGACCTCGGGCCGCACGCGATCGAGGCGCGGCGCGGGCTCGAAGAGGATCTTCGTGAGGATCGCGACGACCGAGTCGCCGTCCCAGAGCGCGTGCCCCGTCACGCACTCGTAGAAGAGCGAAGCGAGCGCGAACACGTCGGCGCGCGGATCGAGCGCGGCGTCGGCGCGCGCCTGCTCGGGCGCGAAGAAGCCCGGCGTGCCGAGCACGAGCCCGGGCTCGGTGAAGCGCTTGCCGGGAACGCGCGCGACGCCGAAGTCCACCAGGCGCGGGTGCTCGAGCGAGTCGCCGACGAGCACGACGTTCTCGGGCTTCACGTCGCGGTGCACCACGCCGCGCGCGTGCGCCGCACCGAGACCGCGACCGAGCTTGGCCACCAGCGCGATCGTCTCTTCGACGCTGAGCGGCGCCTCGGCGATACGCTCGTCGAGAGAGCGGCCCTCGAGCCACTCCATCGCGAGGTACCCCTCGCCGTGAGCGACGTGGCCGACCACGTATGGGCTGGTGATCGCTGCGAGCGTCTCGGCCTCCGACTGGAAGCGCGGCGCCTCACGCGGCTCGTCGAGCACCTTGAGCGCGACGATGCGTCCGTCCTCGCGATCGCGCGCGCGATACACGACGGCCATGCCGCCGACGCCACCGAGCGCCAGCACCTCGAAGCGATCGGCCACGACATCGCCGACTGCGAGGCGCGCGCTCATCGACGGACGAGCATACGTGAATCGGACGCGGAACAGGCTCGCGACGAGCGAGACGGCATTCCTGCCACGCCGCCACGGCAGGGCGCGCTGCTGACGGCGCGTTGCGCGCAAGAGCCGCCGCGTGGCGCAGGCTCGGCCCGTCTCAGCCCCTTTCGTTCGCTCGGATGCTCCGGTCCCTATCCTCGCAGTCGGCCTTCAGGATCGTCAGGTCCTCCAGCAGGCCCAGAAGGACGTGCTCGAGGCCTTGGTTGCCGAGAACGGAGAGCGCACGGCGTACATCGACCATGCTGCTCATCGGCAATCGTCGTCGCGCGGCCGTGACCAAGCGCTGTGCGAGAGGCGGCATCTCACGACAGAGCTGCTCGAGCTTCGCCGAGGCGGCTTCCGGATCGCTCAGCACCGCGAGCAGCTCGTGCAGCACGTCGAGCCGCGCGAGATCCGTCTCCGTCACCTGGCCGCTCGGCACACGCCGGTCACGCATCGTCGCCACCGAAGTCCCATCGGACGAACGGCGGAGGATCTGAAGCGGGGCCGTTGCGCCGACCGGGGCGAAGCGGCCCGCGGCTGCCCCGAATGGCTACCGCCAGACGTGGAACGGGCCCGGATTCGACGGCTCGGGATTTGCGTATCGGAGCACGTGAGACGACTGCCGAGATCGTTGCCTCTGCTCGCGCTCGCCATGGTCGTGGGCTGTTCGGAATCGCAGGCACAGCAACAGGACGAAGTCACGACGCGCGCGGAGGCCGAGATGGGCTGTGAGGCCGCCAGCGTGACTCTCGTCAGTCCGCACGACTGTGGATACGCCGGCCGCTACTACACGTGCACCGACGACTACCGAGTCGTCGGCTGCGATCAGATCGAGCAGTGGGAGTGCGTGGAAGCGAACCAGGACGGATGCTTCGAGCTCGTCCACACGACCGTGACGTCGCCGGCGAGCGCGCCGCTGACGCTCGACGGGGCACCGTTTCACCCGACCGGCGATCATTCGTGCGAGCGGAGCGAGGGCGCACCGGGAGTCACGTTCCACGACGCCGTCGGGAACGGCATCCAGATCATCCAGAATTTCGACCACAGCCAGGAAGCGATCGTGCACCGCGTCGACGGGACGACGTCGCCGCCGATGCAGGACTGCGTGCGCGCGACGTTCTCGACGACGGGCCCGGGCGTCACGGGCGAAGCGACCTTCGATTGCGCGGCGGCGGGGCTCGCCGTCCGAGGCACCCTCTCGTTCGTCGACTGCGCCTGAGGGCCGCGTGAGCCTCGACACGATGCGCGCGCACGTGAGAGCGTCCGCGGCCATGTCGATCGAGCTCGCGCAGGATGCAGCGGTCCCCGGTGTCGCAGGCTTTCGCTTCGCGGGCATCGCGGCGGGGATCAAGAAGAACGGAAACCCGGATCTGGGGCTCGTGGTCGCCGATGGGCTCGTGCCTGCCGCGGTCGTGCTCACGCGCAACCTCGTGCGTGCGGCGCCCGTCGAGATCACGCGCGAGAGGCTCGCGAAGTCGCGCGGCCGGATCGGTGCGATCCTGGTCAACAGCGGCAACGCCAACGCGTGCACGGGCGCGGAGGGACACGCGCAGGCGATCGCTGCGGGCGCTGCGGTCGCGGACGCGCTCGCGATCGACGCCGGCGCGATCGCGCTCGCTTCGACCGGCGTGATCGGAGCGATCCTGCCCGGCGACAAGATCGTCAGCGCGGCTCCGGCGCTCGTGCGCGCGCTCGACGCGAACGGCAGCGCCGACTTCGCGCGCGCGATCATGACGACCGACCAGTGGCGCAAGGTCGCCGCCCTGAGCTTCCCCGTCGGCAAGAAGACGGTCACCGTGCTCGGCATCGCCAAGGGCGCGGGCATGATCCACCCGGACATGGCGACGACGCTCGGCTTCGTCTTCACGGACGCGGTCGCGACGCCTGCCGAGCTGAAGAAGATCCTGAAGAGCGCGACGGACGCGACCTTCAACACGATCAGCGTCGATGGCGACACGAGCACCAACGACACGATCCTGCTCGCGGCCAGCGGCGCGAGCGGCGCCAAGGACGCCAAGAAGCTCGAGCACGCAGTCACCGACGTGCTCGGCGCGCTCGCCACGAGCATCGTCCGCGACGGCGAGGGCGCGAGGCACGTCGTACGCATCGAGGTCTCCGGGCTCGCGACCGATGCCGACGCGCGTCGCGTGGCCGAGACGATCGCCACTTCGCCGCTCGTGAAGACCGCCATCCACGGTCGCGACGCGAACTGGGGCCGCATCCTGGCGGCCGCCGGCCGATCGGGCGCGCGTTTCGATCCGCGGCGAGCGCGCATCACGATCGGGGGCGAGCGCATCGTCGAGGGCGGAATGCCGGTCGGCAAAGAGGCCGAAGTGCGCGCCGCTGCCACGATGGCCCGCAATGCGTACACCATCGAGATCACGCTCGGGCGTGGCCGCGGCAAGGCGCACTATCTGACGTGCGACCTCGGCCCCGACTACGTCGCCGTCAACGCCAACTACAGGAGCTGACTGGCTTCGCGCGTGATCGCCTTGTGACGGCCAAGCCGCTCACGTACGATCCTGTCGAATCGCGATGAGCAGTGGCGAGCGCCGAGACGACTCGTTCGTCGAGCGGCTCGGAGATCGTATCGGTGGGGCACCCGCGCCGCCGAGCCCTCCTGGTCGCAGTGGTGGTGTGCGCCCGAACGGCGTGCTGCCGAATGCGGTGTTGGGCCCGGGCGACTTCGCGGACGAGTCGACCTCTCTGTCGCGCGAGAGCGATCCGCCGCCACCGCCGGTCGGGACGCTTCCCGCGCCGGCCGAGGAGAGCGGGCTCTTCGAGGCGCCGGTGGTCCCGCCTGCGCCCTCGCGACCGGACGATGCGTTCTCGGAGTTCGAGGCCTCGGAGATGCCGGGGGAATCGACCCGGATCGAAGAGAGCGAGATCATCGCCGACCAGAGCACCGCGATCCTCGACGAGGGGCCGAAGATGCCCTTCCTCTTCGTCGAGTCCGGCAAGGACAAGGGCAAAGAGTACGTCCTGCAAGAGGGGGAGACCGGCGTCGGGCGCGGGATCGACAACGACGTGATCCTCACGGACGTGTCCGTCTCGCGAAAGCACCTGCGTGTGCTGCGCGACGGGCACAACCTGGTGCTGCGCGATCTCGGCAGCGGCAACGGCACGACCGTGAACGGCCAGCGCGTCCACCAGATCACCCTGAACGAGGGGGATCGCATCGAGCTCGGCGAGACGGTGCTCGTGGTCCGGCGCCCGCCCGAAGGCGCGGTCACGGCGGTCGCGCCGATGGGCTCCACGCACGAGACGTCGCTGCCGCATCAGGGCGCGCCGCAGATGATCCCCGCGTGGCCGACGGCTCCGCAGCCGCCGAGCTCGGGCTCGCTCGAGAACGTCGCGCCGCGCGACGGGCACACCGCGACCGTGCGGCTGCCCCGCCGGACGCTCGCCCTCGCGGTTGCCGGCATCGCGGCTCTCGCGCTCTTGCTCGGGGTCGGCGTGGGTGGCGTGCTGCTCATGGCGGGGCGGAGCACCGAGACGGTCATGCCTCTGCCGACGGTCTCCGCGCCGCCGGGTACGACGCCGGTCATCAGCGCCACGCCCGTCGCCGTGGGCGTGCCGCCGACCACGATCGCGATGCCGCCTCCCGCGACGCCGATCGTGATGGCGCCGCCCGCGACCGGGATCCCCGTGGCTGCCACGACGCCGGTGCCGCCGGCGACGGTCGCGCCCTCGCTTCTCGCGCCTGCCGCACCCGTCTCGGCCACCGCGGCGCCACCGACGAGCGTGGTCGAAGTCGCGGAGCCGGAGCCCGAGCCGACGACGACCTCGAGCTCGCACGGATCCCGCTCCGCGCGCGGCGCGCGTCCCACGCGCGAGCCCGCGAGCGCCACGATGGCCAGCGCCCAAGCGCGCATCGTCACCGCCTACAACGCCGGCGACTTCGACGGAGCCGCGGCGATCGCGCGCGACGCCGCGCGCCACGTGACGGGTGGGGACCAGCGCACGCTCGAGACGCTCGCGAACAACATCGACTCGTTCGCGGGCCTCTATCCGCGCATCCACAGCGCGGGCGACGCGCTCGGTCCGGTCGCGGGCACGGTGCCGATCGCGCTGCGCCTCGATCGCCAGATCGTGTCGGGCGGGCACTACGCGCGCGACATCCAGCCGCGCTTCGTGCGCTTCCTCGTCTCGCAGGCGCGGACGCAGATCGGCTCCGCGCCGCAGACCGCGTGTCCCCGCGTCCGCGATGCGCTCGAGCTCGATGCGAGCAACGCCGATGCGCAGGCTCTCTCGCGTCAGTGCGAGACGGCCGCCTCACGGATGCTCTCGGACGCGCAGTCGCACGAGCGAAGCGACGCGCCCGGCGCGCAGCGCACCTACCAGACGATCCAGCAGATGGTCCCGCGCACGAGCGCGACGTTCCGGACGGCAGGCGAGCGGCTCACGAGCCTGCGCACGACGACGACGCACGCACGACCGGTCGACGAGGACGAATAGTGCGCTTCGCTGCTTGGTGCGCCGCGCTGCTGGCGGCGTGCAGCCCCACCGTGGGAACGGCGTGCGACGAGCAGCTCGCGCGCGCGGTGGTCTTCGACGAGCGCGGCTCGCCCGCCTACGCGGGGCAATCGATCTTCGTCTCGTCGTGCGCGGGCGGCGGCTGGGCGTGTCACTCGAGCCAAGCGCTCCATCGATACAGCGCGCCAGCGGGCACGGATTTCGACGTGATGCTCGCGGACGACGCTCGATTCGACGGCGCGGCACGGCGTCTCTACGAAGCGCAGTCGAACACTCACCGGCTGCGCGACGACGTCTTCTCGCAGGTCACGAGCGGCAACGAGCCGCCCGGCGCGATCGGCAACCGCGTCATCGCACGCAGCCCCGTGTATCGGAGCTTCGCCGACGCGAGCGATGCGATCGGCTCTCCGGTGCCGAGCATCCGCACCGCCGAGGGCCGCGAGGTCCTGCGCAACTGGCTCGCGTGCGGATCGCCCGTCGTGCAGGCCACGACGTCGCCCGCGCCGATCGCGTGCACCGCCGACACCGATTGCCCCGTCACGGCCCACTGCAACGCGACGGACCCTCGCGTCTGCCTCGACGTCGGGAGCGTCGCCCCCGCGCGCGCGATCGATGCGACCGCGCACTGGACGAGCCTCTACGACACGCAGCTCGCCCACTCGTGCGCGTTGGTCGGCTGCCACGACGCAGAAGATGCCGCGAGCAGCGGCGGCCTCGATCTCTCGACGGCCGCGATCGGCTACGCGAGCCTCAGGGCGCGCATCACGCCGTCCGACGCCGACGCATCACGCGTCGTGCAGGTGCTCACGAGCGCGAGCATGCCCTATCACCGCATCGACGCGACGGGCCTCGGCCTGCTGCGCGACTGGATCATGGCCGGAGCGGCGAACGATTGATCTGCGCTACTTGCGAGGGCCGCGTGCGAGCAGCGCCTTGATGCGCTCGCCGAGCTCGTCGAAGTCGAACGGCTTGTCGAGGTGATCGTCCGCGCCGTAGAGCGGCGAGGTCATCTCGTTGAGGCGCTCGCCGATGCCCGTGAGCATCAGCACCGGCGTCTTCGCGATCGAGCTGTCCTCGCGGATCGCGCGACAGACTTCCCAGCCGCTCATGCCCGGCATCATCACGTCGAGCACGACGAGATCCGGCTTCTCTCGGCGCGCGATCTTGAGCGCGTCCTCGCCGTCGTTGGCCTCGAGGACGTTGGCATCCAGCCGCTTGAGCTGGCGCACGACGAGCGTGAGGATCTCGACGTCGTCGTCGGCCGCGAGAATGGTCGGCTTCTTGGTGGGCATGGGCTCTGACAAACTCCGAACGGCCGCGAAGATTCCCGCGGCGGGCCGAATCCTCGATGGGGGCCGGCCCAGCTGTCAACCACCATCGTGGCGCGGGGTCGGCGCTTGACGCTGAACGCCCTGCGCAGTGTACGGTGAGCGCATGCTGCCCCCGGCCCGCCGTGGCCTCCTTTTGTGCGCGTGGGTCGCAGTCGGCTGCGCCCCGACGGTCGGCACCGAGTGCGACATGGCGGCGGCGACGAGCGTCGTCTACGACCAATTCGGAAGCCCGGCCTACGTCGGGCAGTCGATGATGATCACGTCGTGCGCCGTGAACGGCGCGTACTGCCATGCAGCGGCGCCGCAGGATCGGTATGGCGCGCCGTTCGGCATGGACTTCGATCCGATCCTCGCCGACAGCGACGTCTTCGACGGCAACCGCGACCGCGGCGAGGCCCGTCTGCTCGCCGTGCGAACGCGCATCTTCGACCTGCGCGACGACATCTATGCGCAGGTCGTGGGAGGCCAGATGCCTCCTCGCGGGATCGGGAGCGCGCGCGTCGACGACTCGTTGGCGATGGGCGGCGGGTACCACTCGTACACGGACGCGAGCGATCTCGTCGGAACCAGCGTCCCGACGGTCCACACGGCCGAGGGCCACGCCATCCTGCGCAACTGGCTCGCGTGCGGCGCGCCGATGATCGAGGGCGTCACGCCGGTCATGTCGGTCGCGTGTCACCAGGACGGCGACTGCGCGATCACGGGCAGCTGTGTCGTCAGCGCTGGAGTCTGCGGGACCGTCGGCGCGACGGCTGCCGCGCGCACCGTCGACATCCAACCGACGTGGGACAGCATCTACGCTGGCGTGATCCAGCACACGTGCGCCACCAGCGGCTGCCACGATGCGTCGGGCGCGCCGTTCTCGGGGCATCTCGACATGTCGAGCGCGGATCTCGCGTACGCCGATCTCGTCGGTGTCGCCGCCGATCGCGCGCCGTGTGGGACGCGGGTCGCCCCTGGGAATCCGGACGGATCGCTCCTCGTCGCGAAGATCGGAGGCACGCAGGACCACGCAGCGTGCGGCGACACGATGCCGATCGGCGGGATGTTGCCCGCCCCGGTTCGCACCACGATCCAGACGTGGATCACGAACGGTGCGCTCCGACACTAGTCGGAACGCGCGGCGCGCCTTCGCCGGGATAGGCTACGCGCCATGCGCGCGCGCTGGCTTGCTTGTGTGGTCGTTCTCTTCTCCGGTATCGCCCTTCCCGCGGCGGCGCAGTCGTGGCGCACCGAGCGCGGCCTCTACGGCGCGGCGCTGACGACGACGCAGGGCAGCGAAGAAGAGATCGCGCGCGCGCTGATCGCGACAGAGGGCGCCACGCTGGGCTTCGAGGGCGGGCCGCTCGCTCTGGTGCGCGTCGTCCACGCGCACGGCTACACGATCGTCGAGCTCGCGCGCGTGGTGAACGGGCTGGGCGTCGTAGGTGCACCGCTCGTCGTGCGGCTGAGGCCCGACGGCGCGGCCGACATGATCGAGATCGCGCCGATGCCGAGCGCGCGAGCTGCGTGGCCGACCTCCTCGCCGATCCAGGGCGCGACCGCCGCCGCGATCGATGCCGCGACGTTCGCCGGCGCGCGTGCGCTCGATGCTCGATTCGTCGCGCTCGTCCACGAAGATGCCGTCGTCCCCGCCGTGATCGTGGAGCTCGCAGGCACGCGTCCGAGCGATCGCTTCCGCGCCTACGTCGATGCGACGAGCTTCGCCGTGCTCTGGCTCGAGCCGCGCGTGCTCGACGTCCTCGGTCGCGTCTACCCGAACAACCCCGTCAACGACGCGATGGTCACGATGGACCTTCCGCTCGAAGCGCTGACCTCGACCAGCGGCCTGCAGGGCACGCACCTGAACGTCGGCAGCTGCGATCAGCTCAGCGCCGACTGCAACACCGTGCGCCACGCGGTCCCCGACGCGGACGGCAACTATCTCTTCGAGCCGATGCCGCGCGCGTTCGACGACGCGTTCTCGGAGGTGTCGGCCTACTACCACGGCAGCCGCGTCGTCGATTACTTCGACACGGCGCACCACTTCACCTGGACGTGCATGGGCGGCGTCCAGATGGAGATCGTCGTCAACTACACCGAGATGCCGAACACGCCGTACGAGAACGCGATGTTCGAGCCGGGAACGCGCTCGGCCTGCGGCCTGCTCGTGTTCGGTCAGGGCGCGCTTCACGACTACGCGTACGACGGCGACGTCGTCTATCACGAGTACGGCCACGCGGTGACCGACCAGATCAGCACGCTCGGCTTCTTCGCGATGGGCCCGTCCGACAACTACCAGCCGCTCGCCATCAACGAAGGCACGAGCGACTACTGGGCCGCGGCGGTGCAGGGCGATCCGCACATCGGCGAGTCGATCGGCAACCTGGAAGGCGCGATGGGCCCGCTGCGCGGTCTCGATTCCGTCGTGTCGTGCCCGGCGAGCCTCTTCGGCGAGGGGCACACGGACGGAGTGATCTGGTCGAGCTTCGGCTGGGCGATGCGCGGCATCGTCGGACAGACCGAGTCGGATGCGATCTGGTACACGACCATGGCGTCGCTCTCCGGCGGCGTCACGCTCGCACAGGGCACCAACGTCGTGCTGTCCACCGTCGCGAGCGAGGTGACGATGGGGCACGTCACCGCCGATCAGCAGACCATGATCCAGGCGGCCGCCGACATGCGCGGTCTTCCCGACTGCACGATGTTCCAGCCGCTCGACGACGCGCACGGGCATTCCGGCTACTCGGGCAACTCGTTCGTCACGGGCGGCCTCTCGCACGGTCTGGCGCCGCTCGGCTACACGCTCCAGATCCCGCCGAACGCGACGAGCGTCGAGATCGACATCTCGCATCCCACGCTCACGGGCCTGACGAACGTGCACTTCTCGAACGGCATGCCCGTGCGCGCGAACGGCTCCCGCGTGTTCTCGTCGCACATGGTGACGCTCGGACGCGGCGGCACCGCGGTCTACGCGCTCGCCGACGGCCTCACGCCGTGCTCGACGTTGTACGTCGGCATCGAGACGACCGATCTGCGCGCCGGCGAGAGCCTCTACGAGATCAACGGTCGCGTTTTCACGTCGGACGGGATGGTCGACTGCCCGGCGCCGATGCCCGACGCCGGCCCGGCGATGCCGGATGCGGGCGCGATCGACGACGGCGGCTCCGACGCGAGCGCCACGCCGCCCGCTGCGAGCAGCAACTGCGGCTGCGCCGTCGGAACGCGCACGTCGGCGTCTCCGTGGCTGCTCGCGCTCGCGCTCGCGATGCTCGCCCGACGACGCGTGCGCTGACGCTACACGCCGCCGCCGATGCCGATCCTACGCGTCGCGAAGCCGGCGCGCCGGCTGCCGATCTCGACCTCGAGCGAGCCGCGACCTTTGACGACCCATCGCACCGTGCGCGTCGCATCGGTGCCTGGGCTCATCGCGTAGAACACGCCCTGCTCCGCCGCGTTGAGGCCCTTGCCCCAGCCCTCGAGCTGACCGAGCACGACGCGCGCGCGGCCCGGCTCTTCGAGCGTGCAGCCCTCCGTCTTCACGGTCGCCGAGAGCGGCTCGTTCACCGGCTCGCCCTTGCGACCGCGCATGCCGTACGTCGGCAGATATCCCTGGTTGTCGATGGTCACCGACACCGCGGTCACGTCCTCGCGCAGCGGCGTCAGCTCGACGCGCGCGATCACCACGCGCGGCACGAGCGAGCCGACGCGCATCATCAGCGCCGACTGCTTCTCGCACACGCCGGGCAGCTCTTCGTAGGGCGGGTTCGTGATGCCCACGCGACGATCGAGCCCGCCGACCTCGACCTCACCGAGCTGGGGATGCGCGACGCGGACCCACGGAACGAAGAGCCGCGATCGGTTGTGCTCGGCGTCCCACTTCGCGAGCGCGACGCAGTCCTCGCGTCGCATGGAGGTATAGCGATCGACGAACTTCTTGGTCGGCTTCATCCCGATGCGCGGGAAGAGATCCCAGAGCTCGCACACGTAGCTGAGCGCGCCGCGATGCTCGTACGCCCACTCGGAGAGCGCGCCGAAGAGCGGCTTGCCGGGCTCGTAGAGGAACTCGTCGTGGCCGCTCACCATCGGATAGCCCGTGATGGCCTCGGCCCACTCGCCGACCTGCTTGTACACGCCGAGATCGAAGGGGCTCATCTTCTCGTCGGGCGTATCGCCGGGCGGACGGATGAAGCAGCCGCCGAACGTGTGGAGGTTGAGCCAGACGAACACGTTCGGCCGCGCGACGGCCGCATCGAGCGCCGCGCGCGCCTCGGGCTCGCTGCCCGGATACTCGCCCGCGCCGAACTGATCGCTCTCGCTGCGCCAGTGGAACGGGAAGTTGCGGTTGAGGTCCGGATAGTTGTCGGTGAGGTACGTCGGCGCGGGGATCGTCTCGCCGTCGAAGCAGTCGATGTGCCCTTCGGGATAGAGCCGATAGAACGGCGGCAGATCGTCGATCGTGCGCGGCACCATGATCTGCGGCGCGCCCGGACACGCGACGTAGTCGCCCGTCGGGTCTTCCTTGCGCATCGAGAGCGCGAGGCCGTCACCGTCGACGTCGCCCGCGATCCATCGCGCCGTGCCTCCGTGCAGCCGCGAGTCACGCGGCACCGATCGCACGTAGCGCCCGGTCGTCAGCACCGCCTCGGCCCCGTCGGGCGAGATGCGCGGCACGACGTAGAAGAGCGTCTCCTTGAGGATGCGACGCAGATGCGGCGCGACGGGGAACGCGAGCGGCTCGTCGAGATGGATCGCGAGCGCATCCTCGGCGATGGCGAGCGCGACCGAAGAGCCCGCGAGCTCGCTCGCATGCATGTTCCCGTCGACCCACACGGCCGGCCGCACACGCTCGGGCTCGGGCCCGATCGTGAGCATCCAGATCTCGCGCCCCTCGGGGCTCGTGCCGATCGACGAGAGATGCGCGAGCGCGGGGTACGCCTCGACCCACGCGCGCAGCTGCGCGGTCAGGGTCGCGTGATCGATGTACGAGCGTCGGAAGCCGCGCGAGAGCGAAGCGAGCGAAGAGGCCATGGCGCGCGGAGGATAACCGAGCCCCGCGCTCGTGATGCTCACGGAAACGTTCGGACCGGCGGAGGAAGCTTCACCGCTCACGCCGGTGCAACAACCCGTTTCATCGCAGATCATTCACGGTCGGACAGGCCAACGGTATGAGCCCCGAGTTCGTGCAGTCCGCGGTCCACTCGCTTCGCCCGTCTGCACAGCTTGCATCGATGAAATCGATGGCTGTCGTTTCGAGACGCTGGTGGCGAGCTCTGTCCGCCGGGTTTGTCGCAAACGTGTCGATTGGATCGAGCAGAACGAGGGGACTGCCGAATGTACGTAGGCGGACTTCGAAGCCGCACCGTCCGCCATCGCTCGGGTACGCGACGCCGACCGTACTGCCGGCCACCAGGCTCCGCGCTGCAAGGGCATCGTTTGGCGAGCGCACTCGTGCGCGACGAGTCGTGATTCGCTGACGCGCGTCCGTACGGCTCCGCGGTTCGATCCGCCCGGGCGGCCCGCGTTCGCATGCTTTGACGTGCTTTGACGACCCTTGAGGCGCGCCGCCGCGCACAACCCTCCTCGTTCGAGCACGTCGCTCGGACGAGTCGAAGGAGAAGCTCTCATGGTTGCCATCGGTATCATCGTCCTGTTCGTCGGAGTCCTCGCGCTGCTCGGCGGCGTCTTCTCGCGCATCCGCGCCGGGCGCATCGCCAACACGGCGTTCGCCACGACCGGTGACATCGCGAGCAAGGGCGAGGCGGTCGCGGGGCCCAAGGGCGCGATCTCGACGCAGGGACGCGTGGTCGCGCCGCAGCTCGCGACCTCGCCGGTCACCGGCACGGCGTGCCTGTACTACGACGTCGCCGTGACCGCGACGTGGAAGGTCGGCGACCAGACGCACACGCAGCGCGTCACCGACGAGAAGATCGCGGCGCCCTTCGCGGTGGACGACGGCAGCGGCGCGGTGCGCGTCGATGCGAGCAAGGGCGGCGACCTCGGCGCCAAGACCACGTTCCAGAAGAAGCAGAGCCGCGGCCTCATGGCGGCGATGACCGGCAAGCCGCTGATGTTCGGCGATCGTGGCTTCACGGTGCCGCAGAACATCCGCATCGGTCTCACGGTCGTTCCGGATCACGCGGAGTTCGAGGTCGTCGAGCGCTGCGTCGCGATGCCCGAGCGCCTGTACGTGAACGGCAAGCTCGAGAACGGCGTGATCGGCTCGCCGAGCTGGACCTCGCTCGTGCTCTCGACGCAGTCGCGCGACGAGCTGCTCGCCGGCACGGCCACGATGGCCAAGCGCCTGCTCGTGGGTGGCGCGGCAGCCTCGGGAGCAGGCGCGCTCGTCGCCGGCATCGGCGCCATGATCCACTGACTGTGCGAACATCGGGCGCGGTCATGGCCAAGTCGAACAGCGAGAGAGCTCCGGCACGCGAGCGTCTGGTGGGACGCGACCGCGAGCTCTCTTCGCTCCGCACGGCGATCGACCAAGGCGCGCGATTGGTGACCGTCACGGGCGCGTTCGGTGTGGGCAAGAGCGCGCTCGTTCGCGAGGCCGTTCGTGCCGGCCTGACGCGTGATGGTGAGCACGTCGACGTGGCGCTCGTCGACCTCGCCGACGCGAAAGGACGCGAGGCGCTGCTCGACGCCGTGGCCGAGGCGCTCGGTCGCGCGGGGCGCACGGCGCGTGGGGTCACCGCGAGATCGCTCGCCCTGGCCGGCCCGCTCGTGCTCGTGCTCGATCCCTTCGATCGAGTGACCGACGCGAAGCTCTCGCTGCTCGAGTGGCTGCACGAAGCGCCCGAGCTCTCGATCGTCGCGGTCTCGCGCGAGCGTCTCTCGGTGCCGGGCGAGCAACTGGTCGAGGTCGCGCCGCTCTCGATCGCCGACGGAGTCGCGTTGCTCGAGGTGCTCGGCGCGAGACATCGCGGATCGTTTGCGCCGAACGAGGCGGAGCGCGCCGCGCTGGCGAGCGTCGCCGAGCGGCTCGACGGCATCCCGCTCGCCATCGAGCTCGCCGCGCCCCGCTTGGCGGTGATGGCTCCTCAAGCGCTGCTCTATCGGCTCGAGAACCGATGGAAGGTGCTGCGACGCGAGGGCGACGGACGACACGCGACGCTGGAGGCCAGCATCGGCTGGTCGCTCGAGCTGCTCGAGCCGGGGCCGCGCGACGTCCTCGCGGCCCTCACGATCTTCCACGGCGGGCTGACGATCGATGCAGCGGAAGCCGTGATTCCTGCGCCCGCCGCCGTGCTCGATGCGCTCCAGTCGCTGCGCGCGCGCTCGCTCGTGGCGGCCGAAGAAGACGCATCCACCGGCGAGCTTCGGCTCACCCTGCTCTCGAGCGTTCGCGATCTCGCGGCGCGCGAGCTGACGCCGGAGCGCAGCAAGATGCTGCGTGACCGACACGCGACGTACTACGTCGAGCTGGCCGAGCGCGAAGCACGTCTGGCCGAAGAGCGTGGTGTCACGCGCGCGAGAGAGACCTTGGCGCGCGAGCGAGAGAACTTGCTCGCCGTGGCCCGTGACATCCTCGGTGGCGGCGTGGTGAGCACGCAAGAAGCCGATCGTGCGCTGCGAGCGCTGTGTGCCGTCGGTCCTTCGCTCGTGGCGAGCGGCGCCGGAGAAGCGCTCGCGCGCGATCTCGAGCTCGGCTTGTCCGTGGCACGGGGCTCCGGCGCCGACCCTCGCTTGATCGCGCGCGCGCTGCTCCTTCGCGCGGAAGTGCTCGATGCGCGCGCGGATCGCGCCGGCAGCGAGCGGGATCTCGCCGAAGCGCTCGTCCTCTCGCATCACGCGGGCGACGGCGCGCTCGAAGCGCGTGTGCTGCTCGCCGCGTCTTCCTCGGCCGTGCTCGCTGGGGACGCATCCCGTGCCGCGACCGCCGTCGCACGCGCGCGAGAGCTCGGCGGCCGATCGCTCGAGCCGCATCTGGCGACGCGGGCGCTCTGGCTCGAAGGTGCCATCGCGGAGCGGGCGGGCGATGCGATCGGCGCGCGCTTGGCGTACGAGGAGTGTCGTGCGCGCGCGCGAGCGCTCGATCTCCCATATGCCGAGCTCGACGCGGCGCGAGCGCTCGCCATGCTCGACCTGCGCGAGGGCGCGAGCGATGCGGTCACGGCGCGCGTCGCCGAAGGACGACCGATCGCCGCGCGGCTGCGTCATGCACGCAGCGATGCGCTGCTGCTCGCCCTCGGCGCAGTGGCCTCGCAGCTGCGCGGCGAGCTCGCGCAGGCGCTCTCCGAGCACGATCAGGCGGCGCGCATCGCACGTGACGCGGCGCTCGATGCGGATCTGCCGTGGTTCGCGGGGCTCGCAGCCATCGCGCGGGCCGAGGCGGGAGAGCGAGGCGAGGCGCGCGCCGGTCTCGCCGAAGCGCGTCTCGGGGCGGCCGCGATGGATCCGGACTTCGCCCTGCTCTTCTCGATCGCGCGCGTGCGTCTGGCGCGATCCGCAGGGCGCGCAGGCGAGGCCGAAGACGAGCGCGCGGCATCTC
>CAYSCF010000135.1:0-17136 GCA_964429305.1 uncultured Sandaracinaceae bacterium | reverse complement strand
CGCTAGCGGAGCGTCTTCTCGCCCAGCCGCTCGAGGGTGATCCGCTCGCGGAGGCCGTGGCGTTCGTCGATCCAGCGAAAGAAGTGCCCGACGTGGCCGCCGCCCTCGCAGGCGCGCGCGACATCGCGGCCGAGACCGTCGCCGAGAACGCGGATGCGCGTGCAGTCGTGCGCGAGCTCTTCGAGAAAGAAGCCATCCTCTCGAGCGAGGGCGTGAAGGACAAGATCCTCGAGCCGACGAAGTTCGAGATGTACTACGAGTACAGCGAGGTCATCTCGTCGATCCCGTCGCATCGCTTCCTCGCGATCCGGCGCGGCGAGCGCGACGGAATCCTGCGCACGAAGCTCACGATCGATCCGGAGCGCGCGACGCCGCGCCTGTCGGCCATCGCCAAGCTCGATCCGAAGAGCCCGTTCGCGGGTGAGCTCGGTGCAGCCGTCGCCGACGGGCTCAAGCGCCTGCTCGTGCCGAGCGTCGAGAGCGACGTGCGCGTCGATCTCAAGCTCAAGAGCGATCGCTCGGCCGTCGACGTGTTCGCCGACAACCTCCGGCATCTGCTCCTCGCGGCTCCGCTCGGCACCAAGCGCGTGATCGGAATCGATCCCGGCATCCGCACCGGCTGCAAGATCGCCGTCGTCGACGAGACCGGGAAGTTCCTCGAGAACCACACCGTCTATCTGCAGCAGGGCCCGCACAAGGAAGAAGAGGCCGCGCGCGTGATCGTCGCGCTCGTGAAGAAGCACGACCCGTTCGCGGTCGCGATCGGCAACGGCACCGCCGGCCGCGAGACGGAATCGTTCACGAAGAAGGCGCTCTCCGCGGCTGGGCTCGGAACGGTGATCGTCGTCCCGGTCAGCGAGGCCGGCGCAAGCGTCTACTCGGCGAGCGACGTCGCGCGCGAAGAGTTTCCCGATCTCGATCTCACGGTGCGCGGCGCGATCTCGATCGCGCGGCGCCTGCAGGATCCGCTCGCCGAGCTCGTGAAGGTCGAGCCCAAGGCGATCGGCGTCGGCCAGTACCAGCACGACGTCTTCCAACCCCTGCTCGTACGCAAGCTCGGCGAGGTCATCGAGAGCTGCGTGAACCACGTCGGCGTCGAGCTGAACACGGCGAGCGCGTCGCTGCTCTCGTACGTCGCGGGCATCGGCCCGTCGCTCGCGAAGAAGATCGTGACGCATCGCGAGAGCCGCGGACGCTTCGCGAGCCGCAAGGCGGTGCTCGACGTCGCGGGCCTCGGACCGCGCGCGTTCGAGCAGTCGGCGGGCTTCCTTCGCGTTCGCGAGAGCGACAATCCGCTCGACGCGAGCGCCGTGCACCCGGAGCGCTACGCGTTGGTCGAGCGCATCGCGAGCGATCTCGGCGTCGCGCTGCCGCAGCTCGTCGGCAACGCCGATCTCGTGAAGAAGGTCGACGTCGCCAAGTACGTAGGCGTTGGCGTGGGCGAGCCGACGCTGCGCGACATCCTCGCCGAGCTCAGCAAGCCCGGCCGCGATCCGCGCGCGAGCTTCGAGCCGCCGAAGTTCCGCGAGGACGTCACGCAGCTCTCCGATCTGAAGGAGGGCATGGTGCTCGAGGGCGTCGTCACCAACGTCACCGCGTTCGGCGCGTTCGTCGACGTGGGCGTGCACCAGGACGGCCTCGTGCACGTGAGCAAGCTGAGCGAGCGCTTCATCCGCGACCCGGCCGAGGTCGTGAAGGTCGGCGACAAGCTACGCGTGTTGGTGATGGAGGTCGACCTCGCCCGGAAGCGCATCTCGCTGACGGCACGCATGAGCGACACGCCCGGCGGCGGTGGCGGCGGCCCGCGCCCCTCGGATCGAGGACCGCGCGGGCCGCAGGGCAAGGCGCCACCGAAACCGGCGCCCGCGCAGTTCACGAACAACCCATTCGCGAAGCTCGGCGCGCGTAAGTAGTCAGCCAGACTTCACGCGCGTGGGCGCGCCGAGGATCAGAAAGAGAACGCGATCCTCGACTGCAGCGTCCACATCACGCTCGAGCTCAGCATCGGAGCCAGCGCGGGCCCGGCGTTCATCACGCCGAACTCGTTGGACCAACGCATCTCGTCGTGCGGGCCCCAGCTCAGCTTGATCGCGAAGTCGGCCTCGTAGCCCATCAGGCAGCTGTCCGAGACGCCGCAGGCGCGCGTCGTGTTGCTCGTGAGCACCGTGTTGAGCTGATCGGCGAACGCGACGAGGAACTGGCCGATGAGCTCGACGCCGCCGTCGAACCCGAGCGGACGCCAGCGCAGCTGCGGCAAGAAGTAGATCGAGTTCCACACGCCACCGCCCGACCAGAGCGACGTCGAGTAGAAGTACGAGTCCGCCGTGCGCACCGCGAGCGCGACCGGATAGAGCAGGAGGCCGACCTGGTAGTTCGGATCGCTCGGTCGCTGCGTGAGCTGGTTGATGCCCATGACGCGGCCGTTCTGGCCAGTCGAGAAGCCCGACTCGAAGATGAACGCCTGCCACGAGCCGGGAACGGTCGGCGACTCGACGCCGAGGCGCATCGCGCCACCCCAGATGTTCGCGCCGAGCTGCGTCAAGCTGCGGCCCTCGGGGACGTGCTGCCCGTGGATGGTGCAGCCGCCGGCCGTGTTGCAGTAGTCGCTCGCACCCGTGAGCGCGACCGCGTTGGTCGTGCCCTGGATCGTGTAGATCTCGCCTTCGCTGTAGAGCATCGGCTGGTCGTGGCCGCCGGGAGACCAGCGGATGCGATAGAACGCATCACCGATCCAGACGTCGCTCGAGGTGTACTGCTGACCGCGGTACACGCCGACGAGACCGACGGTGAGCTCGTCGCGCGCGTTCACCGTCATGTTGAAGTCGGGGTCGTGCCACGCGAGGAACGTGATCGCCTGGTAGACGTCGTCGCCACCGTTGCCGAGGAACGCGTACGGCGTACGCGAGCGCGCGAGACGCTGCTGCGCGGCGTAGTCCATCTCGGCCTGCGGGCCGCCGGGGATCGCGGCGCCGCTGCCGAGCGTGTCCTCGACGAGCCAGTCGTAGCCGAGCGCGAAGATGAGCGGCGTCGGACGCGAGTCACCGCGCGTGAGCGCGTTGATGATCGTCAGCGGCCGCGTGAGGTACATGATGCGGTCGAACGTCACGCCGCTGTTCGCATCGCCGAAGTCGTTGCGGAACGACGTGTCCGGCGTGTTGCCGTACGCGGTCGTGCCGCCGTCGTTGAACAAGAGGCCGAGGCCGCCGTGCGAGCCCTGGCGACCGATGCGGATTTGACCGATCGGAATCGCGAACTCGAGCCAGAGGCGGCGCAGATAGATCTGCGGGCTGTCGTTGCCGAAGATGTTGGTGCTGCTCGGATCGCCCGCGAAGAGCGGCGTCGAAGCGAGGCGCGCGTTGTCGCCGAACACGACGTTGTCGAGCAGATCGAACTGCGAGCGCAGCGCGGCGATCGGCGCCTCGTGGTTGCTGCCAAACGTGATCGAGGGCTCGAGGCGAAGGCGCATGTAGCCGAACGCCGGGTTCGCCGTGAGATCCTGGTTCGTGTCCGCGGGATTGGTCGTCGGGATCCCGTTCCACGCGCCGAGACGCGCGCGGTAGTAGCCGTGGATCTGGAAGTCGATCGGGATCTGTCCCGCGGCGCTCGGCGAAGGCGCGCTCGGGCCCTCGCCTTCGGCATCGTCCTCTTCCTCCGGAGGCGGGGGCGGAGGAGGCGGTGGGGGCGGCGGAGGTGGTGGAGGAGGCGGCTCGTCCGCGGCCACGGCATCGCTCGGCTCGCTCGGAGGTGCAGCCTCGTCGGCCGCGACGGCGACCTCGTCGGCGCGCTCCACCGCGCGTTCCTGCTCGGCCGAAGGCGGCGCCTCGGCGACGCCGGTCTCGCCTTCGTCCTGCGCGTGGGCGACGCTCACGACAGTGAGCGCCGCGATCACGACGAGCGTTCCCCAGATCCCGTTCATGACGACAGGCCTTCAGGCAATTTGATCGCTCCTCCCTCGAGTCGATGTGATTGCGAACGTCTAGCGACGAGAAGCGCGGATCAGTGCGCGGCGCACGGATGCGGCATGCCGCCGACCGGCTGGTAGTCCGTGCGGGTCGGCCCGATGTTCACGATCGCGACGCCGTCCGTGAGGGCCTGGATGGCCTCGCAGCCGACGCGCGTCGGCGTGCCGGTCCCCGTGCCCGTGTAGGCCCACGCCTCCATGCGGATGAGCTCGCCGTTCATCTGCGGCGTCGCGTTGACGACGACGTAGAGACCGTCCGTGTTGGTGAACGTCGCGCTCGAGTCCGGATTCTGCGATCCGTCGAAGTAGCGGAAGTGCGACTGCGCGGTCTCCTCGCCCTCGAGGATCTCGGTGCCGTCCGCGTGGAACGCGCGCACGATCGCGTTCGCCACGTCGTCGCCGTGGCAGTCGAACACGCGACCGGCAATGGTCGTCGTTCCGTGCTGGCGCGTGATCAGCTCGGCCTCGGAGATGAGGTTCGCCGTGAGACGCGAGACGCCGTTGCCGGTGACCATGCCGCCCGCCGTCGCGGGCGCAGCCTCGTTGACCTGGATCGAGTCCAGGAACGTGGTGCGGTCGCTGACCGAGCTCATCATGTGGAAGAACACGCGGTACGCGTACCAGCCGTTCGTGTTCGCCATGAGCGTCGCGTGTCCGCTCGAGTCGGTCGTCGCGTGCTGACAGCTGCCGCAACCGCCGGACACGTCGGCGCCGAGCGCCTGAGCCGAGAGCACGTTGTCCGGGCAGAAGCAGATGTCGACCATGTCGGCCGTGTCGCCGTCCTGTCCGAACGAGTCGAGCTCCATCGTGATCGAGATGGGCGCGCCGGGCGCGGGCGCCGTGGCAGCGCAGCCGAGCATCGCCGAGCCGCCGGCCACTGCGGCGGGCATGAGGGTCGGAAGCGCCGGGCCGCCAGCGTCCGCGCCGCTGTCGACACCCATGTGGTTCGCATCTGCCGGAACGACCGGGTTGTTGCAGGCGCCGAGCGCGAGCGCGACGGCGCCCATCTTCATCCACGAACGAACGTTGCTGCTACGCATATGCCAGTCCTTCTTTCGACACAGTCCCCAAGAATACGAAGGCGTTCGCCCCGCGAGCCGGAGCGAGCCTACATCAAAGCGCCTGCTACATGGGCCGCCACGCGAGCAGCTGCTCCATCTCGGCCCGGATGGTCGGCCATCCGTGCACCCCGAGGCTGTTCGTCTCTTCGTAGTGATCGCCGTCCGCCTCGTTGATGTACGGCGAGTGCGCCGCCAGCACGTAGTCGAACTCGGGCACGAAATAGCCGAGGAAGTCCTCGGACAGTCCGAACAAGAAGACGTACTCGGCGTCGCTGCGCGCGAGGTCGCGGATGAACGGCGCGTGCGGCCGGTTCGCGAGGTTGGGCGGGTTCGGGTTGTCCGCCGCGATGATCGGCACGCCCGGCGGCGTGTAGTCGTAGGGCATCTCGAGCCCGCCCACGAAGAGGATCGGATCGAGCTCGCCCGGCGCCGTGATGATCTCGGCGCGACCGATGTCGATCACCGCGACCATCGACTCGATCTGCGGCAGGTTGGTCGGCGAGATCGGCCGTTGATCGTTCCAGTGGAACGTCGGCCGCTCGAACACGTGGGACAAGAGACCGATGTGGTATTGCGTGTTCTCGACCACGACGTAGAAGCTGCGCGTGCGGAACGCGAGATCCGCCGTCATGTCGCGCACCGGGGCGACGCCCGTCGTCGGACCGTGTCCGCGCATCGTGCGGAGCGCGTACCAGCCGATCTGCGAGCCGATGGCCGAGACGAAGCCCTCGCGATCGACGGCTTGATCGATGGACGTTCCGTCCCACGCGCACGTCGTGCTCGTCGGCGTGTCGGTCGGATGGCAGCGCAGCCGATCGGGCCCGATCTGTCCGCCGAGCGGCCCCTGGAAGAACACCGCGATGCCCGGCCCTGGCAGGGGCGGCTCCATCATGCCGTCCGGCCCGACGACGCCGTGCTCGATCGCATCTCGCAAGTAGTGGACGTAGTCGCTCGAGAGCCCCGTGTTGTCGTCGTCGAACGTCTCGGGATGCGAGGCCATGTTGATGAGCGTCGCGATCGTCTCGCCCTCGCCCGGCGCCGTGCCGTCTCCGGCGACGACGAAGCGCATCATCTTCACCTCGTCGTCGTACACGCGCGGGTCGCGGATGTCGCAGACGTAAGGCATCACGCCGCGCGGCGTGTCGCGCAGGCTGAAGCGCGAGTACTCGACGTTCGCGGGCCGGAGCGCGCGCACCGCCATGAGCACCGCGTCTCGCACCTGCGTGCGCATCCGCTCCATGTACGCGGGGTCGACGCCACTATCGAGCTGCGTCAGGCCCCAGAGACCGATCGTGTCGCGTGCCTCGTGCACGTGCGTGGAGCTGAACGAGACCCAGTCGATCGACGCGCCGTCGGGATCGGCGCGGACCATCTCGCGGACCATGTCCATCTCGCTGCCGAACCAGCCGATGACGTCGACGGACACGAGCACGATGGTCGTCTGGTTCTGTCGCAGCGCGATCGCACGCGCCCACTGCGGGTCGTGGATGCTGCGCGCGCCGCGCGCGTTGCCGAAGCCGGCCATCCACACGCCCTGGAAGACGCCGTCGTGGTTCCAGTCGTGGAAGGTGTCGCCGTCCTGCGGATCGAACTCGCTGTCGTGATCCACGTCGACGTCGATCGTCTCGGTGCAGCCCGACGTGTCGGTCTCGGTGCCGGTGCAGAAGTGGACGATCGGCGTGATCTCGAGCACGGCCGCGCCGACCGAGAGCACGTCGTCGCCCATGTCGAGGCAGCCGGGATCGCCCGGACAGTGCTGGTCCGGTGCGAACGGCCCGTTCGCATCGACGTTCGTGTCGAGGCTCGCATCCTGCGGCCCTGCATCGGGCACGGTCGCGGCATCGTCCTCGAGTGCGGGCGTGTTGCAGCCGATCGCCAAGACCACGAGAGCCAGAGTGCAAACACGCATGGTCGTCCTCACGGATGGCTGAAGTCGCACGACCAGTCCTCGAGGCAGCGGTGCCCACCCGGATCGGTGTGGTAACGGAGATCGGCGCCGACGGTGTCGAAGAATCGCCCGACGAGATGCGGGTAGTAGAGGCCTTCGTCCCACGTCTTGTGCGGATCCGGGACCTCGGTGCCGTGGTTGCCGAACGGCAGCACGTAGACCTCGAGCATCCCCGAGATGGCGGTGTAGCTACCGACGCTCGGATCGAAGGGCGAGCTCGTCCCGCTCGCGGCGATGCTGGAGCGCGTCCAGCGCAGCGGCGGCATGCTGCGGATCGGCTGGATCGTGCCGCCGGGATCGCCGCTCGACATGAAGAGCTGCAGGCCATCTCCGAGATCGTCGACGTCGGCGAGGAAGTTCATTCCGTCCATCACCGGGTGACGACCGAGGCGCGAGACGCCCTCGAGCACGTGGAACCCGTTGAGCAGCTCGTGCGGCGTGGCGAAGCCTGGATGCGTCGTGGCGAACGCGGCCGGCGCGCGCCAGTCGGCGAGCACGTCGGGCGCGTCGGGCGGCAAGAACGCGAGCACACCGGCGGCGCGCGCCATCGCGTTGCCGGCGCTGAGCGGCACGTCCTGATCTCCGACCGACATCGTGATGAGCACGCTACGCGGCCCGGTCGCCGAGACGTCGGGCGCGGTGATCGGATGCAAGAAGTAGTTGCCGACGTAGTTGATCGGGTCGGCGGGCTCGAGCGCGGTCTGCGCGAGCATCTGGAAGCGACGGTACTCGGGCGTCTGGCGACGCAGGCCGAAGCCCTCGCTCGGCGCGACGAGGAAGTCGCTCGCGTCGAACGCCACGGCCGGATTCCCCATGTCGTCGAGCGGGATGCAGATCGGCGGGTTGTCGCCCCACGACGGAAGGATCGGATACGTCGCGCAGTGCGCGCAGCGGTGGCCGCCCTCTTGCGTGCCCGACTCCCAGCGCGCGATCGATCGCGAGGCATCGGGCAGCGCGCGATCACGAAGTCGACACGTCGCGTAGTCCATGGTGGCGCCGAGGCCGCGGTAGACGTCGACCTCGATCGCGTCGCACACGTCGCTCGGGATCGGCACGCGGAAGGAACCGTTCGCACCGACGCCGCCGCAGCGTGACTCCGCATCCGAGAGGTTCGTGACGACGACGGCATCGCCCTCGGCGATCTCGGTCCCGTTCAGGCACGCGATCTCGGTCGTGAGCGCGTTGTTCACGCTCGTCACGACGAAGGCGACCGAGGTCTGGCCAGCCGCGCACGACGAGTCGGACGTCGGGCCGGTCGTGTTCGGAAGGCCCATCACGAAGGGGCCCATCGCGCGGAGCACGACGGCGTCGCGCACGCCGCCGAGATCCGATCGGATCGAGACGTCGGTGAGACCGCCGGCGCCGGAGGTCGGCGCGATCGTGCGCACGGCGGGATCGACGCCGCCGAGGATCGGCGCGATGAAGGCGCCGAGCGACTCGCCCCACGCGTGATAGGGCGTGTCCCAGCCGCCGATGTCCGGCGTGCCGTTGCGATCGAAGTCGCCCGCGGGATCGCGCGTGCCGTCGCCGTCGAGGTCACCCGTCGTGACGATCGGGTCGCCGGTGATCGGGTGGAACGTGTACGCGGGTGTCGTGCGCGGCCCGCCCGGTGCTCCTCCGCCGAACTGACGCAGGATGCGGATCAGCTGGATGTGATCGAGCACGCTCTGACGCACGACGTCGCGCGTGTGGAAGATGTACGCGCTCCAGAAGTCGCCGCCGGGATCGGGCGCGAAGGCTCGATTGTCGGGCTGCACTTGCGGATCGGAGTGGAGATCGACCGCGCGATCGACCGAGAGCATCCGGCCCATGCCGTTGATGCAGCTCGTCGTGAAGAGCGCCTCGGCGACGTTGCGGATCGAGCTCGTGAGCCCGAGGCCGTGGCCGACCGCGTCGATCGCGACGGTCGCGACGCCGTTGCGCGCGATCTCGCCCGCGAAGCCGAGCGCCTCGATGTTCGCGCCGGTGTAGCCGTGTCCGTAGAACGCGACCGGGAAAGGCTGGTGGTGCGTCGCGTCTTCTTTCGGCACGACGATGATGACGGGCACGAGATCGTGATGGATGCTGCTCGCTGGCGTGAGTGTCGAGAGCGACCAGTGATCGTCCGGTGCGGGATTGCGCGGATCACCGGCGAGGAACGGCGACTCGAAGTACGCGATGACGACGTGATCGACGTTGTCGTACGTCGCGAGCAGCGCATCGACGCCGTCTTGGTCGATGCCGAGCGCCGACGTCGCGAGCATCGCGAGCGGCTCGCGGAGCCTTTCGAATGGAATGGCCGCCACGTTCGGCGTGCCCGGATCACAGCTGAACGTGCGGCTGCCGCCGAGCGAAGGAACGACGTAGAGGTCGGGCGGGAACTGATCGGCGAGGAACGCGTACTGGCCGCGTCCGTAGAGCCCCTCGCGCAGCGCGACGAGATCGGCGGTCACCGTCTGCGTCGTGAACGACCACGCGAACGCGACGCCCTCGAGCCCGCGCGACGCGAGGTCGCCGTAGAGCGCCGCGTGCTGCGAGAAGAGCGCCGGCAGCCGCCGGATCGAGTCGATCTGCGAGATGTGGTGCACGCCGGGAAACGGTGAGCGCACGACGTCGCCGGACTCGCCCACGAGGCGATCCGTGAGCACGACCGCGTACTCGTGCCGCTCGCGGAGCGGGATCATCGGCCGCAGGAGCAGTGTGTTCGTCTCGCGCTCCCAGAACCACACCATGTGATCGTACGTCTCTTCGGGCGTCGAATAGCGCGTGCCGTCGAGCGTGTTCGGATGATCGAGCACGCCGTCGAAGTCCGTGTCCTCGCCGGGATCCATCACGCCGTGGCCGTCGAGATCTTCTTCGACGCTCTCGAGCAGGATCTGCGCTTCGAGCCCGCGGGGGTCGTTGGCGTAGTAGCGATTCGTGTTCTCGGTGACGTAGTGGAAAGCGCCCGAGTCGATGTCGAGCGGCACGGGGATGCCCGTCTCGAGATCGATCAGGTACACCGCGTGGCGCGCGAAGTCGGCCTCGCTGAAGCGGCTGCCGCCCTGGCGGTCGATCAGATTCTGCAGATCGAGCGGCGCGTCGAACGCGACGCTGATCGGCGCGTAGGTGCCCCAGCCGTCCATGTCGCCGAACTCGGCGCGCACGCGCGACTCGAGCGCGGTAGGCGCGATGAAGCTCGCGTTGATGCGGCGGCCGGTCGGCGAGGTCGGATCGGGATACGTGGCGACGTCGTTCGGGAGTGGGATCTCGGGCAGCGGGCGCGCGTTCAGATCCCAGCGGACGACGGGGCCGTGGCCGCTCGGCGCGTTGCCGAGTGTGGCCGGCAGACCGCCACCGTCGCATGCGACGAGCGCGAGAACGAGCGCGAAGAACCCGTGGCGAGCGAGGTTCGTAGACATGCGAAAGCCTCGGCAGAACATCAAAACACCAATCCCAGGCGGATGCGAGCGAGGCCCACGTCACCCATCGCGGTGCCGTGGTCGTCGTCGAAGGCGTGGCCCGGGAACAAGAGGCCACCCTCGAGGCCGGCCTGGAACGTGAGCCAGTCCGTGAGCAGCCAGTGTCCGCGGATCGCCGCATCGAGCTCGAGGCCGAGGTCGCGTCGAGTCGGGTCGCCGCCGCGGTAGTTGACCGAGCGCGACTCGGCGCGCTGACGGTACGGATCGACGTTGTCGCTCGAGGTCCAGGCGAGCACGCCCGCGAAGCGCAGGTCGAGCCAGTCGAGCGGTCGCCAGATCATGTAGGGGAAGAGGTAGAACGCGCCCGCGACACCACCGTTCGTCGGGATGAGCTGCGCGCCCGGCTGCGCGCGACCGAACGTGTCGGGGTCCTGCGCGAGGAACGCGGCGCGCGCGGTCTGTGCGGCGATCACCTCGGGGAAGAGGACGAGACCGACGCGGTGATCCGGATTGAACGATCCGCGGCGCTCGGTGTTGTCCTCGGTGTTCGAGTCGCCGCTCGCGTAGCCGCCCTCGAACACGATGTCGACGTTCTGGTGGCGACGACCGAGCTGGATGACGCCGAGGAACTGCTCCACGTCGGTGCGCGGGCGCGTGGCCGTGCGCGTGAGCGAGGTGGCGCCGCGGAAGTACGCGGCCTCGATCGCGAAGAAGAAGCGACCGCCGGTGGGCTCGTCGAAGTGCCAGCGCGCGAAGAGATCGAGCGCGAACACGTCGAGGAAGTCGTTCTGGAAGTCGTGCTGCGTGCGGTACGCGACGTAGCCGCCGACCTGGTTGTCGCCCTCTTCGTAGAACGCGGCGAGCACGCCCTGGAACGCGGTGTCACCGCACGCGGACGCGCCAGGATACGGAGCCGGCGTCGGGCGAAGGCACGGCCGCTGCGCGTCGGCGACGAGATCCCACGCGACCCAGTCGCCCGCGAGCGCGACGGTGAACGGCGTGCTCTCGCCGAGCGGGCGCGTCGCGAAGAGGATGCGGCGCACGAGCGAGCCGAAGCGATAGTCGCCGAAGGGCTGTGGCGTCTGGCCGTCGTTCGCGACGATGCCGAGGCCCCAGTTGAACGTCATCTGACCGGCGCGGAAGACGCCGATGGGCGATCGCCACTCGAGATAGAGCTGTCGGAATCGCACGCCGGGATAGCCGTACTGATCGCGCGGATATGCAGAAGGGAGCGTGCCCTGTGCGAGCTCGCCGAACGCGACGCCCCAGAGCAGATCCATCTGACCGAAGAGCGTGAGGAACGGGACCGGGCGGTGATCGGCGTCGCGATGATCGGAGAGCGTCATCGAGAAGGCTGCCCGCAGCCACTGCTCGCCGAAGTAATTCTGTCCGAGGTTGGGCCCGACGGGCGGCTCGCCGGCCGCGCGCGGGCCGGCAGGCTGGAGCGGGATGTCGCTCATCGCGTTGCCGCGGAGCTGATACTCGCCCGGCCCGACGTGCATGTTGAAGATGAGGCCTTCCTCCTCTTCGGCAGGCGGAGCTTCCTCGGTCGTCCTCGTCGTCGTCGTCGTCGCTGCGGCGGTCGTCGTCGTTGTCGTCGTGGTGCTCCCGCTCCGACTCTCGCTCGCAACCTCGCCTTGCTCGCGCGCGCGCTCGCTCTCCTCGCTCTCCGTGATCCCGCTCGCGGGATCTTCCTGCGCGCGCACGTTCCCCGCGGTCGCCCAGGTGACGATCGCGATCCCCAGCCAAGCGCGCACACCTTTCCCCAGCATTCGCGGCGACCGTATCCGCGACCCGCGAAAATGGGAATCTCGACCGATGTTCCGCGTGCGACCCCGCACACGCGCTACAACGCACGCGTGCGCGCCTCGCTGCTGCTGGTGATCGGCTCACTCTCCTTCGCGCTCGGATGCGGCGACGATCAGCCGGTGCCCTTCGGGCTCGACCGGCCGCATCCGGAGCCGACGACCGCTGCGCCAACCACCGCCGTCGCGACTTCACCCGGCGCGATGGAGTGGCCCGACGGCGCCGAGGTCCGCGTCGCCGACGCGTTGATCTCCATTCCCGACGCGCAGGTCCGCGCCACGTATGCGACCGATCTGGATGGCGACGGAGACGACGACGTCCTCTTCGTCGCGAACGGCGTCGATGGCGCCGTCTCGCTCGGCATCGCGACACGCGTCGACAGTGGCCTCACGTTCGCCCTTCCGATCTCGATCGCTGCAGTCTGCGCGCCCGCGGCGATCACCTCGATCCGCCTGATCCCGCTCTCGACCGGTCTCGTCGCCGCGCGGATCGAGCGCGCGTGCAACGGTGCGCCCGAGCAGCGCATCACCATCGCACGCACGATGCCGACGCTGCGCGTGCTCGACACCCTCGTGCTCGCCCCGAACGACGGCGAGAGCCTCGCGGTGCGCGGCGAAGATCGCGACGACGACGGACACGAGGACGTCGTCGTCCACGTGACGCTGCACGATCCCAGCGGCGAGAGCGCCGACGTGGACCTCGCGTGGCTCGATCGTGCTGCCGGCCTCTCGCGCGACACCGCCGAGCCCGAAGCGACGATCGGCGCGCGCGCGAACGAGGCTCGCACTGCGTTGCGTCGCCATCCCGATCGTGCGCTGGCCGCCACGCGCACGGCCGTTCTCGTCCACGACGCGCTCTGCGGAAGCACCGCCCGCCTCGCGGAGGGCGACGACGTGGGGCTCGCATGCCCACCTTCGCCCGGGCTCGGTCGTGCGCTGGCGACTGCCGCCGCCGCCGAAGCACGAAGCGGCCATCTCGCGGAGGCGCTGGCCGCGGTCGTCTCGCTGGGACGCGCCGATGCGACGATCCGCGACGCCGATCGCACGCTCGCGCGCGACGCGCTCGCAGCGATGCCCGGCGTGCTCCATCCCAGGGCGAACGACGGGCCCGACGCGCGCGTCGTCTCGAGCGCCGACACGGTTCGTCTCTCGACGCTCGGCTTCCTCGACGAGGATCGCGTGCTGATCCGAGGCGACGCGCCGCGCATCGCGACGCTCTCGAGCAGTACCGCCGTCCCGACGATCGAGAACGGTGCCGCCGGCATCGACGACGCCACGCATGCGCACACGATCAGCGAGATCGAGCGCGCGTGCGCCGGGACCAGCCTCGTGGTGCGCCCCGTCTTCGGCCCGCTCGACTCACCGAGCGATGCGCGCTCGCTCGCGCTGATCGAACCACGCACGCCGCCCGCCGGCGCCGTGTGCACGGATCTCGCGACCGATCAGGGGCTCTCGATCGCGCAGCGCCACGACGCGAACGGTTGGCGCGTGCTCGGCTGGGCGCCGCAAGGAGCGCTCGTCGCGCGCGGCAGCACGCTCGTGATGACGCCGCTCGACGTGAACGGCGCCTCGGTCGGCGCGCCGACGACGCTGGCCGACGACGAGCCCGCGCCGGCCCCGATCGCGAGCGGATGCGCGACCTCCGACGCGAGCGCGTGGGCCTTCGTGAGCAGCGTGGGCATCGCGCTCTATCGACGCGGCCAAACACCCGCGCTGGTGGTGCCGACCGGGTTCGATCACGCGGACGGAATCGCCGTCGACGTCGCGGTGAGCCCGAGCGCGACGCGCCTCGCGTGGATCGCTGCAGGGCGTCTGCATTGGGTCGACCTGAGCGCGCCGGCACCGCCACCGCCCAGCAGCGCAGTGCCGGCCGAAGAAGCTCCCGCTCACTGACCCGGCGGCAAGAAGCGCATCGCGCGCTGATCGACCTCGTACGCGAGCTGCGGCGCCAGCATCTGAGCGGTGCGCGGCTCGTACCCGAGATACGCCCACGGTGCCGCGCTCTGGAACGTGCGCATGAACCAGTCCTGCTCGACCTCTTCGATCCCGATCGTGTAGTTCTTGCTGCGCGAGCGCACTTTGATCGAGGTAGTCGTGTTGTACCGACCGCGGCTCACGTGCGGGTATGCGAGCAGGATGTTGCGGCGCTGCTCGATCATGACCTCGTCGTCCGAGATGACGACGAACCACGCGGGCGTCATCCAGATCTGACCGCGCTGCGTCTTCTGGTACATCGTGCGCGGGTCGCGCGCTTCGTTCTCGATCTGCTGGATCGTCATCGCGCGCGCGGGCCCGTGGCCGAGGTGACCCAGCTGGATGTCGGGATAGACCAGCTGCAGCGCGCCCCACGCCATCGCGAGGGGCGAGGCGAGCAGGATCGGGATCGCGATGCAGAGGAAGAAGCCGGTCACCGCGCCGATCGCGAGCGCGATGACGCCCACGATGAGACCGATGAATCCGTAGAGGATCATCCGGCCGCCGGCCGTACGGACTGAAGCGCGCAGATCGAGCGTCGGATTCATAAGCCCCCGGGGGATCCCTATCCGCCGGCATCTACGATGTCCACCGCGCTACCCTTCCCTCATGTGCCGGAACATCAAGCTGCTCTTCCACTTCGAGCCGCCTGCGACCGACGACGAGATGCGCGCGAGCTCGCTCCAGTACGTGCGCAAGGTCAGCGGCATCACCAAGCCGACCGAGGCGAACCGCGCGGCGTTCGAGCGGGCCGTCGACGAGGTCACCGCGATCACGCGGCGGCTGCTCATGGAGGACCTCGAGGCCCCGCGCTCCGCCCCGCGCAACCGCGAGATCGAGAAGGAGCGCGCGAAGAAGCGCGGCATGGACCGCGACATCCGCATCCGCACCAAGCTCTTGAGCGAGCGCTGACGACGCGCTTCTAGACGAACAGCGCGATCCCGAGTGACGCGGCGAGGTAGCCGCCGACCAGACCCGCGACCGGCGCGCGATCGACGTACGCCTCGAAGCCGACTGCGGCGCCGCCGCCTTCCACGTCGAGCCGAAGCGAGACGATGTCGCCGAGCGGCAGCGCGACGACGAGAACACCGC
The DNA here is from genome assembly GCA_964429305.1 of uncultured Sandaracinaceae bacterium. Lineage (GTDB taxonomy): Bacteria > Myxococcota_A > Polyangia > Polyangiales > Sandaracinaceae > JBBSAT01. The sequence goes on along the minus strand of CAYSCF010000135.1, from coordinate 1,915 downwards.
CGACGAGCAGCACGAATCCATCGCCGCCCGCGCCGACGACACCACCGGCCGAGGGATGCCCCTGGGTCCAGCCGGCGCCGGCGGCGACGCGCGCGCCGAGCCCGAGCCGTACGACGTCGATCGCGGCGTCGTAGCGCAGCGAGAGCCCGCCACTCGCGAGACCGAGATCGATCGAGCCGAGCGGGTGGATCGCGCTTCCGAACACCACCTCGCCGTCGATGCCCAGACGCAGCTGCGCGCCGAGCATCACATCGAGCGCGAGGCGCCCTCCGAGAGGAGCGACCCCTCCGCCCGGGAACGCGCGCACGACGCCTTCGGCGTAGATGCCGACGATCGCCGCTGTCGACGGTGGCTCTTCGACCGGTACATGGGCTTCGACGGGCGCGGGCGCCGCGGCCGCGTCGGGCGCCGAGAGCGCACGTGCCTCGCGAAGCCCCCGCACGCGCACGCGGAGCGCGTCGACGATCGCAGGCGGCTGTTCCGCTGCATCGACCAGCTCGAGCTCGGCCCAGCTCGCACGCAAGAGCTCCGCGGCCGCGATGGCGAGCGCGCGCGGCACCGCCGACGACGGCATCTCCTCGAGCACGATCGCACGCTCGATGCTCTTCTGCGTCACGAGGTCGTCGATGTGCACGACGAACGCGTCGACGTCGGCGCAGTCGGGCGAGATGCGGATGCGCGCGATCGCGCCGTCGCCCGGCTCCGCTACCGCGTGGACGTCGGGGATTCCGTCGGCGGCGAGCTCGACGCGTGCTGCGTCGATCACGGCGAGCGCGTCGAACGAGCCACCCTCGCAGCGCGCCACGTCGAGCGACACCGAGCGTGGCGACTGCGCGTGCGCGACGACGGGGAGCATCAGCAGCGCGAGCGCGAGCGACGAGCGTGCGATCAAGGGCGCTCCTCGATCGTGCGCATCGCGCTGGACTCGGGGCCCGCGGGAAGCTCGGCGAGATACGCACGCGCCGCGACGACCGCCTGCGCGTGATCGCCCGCCCGTTCGAGCGACGACGCGCGCCTCGCGAGCGCATCGCCGCGCAGCGCGGTCGGGAGCTGACCGAGCGCGAGCGCACGCGCGAACGCCGCGGCTGCGCGGTCGGGATGCGCGAGGCGGTCCTCGATGCGACCGAGCGAGAACGCCGCGAGGCTCGCGTGGGGATCCTGGGGATGCTCGGCGACGACGCGCTCGAGCGGCGCGACTGCATCCGCGAGATGGCCGGAGAGACGCGCCACGTCTGCGAGCACGAGGAGATCGTCGACGCTCGCGCGATCGGCAGCTCCGTCCACGCCCGCCGGCCCGAGCGCGCAGTACGCGTCGTCCCATCGCGTCTGCTCGGCGAGCGAGCGCCACGACGGCACGCGTGGCGCGACGACGGGCGCGATCTCCGTGGATTGCGGCGCGGCTTCCTCGAGAGGTGCGACGATGTCGGGTGCCGGGGCATGGACATCGGTGACCTCGATGCGCTCGCCTGCGACGAGGCGCCGCGCATGATCGGGCACGCGCTCCCCACGCACGAGGACGATGCCGCGCTCGACCGACACTTCGAGCCGATGAGGCGCGCGCGTGATCGTGAAGCGCGTACCGACGACGCTGACGACGGCGAGACCGCACTCGATGGACCACCGTCGCGCGCCGTGTGGACGCACGTCGAACGTCACGCTGCCCGATTCGAGGAGGAACGACACGTCGTGCGCGTCGTTCTCGAGCGTCGCCAGGACGGCACTCTCGCCAAGCGTGAGCGTCGAGCCGTCGTCGAGCGGGACCGTGGTCGGCGCGTGGGACTCCCAACGTTCGGCGAGCGTGGCGCCGTCGGTATCGCGCAGAGCTCCGGGCACGGCCGCACGCGGCCAGAGCACGAAGAGCGCGGTGGCGGCGACCGCGATGGCGCCCGACGCCATCACCCAAGGCGTGCGCGTG